>CAZEAN010000032.1:0-51298 GCA_964510225.1 uncultured Isosphaeraceae bacterium
GATCGGGTTGCCGAAGATCATCGGCACGCAGATATCCTGTACTTGCATTTCGTTTTCCGCGATCTTTTTAGCCTTGTATTCATATGACGCGAAGACGACATGGTTAGCGAACAGTCCGCCAACCAACGCAACCGTCAACAAACTGACAGCGTAAAACGTCGCGGTGCTGAGCCCCATCCTCCGCCGGATCGCGTTCAGTTCGCCCAGGTTTGTCGCCGGGCCGGCGATCATGTACGCCAGCATCGAGCCCGGCATCGCGCCACGCATGAACATCGCCCACACGATTGGAATAGTAGGCACCGAGCACGTGTAGACAGGGATTCCGATCAGAATGACGAGCAACAAAGACCAGATGCTCCGCGTCCCAAGGTAAGCCTCGGTCAATTCGATCGGCAAGAATGCGAGCACCAACGCCGCCACGGTCAGCCCGATCGCCAAGTCGACACTGATCCCAGCGCCAAGATCCCAGAACGCCCAGCGCATCACACGACCGAGCCGCGATCGGGCTTCAGGTGCGGGGACATGGTGTTCGTCTTCTTCCTCGACCCGATCGACGATGGCGTCGAAGTTTGCGACTGGACGAGTTTCGTCGCGGAGCAACCGATTGCCGATCAACCCGATCAGGAACGAGCCGAGCAGCGCAACGCCGGCGTAGGTGGCCAGGTACACCGGTCCAAGCATCATGCCCACCATCACAACGGCCACTGGTGAGATCGCCGGCGAGCTTGTCATGAACGAAAGTGCCGTGCCCCGAGCGGCCCCCGCCCTGTGAACACCCACCCCCAGAGGAATTACCCCGCACGAGCAGATCGGCAGCATCGCCCCGATGCCGACGGCATTCAGAATTGGCCGAATACCTTTGTCGCCTAGGTGCCTCGCCAGTGCTTCACGCGAGACGTATTCCTTAATCAATGCCGCCGCAATGTATCCTAGCACCAGGTACGGCGCCGACATCGCCAGTGCCATGAACAGCGAATTGAAGAAGAGTGTCAGGTGGCCCATACGAAATAGATCAGGGTGAAACGGAGCTTCTAGGCTGTCGTGTTAGCCGGTTAATCAGTTCCTGGTCTCATACCGAGGATTACTGTCACTTCACCAGGAATCCTAGCAACGCTGCAAAGTGGATTCAACTGATCGTGTATCGAGGTGACCTGGCATTTCCGTCAACGCAACTCCGTCTCGCAACAGATGTGCCTTATGAGATGATCTCTCGGGGAAGCCTTCTATCTGTCGACTTGTTAGGAATTGAAACCTTGGCTTGACGTTTACGGGCTAACAACTTGGGTGTTCCGATTTTCAGAGTTGCCGAGGCCATGGCGAGCGTGATCTCGGTTCCCCGCGGCTACGGCAATTCGGTCTATCTTGGCCCACTTGGAAGGTGCTCAACGAGATAACGAATGATCAGCATTCGTACGTGCACCAGCGTGCCTGAGCCCTCGGCGAGACCATGATCGCGATGCGGGTACACCGTGTAGTCGTACGACTTTCCGAGTTCGATCAGGCGGTCTACCGAACCCTCGATGACTTGAATGTACATCTTCGTCTCTTCGGAACCAGTGATCATCAGGAGATCTCCCTCTAGCCTGCTTGCATAGTTGATCAGGGCGGACCGTTGGTAGCTCTCCGGATTCACCTCACGGGTCCGCAAGTAGATCTCGTGGAAACACGCGTTTTAGAGGTGCGGCTGGGGTTTGGGTACGACAGCAATTCCCTCGTGGTAAAGATCGGGCTTCCGGAACATCACGTTCAACATATTGGACCCACCGCCACTCCATCCCCAGATGGCGACCCGTGAGAGATCGACGAGGAGTCTCGTGCGGCCGAACTCCCTCAATCCAGCGTCGGGCCTGCTGGTAGACGGCAGTCCAAGATGGGAAGTCCTCGGGCAAGAAATGCCACTAACATCCTGTCCTCGCGACATAACCGATGGCGTTGAAGACTTCGCGCAGATCGCAGAAGCGTTGGGGTGCGTCGTTACGCATGAGCAGCAGGTACGGAAGGAGCAACTGCCACTCGTCGTCACTGACATCGCTGGGATACGGCTTGCGTTCGAGAGTGCTCATGCCATAACGTGATGAGACGAGACTGGTATAACATACAATGGCCTCTAGGTTCAGAATTGTAAGTGGAAATGAATCACTCGCTTAATTCTCAAGCGTGACTAGACTTGCTTTCTTGATCCGATCGAGCAACAGCAATCGCAGCGATTGATTTGACAGATCGATTTGTTCAGCCATGGAACCCGGCTCGTTGAGCAATGACCGCTCCTGATGAATGTAACGAAGTAGGAGAGGTCGTTCTGATCCCCCGAGGAACATCGCGGTCCAAGCCCAAGCCTCTCGGTAGTCGGTAGCAGTCATCGATACATTACTTGGGAGTGATTCGAGACGGTCGAGATTGGGTAACCAACCCTCGTCGACCTCTCGCTGAAGGATCTTGTACCTGATCAGTGACTCAGATTCGATTTCCTCTGGTCTCAGCTCGAAGTACTCGGCAAGTCCTTCGTCAAGCCAGAGCGGGACTACAATCCCCGCGTGGTGCAAGATCGCATGGGTTGCTTCATGGCGGAGATCCCGATGCAACTCATCACCACGGGCTGCATAGATTGCGTTCCCGGTTGGACTGGAGAGGAACAGCGCACGTCGAGCGGGCATTTCAGGATGATAGAAGGTCAAATAATGATCAAGCATCACCTCATCTTCGAGGATATAGACGTCGATCGGTCTGTGACCTGGGCGCGCTATAAGGTCGAGTTCATTCTGAACCCGGATCTGGATTTGTTTTAACGTGTGAATTACTGGATCTAAACGCCGGATCGGCTTATGCGAGTGAATTACGAAGATCCCCGACTTCCGACGGTGCTTCTCGGGCAGAAGTGGTTCAGAATACTCTACAATCCCCCGAGTGAGGGTTGATGTTGTGATCACAGAGCAGCCGATCCCTGAAACAAGTACCAGCCCGAGTGTAATGGGCAACACGAGAAGGCTGCAGACAACTCGACATTGAATAGTGGAACGTTCCATCGCCAATCAAAGCTCCAAGCATTCTGAGATGCGATGTTCGTTAAGAGATTGGCCTTCCCCGGATTGCGTTACGCTGCTGTTTTCGTTCGATCCATTGCTGGATTTCAGCCCAATATGGTTTCCAGCCGTCCGAAGGCATCGAGTGACCTGGCAAATAAGATTTCAGAATGCGAAGCGAATCAACATAAGTCCAACCAGGAAGTTCAACAAGACTTGTCCCTAGTCGACCGAGGTTCTGAATCCGTCGATGGTGAGGGAGGGGATGGATTACCTGGACGCCCACCAGATCGATGAGATGAAGTTGGACTGGGCCTTCGAGGGGATCGCCGACCAAGAGAATATTCGATGCTTTAAGGTCCCGATGTGAGATGGAACGTTCGTGGAGAGTCCGTATCAAACGCCCAAGTGACTCCGCGAGCGATCGGATGGTCGCTAGACGTCGGGTGGGGGCAAGCGATGGCAGGGCGGATCGGATGAACTCATCCAAGGATACAGAGGGTTCTAGTTTTCTTGAGAACAAGAACGTCTCTGTGGGACCTGTTGGGAGACGGATCCGACGTTGACGAGTATCACGACCGATGACAATCAGGTCCTGGGCCGTCGCGATCCCACGACTCTGCAAGTGATGAGAGCCCAACCAGGCACGCCAAGCGCGTGACGGCCGGACCACGCTCAGCAATCCCTCAAGCTTTTTTTTCTGGTGAAACTGCTTGGCGATGACAGGAACTGTTCCTTGGTCATGAAACGGTAATTGAATCTCAGAAACTGTAGTGGTCCGAGAGTGCTTAATGCATCGAGCGTCCTTCGTAAGGAACTGTTCTGGATGTGCAAGAACACGCTGCGCAATTGGTTTGCCGAGTTCACGGCGTGCGATCCCCCAGGCTCGATCCCGATTGACTTGTCGAAATTCACCCCGACCTCGGACACAGCGTTTGGCACGCCGCGTCCAGAGTCGTTCCGCCCAACGCTGCCGCCGCTGCTCGATCTCGGCAGCAAGTAACCTTAGGTTCTTCTTGTTACCGAGTTCCTCCGAATAAGCATGAAGGAATCGGAGGCGATCCGCCCGGGACGTGATGATCCAAGAGGCGTGGCAGAGTTGACCGAGATTAGCCGCCGCTCTCCTCCAATCTACCTTGGGTTGAAACTGGAGTGAGTCGAGGTCAATCAGATGCAGTCTCGGCGTCTCGTCATTGATCGTGTCATTGTCGACCAGGAGGTTTCCAAGATGGTAATCGTTTTGGAGAATGCCTTCACGATGGAGGCGCGCAGTTAGCCGACCAAGCGATTCAGCAAGACGTCGACGACTTCGCGCTGGAAGTGGAGGCTTAACCGTGGTGGAGGTCGGACGAAGAACCTGATCAAGAGGCGTTGTGTTTGTGATTGCTTCAGTGATCAAATAATTGTCGAAAAGAAACTTACGTTTCCGACGCTCACCGAGGGCTAGTGGTACGACGGTCCGAATACCAATCGCACCAAGACGGATTGCACGTTTTGCTTCGTTTCTCGCTTTACCCCGACGAATCCATTGACGAAATATTTCGCGATATGACGGCAGTAAAAAGTGCTTAATATAAATAGACTTGTGCTGCAAATCGATACGTACTACTTCACGATGTGGCCCTGTCTTAATGGTGTTGACACGTCCTTGTTGCTTCCAATCATTGAAGAGGAGTTCCCCCTGCTCCGAGAGAAGCGTCTGACGCCAGTCTGGCCGCACCCACCAGCCGACATCTCCGAATTGCTCCCATTGCCAATCGGGCGCGCGGAAAACCGGACCAACCTTTGGGTGGGAGCGCGGACGAAATCGAGAGGCGAAGAATGCAAGAACTCCTGGCAACCCAATCACGCAACCCGACCCTCGATGACACTAGTGGACGGACTTGAATCATAATGAAGCTTGATCTTGACAGGCTCTGAATCAAGATCCGAGGACTCTGTGATGCCGATGGTATCGCGGCCCGAGATCGCGTTGACTACCATCAGCTCCCATGCTTGACTCGAATACGACGCCTCCACATCTTGCCGCGCCAGCAGACCAAATCGACGTCGAGTCTCTGGGGAACTGCTGAGCTGCTGAATGGCCTCAACCCATTCCTCTGAGGTCCGAGGGAGAAAGCCGGTCTGCCCCGGCCGGATCATTTCGGGATGAACCCCAACTGGGTCCGCCACGACGGGGAGGCCAGCAGCCTGATACTGGATGATCTTCAGACCGCACTTTCCCATGCTCCACAGATCATCTGGCAAGCACGAGATCCCAACCGATGCGCTCATTAAGTCGTTCGATTCAGATCGAATAGACCAAGGTCTGAAATCGACGGGAAGATTACCCAAGTCAGGTGATTGATCGCAAATAACCCGGAGTCGGATTCCAGGTATTTCACTGACAAGCATGTCCCAAAGTGATTGGCGTGCCCTCATTCCTTGAAGCGTGCTCGATGACCCAATCCAAACAAGTGTCTTACCTGATGCTGGTTCGTGAGAGCCAACTGAATAGTGCGTCGGATTCACACACGTTGGGACTCGGATAACTCGATTCGGGTCCGCACCCGAGTGAATAGCCCGGCTCACCAAAAAGTCGTTTCCCGCCATGACGAAGTCGGCGGCTTGGACTGTCCTGGCGAATCTTGATTGTCTGCGATCGCTGACCTGGCCCCGAGGATGGTAGGAGTCTCGTAGAAAGACAGCGTCATCAAAATCGAAAACGAGACGCCGCGCATGGCGACGGAGCCGATCTAAATCCCAACCTGACAAAAGCCTCCGTTGCAGAATGACCGTATCAAAGAGATGAGTATCAATCAGTTGTTGCTTCCGTCGCATTGGATCTCGAGCGAGGACGGCGATCGTCAGATGGATACCGGCGGCTTCAAGTCCAGGCTGGTATGCGAGGATCCGGTAGCGACAGCAGACATGATCCGGCGCATCAACCAATGCAAGAACATCCATACCGCCCTCCTTGACGGTCAGTCTCCGAAGCGCTCCGATCTCAAGTGATGCTAACGAAAGATCGGTTTTCGACAAGTCGAAGCTCGACAAACCTGATCGTTGCTAAAATCCATCGAGGAGTATCAAGTAAGCTTACGCACTTATGCTTAGTCGGCGTCGTGATTCCGACCCGACGCATGCTCGATCATCCGGATGATCGCCCGTAGCGGAATTCCGACCCAGTCCGGTCGATTGTTCAGCTCGTACTGCAGCTCATAGAGTGCCTTATCGAGAGTATAGCATTCCAAGACCAATCCAAGGTCTTCCTGTTTCTGCGGCAGCAGTCCTGTTGGCAGAGCGACCTCGAGGTAGCTCTGAAGAAAGGCAGCGGAGTTGACTAGTTCCCAAGCGTGTGACCAATGAACTAGCTGATCGAACTTGGGGGATTGGCCTTCTGTAACCTTCAGTAATCCAGCAAAGGCAGCATAGCTATACGAACGAAGCATGCCAACAACATCTTTAATTGGCAAATGTTTTGTCCGACGTTGCTTGATCGGTTTGAGTGGCTCTCCCTCGAAATCGATGATCATAAAGTCGCCGGACGACCAGAGTACTTGGCCAAGGTGGTAGTCGCCGTGGACCCGGATCCGCTGACCACTTGGGCTCATTCCAGCTAACCGGATGAGGGGGCGTTGCAACAATTCAAGAGACCGAAGTAAGAGGTCGGCATCTTGCTGCTGATTAATCGGAAGATTAGCGAGTTGATTCCGGAGCAAGGAGAGGGCCGATTCGACTTGCGTCCGGATTTCGAGAGATAGCGTCTCCAAATCTTGGACAGTGACCGGCTCAGGTCGGAAATCCGGGTCGTCAGGACAACTGGCGAGGGCCTGGTGAAGTTCGGCCGTCCGACGGCCTAGCGTCCTGGCTGCGCTTAATGTTGCCCCAAAGTGAACTGATCCAGGGAGTTCTTCTGATCCTGCAAGTTCCAAGGGAGTCCGATTGCTGAGTGAGGCTGGGAGAGGCTGGGGATCGGTCAACAACGATTCATAAATCATGGAGAGTTCGTCGAGCGTGTGTTCCCAACCGATCGACTGATAGTCGATCAATTCTTGGAGAATCCCGATCGACATGATCGAAGCATCAGGGCTACGGTACTCGATGACTCCCGTGAGTTTTGGAGAATTAGGAAACCCAGTGCGCTCGGTCAGAAACCGTCCCATTTCAACTTCAGGGTTTTCGCCAGACTGGATTTTCCTGATTAGCTTGAGGATCAGTCGATCCCCATAACGGACACTCGTGTTGCTTTGCTCGCTAAGGTTCCGGAACGGTTGGAGGTGATGATCAGTACCCTCCAGGATCTTGGACAGTGCCGAGGTCGGAAGAGCCGAGAACACACCTTCGACCGCTAACAATTCATCACCACTAACAAGAGCATTGAGTAAGGCGGTACAGAAATCATCCGCAGCGATTCCATCGAGAAGAATTCCAGGACCTTCGGAGGTTTGAAGCCGGGCGGCGACCTGACTTGCCATCGCTCTGGATTGATCCTCAGTATCAACACTCAAGACCATACTCAGTGGGACAACGTAGGTATCAGTTTCCCCACCTACGTAAGTCACTTCAACAAGCAGGAGAGCCGAGTGCTTCGTGAGCGCTTGGGGAACTGTCGCATCCTTGATTGCTATCGACTCGATCTGGAGCGCTTTACCCGCGAACCAACGCTGCCTGACGAGAAAAGTGGGGAGAACCTCGGTCTCGAGAATTCGCAGGCCGCGGTCGGTGAAAAGATCATCCCAGCCTCCTGCTAACTCCAGGTTCGGGAGATCGACCGGCTGCATTGCAATCCTCAATAGTGACTCTGGAAAACTTCGGTCTGTTGTATGGAGAACGTTCGAGCACGCGTTCTCATCATCCCCTTTGAATCCATCGTTCTAAATCATTGAACAACTTTAAACACATGAGCTGGACAGCGATGGGGATCAAGCATTACAAAGTTCACCGCACCCCGCCAGCCATATCGAGAATTATCGATAAGATCGTGTACTTGGTAAGAATTCCCAGGGGCTAGGTGGAGGTGATCGGTTGTCAGGTTCGTCCACCCTGCCTGTGTCTGGAATGGGTCAAGATTAACGAAGACGAGGATCACATCCGACCCATCACTGTTTGACTTGCTGTAGGCGATGATCTGGTCGTTGTCGACGTGGTGAAACTGAAGACTCCAATCGGACTGAAGTGCCGCATGTTCACGCCGAATCTGGTTCATCTGGGTGATGAGAGCATTGAGATTTCCCGGTGCGTTTCGATCCCAGTGGCGGACTTGATACTTCTCTGAGTCCAGATATTCCTCTGACCCCGAACGGACTGGAGTCCCCACGCAGAGTTCAAAGGGTGGTCCGTAAATTCCGTAGGCGGAGGCCAAAGTCGTCGCTAAGATTAGTCGCGTCTTAAACGCAGGAGGACCACCATGTTGAAGGTAGGCGTGCAGAATGTCGGGAGTATTAGCGAAAAAGTTAGGACGCATGTACTCGCGTGATTCGGCTCGGGTTAGTTCGAGCATATAATCAGTCAGTTCATGTTTTGTATTACGCCACGTAAAATAAGTGTACGATTGTGTAAATCCTCCCTTGGCAAGTCGCTTCATTACTTTCGGTCGTGTGAAGGCCTCGGAGAGAAACACTGCCTCAGGATGCTGCTGCTTGACCTCTGAGATGCACCAATCCCAGAACCTAAATGGTTTGGTGTGAGGGTTATCGACTCGAAATATGGTCACCCCGTGGCCAATCCAGAAGAGAAACACATCGCGGAGCGCCTCCCAGAGAGCCCGCCAATTCGGCCCTTCAAAGTCAAGAGGATAGATATCTTGATACTTTTTGGGAGGATTCTCAGCGTACTTGATCGTGCCGTCAGGACGTTGTCGGAACCACTCCGGGTGTTCCTGGACCCAAGGGTGATCGGGAGAACATTGAAAGGCAATATCGAGCGCGACCTGGAGTTTCCAATCACGAGCGCGAGCGACGAGTCGATCGAAGTCGTCGATCGTCCCGAGCTCGGGTAAAACCGCCAGATGGCCACCTTCAGATCCGCCGATTGCCCAAGGGCTTCCAGGATCGGCTGCCCCGGCGGTCAAGGTGTTGTTTGGGCCTTTCCGGTGAGTCCTCCCAATCGGATGGATCGGGGGGAGGTAGAGGACATCAAAACCCAACGCAGCAATTGAAGGGAGCAACGCTTCCAAGTCCCGGAAGGTGCCATGTCGACCCACATCGGGCGCGGTGGACCTTGGAAAGATCTCATACCAGGCACCAAATCGCGCAACAAGCGGGTCTACGATAACCGGTAGTGGAGGGTCAACGGTGATCGTCCCGGTTCGATCCCCGAAACTCTCCAGTGCAGCGACCACTTCTGAGCGTCGGGCGGTCTCGACTCGCTCTTCTTGACTATGATCGCCTCTGAGGAACGCTCCGACCTCTGCAAGGTTTCTAGTCTCGGTCTCGGTTCCACCTAACTCGATGACACGATCCGAGGCGGCTCGGACCATTGCCGAGCCTTCAAGAAGTTCGCTACTGACGTCTTGACCGGCCTCGTGCTTCTTGACCAAACCGTCAAGCCAACTCCCATAGCGATCAATCCGCGCCTGGATCCGGTACTCAACGCGACCGATCCGGTCGAGTTCGAAGCGGCCAATCCATCGATCGTTGCCAATTGGCGTCATCCGTGTCGACCGCCAATGGTTCTCAGACTGATGACGATCCTCAAGGAAGACCAGGAGAAAATCGTGCCCTTCGGCGAAGATATCTGCTGAGACCTCGACAGTTTCGCCCGGGACGCGCTTGATCGCGAACTCCCCATCATCGATTTTAGGTTCAATACCTTCGATGATGATCCGAGAGGGCGCGATCCGAATTGTTTCAGTCTCGGTTTCGTGAAGCTGCGTGTCACTCATAGGGAAGAATGCTGTCTCAAGAGGTCCGGTGATCGGTGGTAGTCGCCGTCGAGGTCTACCAACAATCTAAATCTGTGCTCTCTCTCCGTGACTCCTATTTTGTGCACGAACACTTTGCAACAGGTCTTGATCGCTGGTCAACGGGTTGGCCCAGGATTGAGATAATTCTTCAGATTGATTTTCCCAACGCGAGCAAGTCAATGCGTGAACTCTTTCCTCGAAGAGAAGAGACGATCCTCGGGATCTCAGAGGCAATTCGAGCGAAACGGACGAGTGCTCTCCAAATCGTTCAAGAATGCTTCGAGAAGATTGACCTACACGAGCACGAGATTCAGGCATGGTCTTATCTCGATCGGGTATCGGCATTACAAGACGCCGAAGCGATTGATCGACGGCTAATCAACGGCGAGTCATTGCCTCCACTTGCCGGGATCCCAATCGGAATCAAAGACATCATTGATGTTAGTGGAATGCCCACAACGAACGGAGTCCCGAAGTTGGGTTCCGGTATCGCAAGTTCAGATGCACCTCTTGTTCGTGCCTTGCGCGAACAGGGGGCGATCATACTAGGGAAGACAGTGAGCACACCCTACGCCTGGGTTGATCCACCAAAGACCCGAAATCCCTGGAATTCATCGAGAACGCCGGGAGGTTCTTCGAGTGGTTCGGCGGCCGGAGTAGCCGCCAGGATGTGCCTTGGAGCAATCGGTACCCAAACAGGCGGCTCAATCATTCGTCCAGCGGCATTCTGCGGTGTTTGTGGGTTCAAGCCTTCCTACCAGACTGGAGGACACCGCGGAATCTTACCCTTGGCACCGAGCCTCGATCATCCAGGACCGATCGCGAGGACAGTCGCCGACCTCGGATTGCTCTGGGGAATTACAACGGAGCCAACTCAAGATCCACCCGTTATTGGTTGGACGTCCCAGTTTTTCCAAGAACATGCCGAGAGTTTCGCATGGGAGTCGACGAGACGCGTCTTAGAGCGATTTCGAGAAGCTGGTGCTAGCGTTCTCCAGATAGATCTCCCATCGCGGTTTCGCGAGTTCCCCATCCATCACTACCGGATTATGGCATCGGAGGCTGCTTCATACCATCGGGTCCTCCGCGAACGCCGACCGGAGGTGTATCCACCGCAGATCTCAACTCTCATCGATGATGGACTTAGACTAACCGCAGTCGATTACCTCGATTCGAAGACCTTCCAAAACTGGTTTCGCGCGGAACTTATCGAGACTTTCAGGCCTCTTGACGCCCTCGTGACTCCAGCAGCGCTGGGCGTGGCACCCAAACCCGAGACGACAGGGAATCCATTATTCAACTCGCCATGGAGCCTCGCTGGTTTTCCAACCATCACGATCCCTGTCGAACTCAGTCCGGAGGGTCTTCCACTTGGAATCCAGTTCGTCAGTCGACCAGAGACCCCGAGCGAATCGAGTCTCTGGAGAGGAGCGTTGTGGTCTGAATCTCTGATTCAAGGGAACAGTCAGCATCAGTCGCAGCCACCTACTTGATTTCAACTGCCTTGGGAAAGCGTGTAATAGGTTCCTGAAACAGAATGTGACATCGTGTCTTGACAGCCTGATGGGTTCGGAGGGACGATAATTTATCGCTTTTATCTTTCTCAAGTCGGAACCAGGCGATGTCATCGACTCCAGAATCAAATCCGAACTTGGAGTCGTTGCCCAGCCACGGTCTCTTTTCAGCTGACGATCACAAAGCGATGATCCGCGCATTGGAACTCGCGGCCGAGGCTATCACGCTAGAAGAGGTCCCTGTCGGCGCGGTGATTACCCAACACGGTAAAATCATCGCCGAAGCATTTAACCTTCGCGAAACATTGAACGACCCGACTGCCCATGCTGAACGCCTCGTGATGACGGTCGCTGGACAGAGGCTTGGCTCGTGGAGGCTTGACGAGTGTACGCTTTATGTAACACTTGAACCGTGCCCGATGTGTGCAGGGGCAATCGTCCAATCAAGGCTTCCAAGAGTGGTTTACGGCGCGACCGATCCCAAAGCAGGGGCTTGTGAGTCGCTGTATCGGATCGCGAATGACCCTCGGCTCAATCATCGTGCTGAAGTTATAGGGGGGCTTTACGGGTCGACAGCGGGCAAGCTCTTGTCCGACTTCTTTCGCGCTCGACGGAGCCCATCAGTTCGTCAGAATCAATCCCTGGAGGGGTGCCTGAGTGGTTGAAAGGGCCGGTCTCGAAAACCGGTGTACCGGATTCCGGTACCGTGGGTTCGAATCCCACCCTCTCCGTTTGTCCGTCTCGATCCGCATCTTCTCATCAGATCTTCATCGGTTCGGTTGACCTCGTCGGTTTGAACGCTACTATGACCAAATAGTAAATAGTTTTCTCCATCGCATGCCTACCCATCAACCAACGGAGGGTTCGGCGCGATGTCTCACCTCCGACGCCAGACTCCCGGGCCAACCGTCAAACCCGCTCCAAAGCCAGTCATTGGCCGAGTGAGTCTTTATCTCCGCCAGTTGGAACTCTTCCTCCGTCAAGGTCGTAAGACGGTGTCGAGCAGTCAACTTGGTTCTGCCCTCGGAATCAACGATGCTCAGGTCCGCAAAGATCTCGCTTACTTCGGTCAGTTTGGCCAGCCAGGTCGCGGTTACCAAATTACCGAACTCATCGCTGAACTCCGAAGCATCCTCGGAATCGACCGCGATTGGCCAACCGCATTAATTGGTCTCGGCAACCTCGGCAGGGCATTACTTGGCTACAAAGGCTTTCGCTCAAGAGGCTTCCGAATTGTCGCCGTCTTCGATGCCGATCCCCGAAAGATCGGGGGGACGATCGAGGGAAAACCGATTAGGCCGATGAGTAAACTCGCTGAAGTCCGCGAATCTGAACGCCTCCGGCTCGCGATCCTCTGTGTCCCAGGCGATGCGGCCCAGCGTGTGGCCGATCAAGTCGTCGCTGCCGGAATTGGCGGAATTTTTAGTTTTGCGCCGACGTCAATTTTTGTGCCGGATTCGGTCAGTGTAATCAATGTTGATTTAAGTGTTCAGCTTGAGCACCTGGCCTATTCAGTCTGTCATGGCCAAGAGGAAGGCTTGGAGCTCGCCCCTCCGAAGTTTGACGACGCGGAGAAGGTCGGCCCGAACGAACCTTTCCGACCCCGATCCCAACTTATATAGTACCCAGGCATTACTAGTATCCTTATTGGTTTGCGCTACCCGGTGGTGAAATCGGTATCACAACAGGTTCTGGTCCTGTTATTCCAGGTTCGAGTCCTGGCCGGGTAACTCGACTCCGTGACGGTCATAATCGGATTCTTAGTTTTTATTTTTAACAATCCTACGACTCCACTCCTCAATCGCACTTCGATTCTATGTCACCACAACGATTTCCGGCCCTAGCTGTGTCATCCTAATGAAGTGCAGTGATCCCAGATTCGGGCTCCGACCTCTGACAATTTGAAGAGGGTTAGCGCAACCTCCAGGTGCGGGATCAAGCTTGACTGCCCGATCGAACTGAATATCATCTGGCCCGGCTTTCTCGTTCCGTCTCTAGGATTTCCGAAGTCCGCAAAGGGCCGCCACGTGTATCGGTTCCACCTCTGGGCCGTCCTGAGTGTTGTCTTTATTGTCCAGGCGATCGCGATCGTACTGAATCCGATCCCGGCACAGGACGGTCTCAAGTTCATCCGAATCGCACGCGATTTTCGGGATCGGCCCTGGGAGGATGTCGTCCGCGATTCTGATCAGCATCCGCTCTACCCCGGCTTGATCAGCCTCATCCAGCAACCAGTAGCGATACTGATGGCCTCTGGTCCCTCATCGTGGAGGATTGCGGCTCAATTAGTCTCCATCGGAGCGCTCCTAATCATCCTTGCCACATCCTTCAGACTCACGACGGATCTGGCTGGTCGGCAGACTGCCTTAATCGCAGTCATTATGATCGCTTCATTGCCGATCGTGGGAAAACTCGGACATGAAACCCTCAGCGACACAACCGCGGCCGCGTGCTTTGCCGTTGCGGTGATGCTCGGCATCCAGTCGATCCAAGAAGGAAGTGGACGACGAGCCCTCGGTTCAAGTGTGGCGGGTGGACTCGGCTTCCTGACCCGACCAGAAATCGCCCTAGTGATCCCGATCCTCGCGTTGGTGGCCCTCTCTTGCTACGGCGGTTCAACGCTCGGGAAGCGCTTACGGCTCACAATCTTGGTGGTCCTCCCTTGGGGAGCACTCCTTGTGGGTTACGCATTTCTCAATGGGGAACTCTCGAACAAACTGGCATTCCAACACGCAACACACGCAACACACCTTCCCACTTTTGGAACCGGTCTCCACGCTGCTCAACAATGGCGACCGCCAGGTCTTGATCATCCCGCCTGGGATTTCTCTCCGAAGGAGGAGTCTGGGGGACCCACTAAGTTATCGGCACTGAGTGGTTTTCTCTGCGTTACCCGATCAGTCGGAGAGGCATCTGCCTGGTTCCTGATTCCGATGGCCTTGGTTGGCCTCCTCAAACGGCCCGATTCAACACTCCAGTCGCGATTACGAGTATTTACAGCACTTTATTGTGTAGTTTTCAGCGCAATACTACTTCGGCATGCGATGACCTTTGGGTATCTCTCAAGTCGCCACGCATTCACACTATTAGTCGCTATCGGGCCGTTTGCGTCGATTGGGATTGTTACTTGTTTCGATCGATTAGCGAGAGCCTTTCGATGGAGCAACGGCCGAAGAATTCGGATTGGTTGGGCAACGATCCTGATCAGCACAGGGATCGCGATGAGTACACAATTGCAGCCCGACCATCCGAGTCGTTGGGGCCATCAAGCCGCTGGTTCTTGGCTCGCTGACCGAGCGAAACCTGGCGACGCTGTCCTCGACACGAGAGGGTGGGCATCATTCCACTCCGGTGTCCGTTCCTACGACCCTTGGCATATCCATCAGGCTTTAAGCGACTCAAGTCTCGCGTACATTGTCGTCGGTGTCGACGAACTGACATCAGAGACGCGACGCGCCGACACCCTGAACGCGATCTTAAATTATTCGTCCGAATGTGTTGCTTCCTTCCCTTCTCGGAAGGGTGACCAGACGCCGGGAGTCCAAGTTTTTCGGTATCGTCGTCCGACGAGTTGGGAGGCGATTCGACCATGACCGGTAACGCCGCAATCGGGAAACTCTGGAACCGGCTCCGATCCGGTGCACGCTGGGCTTGGATCTCGGAAACGCACCGAGATCGCCTACCAGAAGATCTTGATCGATCGGTCATGGCTCTCCAGAGCAGTGACCGACTTCATCAAAAACAAGGGCGATCTACTTGCCGAGTCCGATTCGATGGGCCCAACGGCCCTCTCTCGGTCTACCTGAAGCGACACTACCAACTCCCCTGGTCCCGACGGCTCGCTGCTCTCTTTCATCCTTCCGGCTACCACTCAGACGCTGGTGCCGAGTGGCGTCACCTTCGATTTGCCCGGGAACTCGGGATTCCGATTCCTGAGCCCGTCGCCGTTGGTGAACATTTAGGCCCTTGGGCTTCGCTGCAAAGCTATCTGATGATTGAGGAGCTTCAAGGTTTTACACCGCTACACGAAGCAGTCCCGACCATGGCCGAACGCCTGCCTCATCCTCAATTTGTCATCTGGAAACGGAAAGTAATCCGTGAGGTAGCAAGAATGACCTCGCGGATCCATCAGGCAAAAGCATTTCATAAAGACCTGTACCTTTGTCATTTTTTCATTCATCTCAACCGTGATACAAGTCCAATGCATTTGATCGACTTGCACCGACTGCAGCAACACCAGATGACGGAACTCTGGTGGCGTTGGAAAGACCTCGGGCAGCTCCTCTTTTCAACGATTGGTGTGGAGGGGATCGAGGATGCGGATAGGCTCCGGTTTTGGGTTCATTATCGACGATCCTTGAAACCAAACTGGCCACGACTACAGCGACGGATCATTGATCTCAAGGCAAGACGCTATCTGCAACACAATCAGAAGTCGCTCGCTCGACAAGCCAAGAAGGCGTAGCAAGTCAGATGGAGCAGTCGATGCACCTGGCAATTAACTATCGGCGTGTAGTCCCGAGCTTAGGTGGGGCAGAGACTTATGTAGGTGATCTCTGCCGGGGACTCGTGCGCCTTGGGCACCGTGTCGATCTTTTCGCCGAAGAATGGGACCAAGCTGCGCTTCCTCACGGTGTCGTTCCCGTCCGAGTCAAAACTCGGGGTCGCACGAAACGTGCACAGCTCGTCGAATTCGCCCAGAAGTCCTCGGAAGCATTAAGCCAGTCTCAATTTGATTGCTCTGTTGGATTTATCAACACGTGGGATCACGATGTCCTGATTCCTCAGGGTGGAATCCATCCCGCAAGCCTGGAACACAATGCACAGAGGTTTCCACAAGGATGGCGCCGCGATCTCTATCGCTTTTTGAAAGGTCGTGGTCGTAATCGATCGTTCTATCTCGAATTAGAGCGTCGACAATATGATCCTGAAGCGAACCGGCAGATCGTAGCCGTGAGTCAATTTGTCCGGGGGCATCTCGAGTCATTTTACGGAGTTCCCCGAGATCGGATCGAAGTGATCCCCAATGCGATCGATACCGAGCGTCTTAAAGTCGCAGATCCTGAACTAACTCGGGAGAGATTTCGCACTGAGATTGGTGCTTCGGACGATGAGGTGCTCGTCCTTTTCGTCGCACACAATTATCGGCTCAAAGGCCTCGATCGACTGCTGGATGCATTCCGACTCGCCAGTGAACGAAACTGGGAGAACCAATCTCTCAGGTTAATTGTCTGTGGGAAAGGCCGACCAGAATCACATCAGCGTCGCGCACGGAAGCTTGGAATTGACCGCCGGGTCCATTTTTTAGGTTTCCGATCAGACATCCGTCCCTGTTTTTGGGGATCCGACCTCTTTGCGATGCCCTCATATTACGACCCTTGTTCTCTCGTTGTCTTTGAAGCATTGGCATGTGGCCTGCCAGTCATCACAACCCAGTGCAATGGGGCCGGTGAGGTCATAAGCCAAGGGCTCGAAGGATTCGTGGTGCCGGGACCGGACGATACCAGAGCGATAGCCGATGCCCTCGGTGTTCTCGTTGACGGTTCGGTTCGTCGATCGATGTCAGCCCAGGCGAAGATACTTGGCCACTTGCAATCGTTCGATCGTCATCTTGCCCAGCTCATCAAGGTCTTTGAGAAGGTCAAGGCCCGCCGAACGCTACAAGCGCAACACGAGTCGGCGGCTTGATTGATATTCGCGGCCGTGGCTAACGCGAGCGACTAAGTCCATCCAGGGAGGGTCCGGATGAAGGCAATTATTCTCGCGGGAGGTAAGGGGACTCGGTTGCGACCGTTTACCCATGTCTTTCCCAAACCGCTGATGCCTCTTGGCCTTGATGAGCCGATGCCGATCCTGGAAGTCGTGATCCGACAACTTGTCCGATTCGGCTTTCACGAGATCACCATAATTACTGGATACCTCAAAGAACTGATTGAGGCGTTCTGCGGCGACGGAAGACGCTTTGGCGCCCGCGTTCACTATTGCCGGGAGGTCGAGCCGCTCGGCACAGCGGGGGGTCTGATCTTAGTAGACCGGCCTCAAGAACCTGTCTTAGTGCTTAACGGTGATATTCTGACCACACTTAATTTTGCTGCGATGACTCGGTTCCATCATCACCATGGAGCCGCAGCGACGATCGCTGCGTACGATCGTCAGGTCAAAATCGACTTTGGCGTCCTAGAGTTCGGCGACGACCCTTCCTTACTTCAAGGCTACTCAGAGAAGCCCGAATTTACCTACCAAGTCAGTATGGGACTCTACTTGCTCGATCCAGTTGCTTGGGATTTCTTCAACGCAGGAACTCCGTTGGGGATGCCGACGCTGCTGGAAACGATGCGGACCCAGGGGATGCCGATTCGCTGTTACCGAGAACCATGCACTTGGCTCGACATCGGCCGACACGACGACTATGCGGCAGCGAATGAGCTCTTTGAATCGCGACGGTCCGAATTCCTCGGCGCTCCGGGGGCGAGGCCCCGGCTCAAGACAGGATAATCAGATCATGATCACGATTGGGTTCTTGATCTTGATCGGCATTGGTTCGTTCCTAATCGGCTCGTTTCCGACCGGTTTTCTGGTCGGGAAGTGGTTTGGCGGAATCGATGTACGGACCGAAGGATCCGGAAACCCAGGAGCGACTAATGTCGGTCGGCTCCTTGGTTTTCGATACTTTGTCCTCGTCATGGCCGTCGACCTCTTAAAAGGACTCGTGCCGACCTTGATAGCACCGTGGCTGCTCGCACGGGTTTATGGCGATTCAATCACAGGAGTCGGGGTCATCACCGCCTTAGGTACGATCGTCGGGCACAACTTTTCCGTTTTCCTCCGGTTTCGTGGTGGTAAAGGGGTTGCCACGAGCCTCGGTGCGATGTGCGCACTGGATCCGATTGCAAGTGGAGTCGCTGCCGGCGCATTCCTGTTCTGTCTCTTGATTACCAAATACGTTTCGATGTCGTCGATCCTGGGTGGAACGGCCTTCGTCACCGCTCATTTCGTCTTCGTTTCTAATCCGCTGAGTCCGAAAAATTGGCCCTTCACTCTCTTGTTGATGGTGCTCTACCCGATGCTGATCATTCGTCATCGCTCGAATCTCCAGAGGATCTGGGCAGGCACGGAACGTAAGGTTCTGCTCAGAAAAAAGAAGCCAGACGGTCGTGTCCGAATCGGCCTCCTTGGGATCCTTGTTGTCCTTCTGAGCGGCCTCGCTGTTGCAGGGACTGTTCTCACAAGGAGAATCACGGAGCCAACCGTAGCGACGATCGGGGGGGCACGTTGGATCGAAACGTGTAAGTTTCGGACAGGGCACCAACGCGTCGGTGTGGTGACGTTTTATGATCGCGGTAATCGTCTCGCCATCGGTTGTCCTCGATATAATTACTTGCTGCTTTATGATGTAAAGTCGAAGGACGAGGTACAACTGCTTCGTGAGATTAGTCTGGACGGTCGACCTTATGCAATCAAAGAGACCCCGGATGGATCGATCTTGGTGCTCCAACGTCCTGTTGGCGATGCACACCACCTCGAAGAAGGGTACTACCAAGAAATCGAGAGTGATGGTCAGGCCATCGGCGATAAAGTCCGGGTTGGCTGGGATCCGGATGACTGCGCCCTCTCGACTGATGGCCGCTTTCTTTACGTCCTTGTTTCCGGAAACGCTGAGGGGGAAGAAGGAAAACCGCCGCCATCGCTGGTCGTCATCGACCGTCTTAGCCCGTCAGGGACGCCGAAGATCTCTGCTCAACTCTTCTTCGAGAATCCGGACGATGATCCCGAGACGATCACGCTCTCGAGTAACGGCGAATTCGCTGCCGTCACTCTCTATCGTTCAGAAGCAATCGTGGGAATTGACCTGATCGATCCCAACGCTCCACTTGTCACGGGCCGAGTCCCGCTCCTGAATCGAACAATCCCTTATCTCGCAGGGACGCTCAAGGGAGACGAGATCTTAATGCCGGTCGATTCTAGTCGGTCCACCGCATTGATCCCACAAATCGCCAACCCCAACCAAAGGCTTTTAGTTACTACCGGGCCAGAGGCATCCACACTTGAGATTGTAGACGCAAAAAATCGTTTGCTGATCGGCAATTTTCCGCTCCGAGGTCCACTGAATCTCGGTACGATCCGTCCCACAGACCTTGATTACTCCAGTGATCGTCAACTGCTCGTCGTTGCCGATCGTTCTGGAGGAGTCCGACTGATCAAGGTCCAGCAAGATCGCACTGACCAAGAAGCAGATCAGGTCCAGAGTCTCGCGTCTGAGCGATCGGAGACGGAGACGATTCGATAAACTCGATTCCTCTGCTATCATCCAGACGTTAGGCCAATCGCGCGTCTCAATGAGTTGATCGGGGCCAGGGCGTCTTGCAATGAGTGATTCAGTTGGATTCGGACTTGGTGAGGAGCTGGAACCTGAGCTGCATCATGTTCCTCCGCAACCTCGGCCCCTCTTCTGTCTCAATTGCAAACGCTCACGACGATCTGATGCCGAGCTTTGTCCCGAATGTGGCGACCGTCTCATCGGTCAAGCCTATTGCGCCGTCTGTGAGGACTACTGGAAGTTGGAGGTCGGCGCCCTCTGCCCAAAGCATGATCTTGAATTGACTGCTTCTCCACCGACCTCCGCCGCCCGATTTCATGCCAATGAAGCGATCAACTGGACGACGGTGCAGGCTTACACTCGGCACTTCGAAGCCGAGGCCGCACGTCTCCGCCTCGACGCCGAAGGGATTCCAGTCATGATCGACGGATCGAGGCTCGGGGCGGAGGGGAATACCTATCACGCTGCCTTCGGAGTGGTCAGAGTTAAGGTTCCAGCAAAACTGGTCCAAGAATCCCGGGTACTTCTCACGCAAACGTGGGCAATTCCAAGCGATCCCGACGGCCTCGACGAGGATTGGGAGGAACCCGAACTCCCAAACGCATTAGATCCCATCGAGGATGATTCCGGTCCCAACTCTTCGTTGTGGTTTTGGTTTGGCCTCTTGGTCGTCGTCTCAATCTTGACTACGATCCTTACATTTTTAACAACACAATAAATGTCTTGACCGACGATAATGAAGAAATCAACTCGACAAGCGGCGTTTGATTGATCATGTTAAACAAAAGAGTAAGCTGAGCCGTTGACCTGAGTCGCCCGATTTCTCCCAAGCAATGGTCAGGCCTGATGATCCGCTGGCAGTTTCAAACGATCCTCTGGACGGCGGTATTTCTTCTCGCAAGCCACTTCGGAGCCTTCAAGGCTCCGTTACGAGCAGCGTCTCCTCCATGGCAATCAACCTTCAATGATGCCGAGTTTTTTGAGTCTAAGGTCCGCCCGCTCTTGATTGAGCATTGTCAGGAGTGTCATGGGACTGAGACCCAAAAGGGTGGGCTTCGCCTCGATTCTCGTCACAACGCAATCGAACTCGGTGGCGATTCTGGCGAGGTGATCGCTCCGGGAGATCCCGAAGCGAGCCTACTGATTGAAGCGATCCGCTATGACTCCTTCATTCAAATGCCACCTTCTGGCAAACTTGACGACGCCGAGATCGAAACACTTCTTGATTGGATTCGACGCGGAGCGGCATGGCCCGAGTCGGGGCCATCAAATCAGTCGAGAGTCGAGGGAGTAGATGACTTCAGTTCTCGGGCCGCTCATTGGAGTTACCAGCGTCCCCAGCCTGTTGAAGTCCCGACTCCTGAGCATCCTCGGTGGGTCCGTAATCCGATCGATGCGTTCATTTTGGAACGCCTGGAAGCGACCGGAATCGAGCCTTCCGAAGCCGCGCCTGGTCGGACTCGCTATCGACGTCTTCACTTCGACCTGACAGGGCTCCCACCGACTCCCCAGGAATTGCAGTCCTATCTTGAGGACCAGCGCCCAGGGGCGTTTGAGCGCGCTGTCGATCGCTTGCTGGCTTCGCCAAGCTACGGCGAGGCGTGGGGAAGGCATTGGCTCGACCTCGTCCGCTATGCAGAAACGTCAGGTCACGAGTTTGACTACGACATCCTTTCAGCTTACCGATATCGCGATTACATCATCCGAGCTTGGAACGATGATATTCCCTACGATCAGTTGATCCGTGAACAGATCGCCGGCGACCTCATGACAGAGCCTCGTCGACGTCCGATTACCGACACGAATGAATCGGTCCTAGGGACAACCTCCTATTTCCTCACTGAAGGGACTCATTCGCCGGTCGACATCCGCGAAGATATGAGGGCTCGGGTCGACAACCAGATCGATGTCTTCGGCAAGACGTTTCTTGGACTGACGATCGCCTGTGCACGCTGTCACGACCACAAGTTCGATCCGATCCGGACCGAAGACTACTATGCTTTGGCAGGCTACTTTGAAAGTACGCGACATCAGTATCTGAGCATCGACGCGCCTGAGAGAATTGAACGCCCCGCACAAGAGATTGATCAACTTCTGAGCGAAATCAGTTCGCGCATCCAAGAACTGCCGTTGGGCTGTCATCCAGATCGATCAGAACGAGACCGTTTAACTCAAGCGCCAAACCTCCGGGACGATGAAGAAGTTTTTGCCCGTTTCGACTCAACGGCGGCGTTTGACTCCTGGTATCCCAGTGGCCTCGCCTTCGGTGATCGACCGACGGTTCGTGGTGATGTCTTGGTCGTCGACGCCAGGGCTACCAAACCACGATTGCTCGAACTCAACCCTGGATGGGCTCAGAGTAGTCGATATGGCGCAAATGCCACAGGTGTGCTTCGATCGAAAACCTTTACGATCCAGCGTCGCTTCATCGATCTCCTTGCAGTAGGAACCGGCGGTCGGATCAACCTGGTGATTGACGGATTTGAGAAGATCCGAGCACCGATCTACGGTGGCCTGACACGAGCTGTTGATCATGGGAACGAAGCGCGATGGATTCGGATCGACGCCTCGATGTGGCAAGGGCATCGTGCGTTTCTTGAATTAAGTGACGGTGCGACATCAAATTATACCTCGGGCAAGACCAGTCTATGGCCAGGCGACGGCACACTCGGCGTTAGCTTGATCCTCTTTTCTGACCACGATACGCCCCTAGGTTCACCCGAGTCCTGGACATCACCCTTCATTGACCGAGAGTTTGAAGTCGATTCCTCCGAATTGCCATCCGACCTGAAGGGGATGGTAAAAGCCGTAGCCGCGAAAATTTCGGGACTTCCCCAGCCGACCTTGGTCCTCGCTGCTGCGGAAGGGTCTGGCGTTGATGTGCCCGTCCACATCCGAGGGAGTTCGAAGAATCTCGGCGATCTAGTACCGAGGCGGTTCTTGGAAGTCCTCCAAACCGAAGATCAGCTCGTTTCGGAGGCTCCGGCGGACGAGAGCGGACGAGCCGCGCTGGCCGAACGAATCGCGAGTCCTTCGAACCCACTCACAGCTCGGGTGATTGTCAACCGACTCTGGCAACACCACTTCGGACGTGGGATCGTGGCCAGTCCGGACAATTTCGGCGTCTCGGGACAGCCACCGACTCACCCTGAGCTGCTCGATTGGTTAGCGCTTGAGCTGATTCGATCCAACTGGTCAGTGAAACATCTTCAACGTCTAATCGTGACGTCAAGCACTTATCAGCAGTCGAGTCATTTCCGGCCAGAACTGGAGGAAGTCGATCCTACGAACGTGCTCTACCATCGACAGTCGATCCGTCGGATACCGGCGGAATCGGTCCGTGACACCATCCTCCGGATTTCGGGATCGCTCGACCGTCGGATGTTCGGACCAAGCGTCCCAACGCATCTCACTTCGTTTATGCAAGGCCGAGGGAGGCCATCGAAATCCGGTCCCCTCGATGGTGAAGGACGGCGGAGCCTCTACCTGAACGTCCGACGTAACTTTCTCTCCCCATTCCTCCTTGCGTTCGACTACCCTGCCCCGGCCTCAACGATCGGTAAACGGACCTCATCCAACGTACCATCGCAAGCCCTCGCACTCTTGAACGATCCCTTCGTGGTCCAAGAGTCTGAACGCTGGGCAACTCGGATCCTGAAAACCGAGGGTTCTTTGGATGATCACCAACGGATCGACCAACTCTACTTCGAAGCATTCGGTCGAGTTCCTGCGAGTCAAGAACGTATCCGAGCGATCCGTTTCATTGAATCCCAGCAAGCTCAAGGACTGAGCAAGCTTGATACATGGACAACCCTGTGTCATGCCCTCTTGAACGCGAAAGAGCTGATTTGGATTCAGTGAGCCCATGAGCCCCCTTGGGAATTGAACGATGCAGTGTCGGCAAATTCAAGCAACTCCTCTGACTCGCCGTACGATGCTCAGCCGGCTCGCAAATGGCTTCGGAGCCGTGGCTGCTACGGCCTTAATGTCCTCACGACCTTTCGGGGACTTGATTGGAACTGCTGCAGGTAGATCGACGATCAGCGGTGAGGTGGGGTCGGTCCTTCACCATCCTCCCAAGGCGACAAACGTCATCTTTCTTTACATGGATGGTGGTCCATCGCAGGTCGATAGCTTTGACCCGAAGCCTCGACTTGATCGAGAGCACGGCGAGCCGATCAAAACCAAGGTCCAGCCAACTCAATTCAATAATGTGGGCACCGTTCTGCGATCCCCGTGGAAGTTCCGACGCTACGGCGAGAGTGGTCTCCCCGTCAGCGACCTCTTTCCCGAGATCGGAAAGATGGCCGATGAGCTGACGGTGATCCGCTCAATGGTTTCGAACTTTTCAGAACACACCAACGCCAATTATTTCTTGCATAGCTGTCATGGCCTTCAAGGTCGACCAAGTGCGGGGGCCTGGATCAATTATGGCCTTGGAAGTGAATCCGAAAATCTTCCCGGCTTCATCGTGCTAAATGGTGGATTGATTCCACCCGGCGGTCTCGACTGCTTTGGAAATGGTTTCCTCCCAGCAACCTTCCAAGGTTCCGTCTTTCAGCCTGAGGGAGAGATGGTCGCGAATCTACAATCACCGACGCGCGACAACCCGGAACAAGCCCAACTCTTAAACTTCGTCCGAGAGATGGATGCGGATGTCTTAAGTCAGATCGGTGCCAGTGACCAACTCGAGTCCGCAATCGCGAACTACGAGATGGCGTTCCGGATGCAGACTGCAGTTCCTGAATTGGCCGATCTCTCCGACGAATCGGCGGTTACCAAAGACCTCTACGGATTCGACGACCCCTACAAGCCGACTCGGACCTACGCTCGGCAGTGTCTCCTTGCAAGACGATTGGTGGAACGCGGAGTCCGATTCATCGAACTGACCTGCCCCGGGGTGAGTGGCGATCGCTGGGATCAGCATTCTCAACTCAAATCAGGACATGAAAACAACGCACGAGCGGTCGATCGTCCCATCGCCGGTCTCCTCCGTGACCTCAAGGGACGAGGACTTCTCGACCAAACCTTGGTGATCTGGGGTGGAGAGTTTGGCCGAACCCCAATGGCCCAGGGAACGAATGGACGGGATCATAATCCGTTTGGATTCTCAATCTGGCTTGCGGGTGGTGGGGTTAAGGGAGGTTATATCCACGGAGCGACCGACGAATACGGCTACCATGCAATTGCTAACCGAGTGGAAATCTATGATCTTCATGCAACAATCCTCCACCTCCTCGGAATCGACCACAAACGGCTGACCTATCGTTTCAGTGGTCGCGACATGCGTTTGACGGATGTCCACGGTCACGTCGTTGATGCTATTATGGCCTAATCATTTATCAAACCAGTTTAGAATCGACATGCAGAAGACATCCTAGTGCAGATCATAGATGCGATCCCAAGTCTCAACGATCACAAAATCAGGTCGAGATTCGAACGTTACTCGCTCTCTCGAAACGGGGTGCGTGAACGTGAGGCGACTCGCATGAAGCATCATCCGATGGTCGGTAGGTCGCAGTGTTTGCACGGTCCCAAGCTTCTTGTCAGGTAGATAGAGCGGATCGCCCAAGATCGGAAATCCTAAATGCCACGCATGGACGCGTATTTGATTAGTGCGTCCTGTCAGAGGTCGGACTTTAACTAAACTTGTACCAGCGGGTTGCAACTTTAGAACCCTAAACCAAGTCTCTGAATCGAGGCCCTGAGCAACCACATCGCGTGAGCCGACATCTGACGAATGGTCACTAATCGGCATCGTACAGCGGAATTGAACTTCCGTGGGATGCCCGTGTAGCACGGCGTGGTATTCTTTCTCGACGGTACCTGCCTCGAATTCACCCTGGATCAGTTTGGCAAAGTGGCGATTCTTGGCGACCACCATCAGGCCAGTCGTATTTGCGTCGAGGCGATGACAAGGACGGAGGTAAATTGGTGCCAAAGCTTGGTTCAGCAGGTACTTCAGTGTGTTCCGATTAAAACGGCCACCGGGATGGACCGGTAACGGTGCCGGCTTGTCAATGATCAAGATCGCTTCATCTTCGTAGAGTACCTTGATCGCTGGATTGACGGCAGGTTCCGTTTCATGCGGCCGCGAGTGGTAGAATCGCTCGCCCCCGCGGACGACTCGATTAGGGTCAAGCCTCTGTCCATCTCCATCAACGAAACTGCCACGTTCGAGTTCTTTGAGGCAATGCTCTCGTGAGTGCGGCTTGAGGACAGAAACGAGAGCGTCGATGAGATATCCCCGGTCGAACGAGCCTGGAATGCTTAGGGGGCGGAGACTGGAATAGGGTTTACTCCCGGGAAGTGGATCCTTTGTGAGGTCGAGCCGTCGTTGGGTTTTCTCTACTCGGGCTTTGATCACCTCCTCGGGAGATCGGTAACAATAAGGACAACTTACTGACGGTACATAGCGGTCGTCTTGCTGGTCTTTTTCATTAAGTGGTGTTGAGCATGCATAGCATTGGGTCTCAGGCGACTCCTCAAGCGCGGGATCGAGTCCCACACGTTGATCGAAGACGAAACAGTTACCCTCGAAGTGTGCTTTCCCACACTCCTCAAAGTACTTCAAGATCCCTCCATCGAGTTGGAGGACATCCTTAAAACCCTGGCTTTCAAGGTACGGGCCAGCCTTTTCGCAGCGGATCCCGCCCGTACAAAACATCACGAGAGGCCGGTCTTTCAGATCGGCCGATAACTGTTGCGCGGCCTTTGGAAAATCGCGAAAATTTGAGACTCCAATCGGCAACGCACCCTTAAATGTACCGACTCTAATTTCAAAGTCATTTCTAACGTCCAACAGTACCATTTCTTTACCTTGGTCAAGGTATTCCTTGAGTTCATTGGGAGAGATTCGCGCAGAAGTTCGTTTCTGTGGTGTGATCTCCGGGACACCAAATGGAATGATCTCTTTCTTGATCCGGACCCTAATTCTGCGGAATGGTTGCTTGGCACTGTAGCTAAACTTGGCTTCCATATCGGCCAGACCAGGGATCGCTCGGAGTAAAGTAAGGAGTTCCTGGATGGCGTTGTCTCTCCCCGCGAGGAAGCAGTTGATCCCCTCAGGGCTCAGCAAAATCGTACCCTTCAGGCCAAGATCTAGGCATTTCTTCAATAGATCGGAACGAAGTGACTTGAGATCACCGAGCATCGCAAATCGGTAACAGGCAATATTCGTAATCTGCTTCTCGTTCATCGCTCTGCAGTAATATAGAATCGACGATTATGGATTTGTTTGCGGTAGATCACCGTTCGAGATCCTTGAGAAGGATGACAGCCGGGAGACCTTTCAGAGCCTCTAGCTCTCCCAATGTAACCTACAGAGCTGCTTGTTTCATTGTTTAGTCAGAGGCAAACCTGCTCAACAAAAGATCGGGAATTGGACCAGGATCCCTTGGTTATTCCAAGGGTTGCGGTCGGAAGTCTTGACCCATGTAGTCTCAAGAGTGTGTCATAGGAATCTTCATTTGCCCCGGGTTTGCGTTTTGTCCTCGGGATCAATCCTTTTAATCTGACCGAGTGAGTTGATGTCAGTTCCTCCTGAACCTGAAACGGCCGTCGATACAACGAAGGCACCCGAAACCGCTTCCTCTCCGGTCGCGGAGTGGGCGAAGCGAGTCAGAGAGCAGGTTGACCGTGTCTATGTGGGCCAAGATGATCTCGTCCGTGGCGCCTTGATTGCTCTCTTGGCGGGTGGTCACGTATTAATCGAGAGTGTCCCTGGACTAGGCAAAACGCTCCTCGTCCGCGTCTTCGGTCGCGTTCTGGGTTGTGATTTTAATCGGATCCAATTCACGCCCGACCTCATGCCCTCAGATATCACTGGGACTTCGATCTTCGAAGAGCACACGGGGCAGTTTCGATTTCGCCCCGGTCCGGTCTTTACACAACTCTTGCTTGCCGATGAGGTGAATCGATCTCCTGCCAAAACGCATGCGGCGCTCTTGCAGATCATGCAGGAAGCGCGTGTCACGGTCGATGGCGTTACTCATGAACTCCGACCGCCATTCCTAACGCTCGCGACCCAAAACCCAATTGAATCGGAGGGGACCTACAACCTCCCAGAGGCCCAACTCGATCGGTTTCTGATGAAATTGATAGCGGACTATCCATCGGGTCCAGAAGAGATTGAAATCCTCCGACTCCATACCGAAGGAAAAAGTCCAGAATCGATCTTGGAAAGTCGGGTAGAGACTGTCACTGGGCCAGAAGAAATCCTCCAGATGCAGCGTCATTGTGATGCCGTCCTGGCCGACGAACGGTTGCTGAACTACATCACCACGATCGTCCGAAAGACCCGAGAGTGGCCCTCCTTCGCCATCGGTGCCTCGCCGAGAGCAAGCGTTGCTCTCCTCCGAGGTGCTCGAGTGGCAGCAGCGCTGGAGGGGAGGGACTACATCGTCCCCGACGACGTCCAGGAAGTTGCGTTGCCGACTATCCGACACCGGGTGATTCTCACCCCAGAGGCTGAAATCGAAGGGCGGAGGGTCGATGACCTCCTGGTTGAACTCGTCCGATCGGTCGAAGTCCCTCGGAGCTGAACTAATCAGCTTCTAAAATTGGCTTCATTCACGAGAATATTTCAAAAATTCACCAATTTGTTATTTTTATTAATTTGACTGATTGTTATTAGATAAACTTACGAGCGTTTTCTTCTACGCCGACTAGTAACCTTTGCCGTACGTGCTTTGGCCGACTGCCAGGGATCATCGATCGGCTTATTCAGATAGCTATCGGAAATTCGCTTTAGGAAGGAGTCGAATGTGGCGGTACTCATCTCATCAACGCTCACGACTCGAAGTAGAAGCTCCCGGTATGACAGTTTTCCTGGCTTCGATTCGACTCTGGGCGCGTTACTGTGAACTGGCGTCTCCAACTGATCGAACGGAACGAGCCCCAGCTCGTCACGGATCGATTCTGGCGTAAATGAACCCTCCTTGTATCGGAATTTGAGGGTAAGTACCCACTCGTGCCCTGTGTTTGCCTCAAAGAACGGTGGATCCTTGGGGAACTCCTTGGCCCCGATTCGGACGAGGGTTCGTTTTGACCAATCTGGCTCGTCAAATGGATCAAGTTCGCTGATGCGGTCGACCACATGTGCCAATACTTGACCGTCCCACTTCGGCGTTGCCCCGGTCCGAGTCAAGCGATCTGCGGTATGCCAACGGCGACCGTCGAGTTCCCAAGGAGCCGCGACGTCCTTGAGGTCGCCGATTACTTTTGAGGCGCTTTGGATCGCTTCAATCTCCCGGCGAGCAGCAGCTTTGGGGTCGTAGACTGGTCGCTCCCGGAATGGACCGGCTTCAAGGACCGGACGAAGGACTACTCCGGTCCTGCTTTCCGGGCAATCGACAACCGTCTCTGGTGTCCCCGCGACGACAAGATGCCCCCCCTGCGCTCCTGCTTCGGGACCGATATCGATCACCCAGTCAGCCGTCTTGACGACGTCGAGATTGAGTTCAATGACAACAACTGTGTTTCCGAGGTCGGCGAGACGGTGGATGACATCAAGGAGTTTCCGGACATCATCGGCATGGAGCCCCGTCGTCGGCTCATCGAGAATGTAGATGGTCTTGCCCGTCTGCGGTCGTGCGAGTTCGGCCGCGAGTTTGACCCGCTGGGCTTCGCCTCCGGAGAGGGTCGTCGCCGATTGTCCGAGAGGGACATAACCCAGCCCGACGTCATGGAGAGTCTGCATCATCTTCCTGAGCTTGGGGACGGCCGCGAAGAGTTCAAGGGCTTCGTCGATCGTCAGCTCCAGCACTTCGGCGATTGACTTGCCTCGGTACGTAATTGCCAACACTTCCTCGGTATAGCGTCGCCCCTGGCAGCTATCGCAAGTCACCCAAACATCGGGGAGGAAGTGCATCTCGATCCGTTTTTGGCCGGCACCCTCGCAAGCTTCACAGCGACCACCGTTAAGGTTAAAGCTAAATCGACCAGGACCATAACCGCGGATCTTGGATTCGGGGAGCTTCGCGAAAAGCTCTCGGATTTGGTCAAAGGCACCTGTGTAAGTAGCCGGTGTCGAGTTTGGAGTGCTCCCGATCGGATTTTGATCAACGGCGATTACCTTATCAATGAACTCAAACCCCAAGATTTGATCATGACGACCCGGCGTCAGATGGGCATCGCTCAATCGATACGCACAGGCGTTTTTTAGGACATCTTCAACGAGCGAGCTCTTCCCCGAACCACTGACTCCCGTGACCACCGTCACGAGTCCGATAGGGAAGGTCACATCGATCCCCTTGAGGTTGTGGTGGGTCGCATTACAAACAACCAGTCCATATTCAGGATTCGGTCGTCGATTGGTTGGCACCGGGATCGCTTCCGTGCCCGAGAGGTAGCGGCCCGTTAGTGACTTGGGCGATTTCTTGAGTTGGCTCAGCGTCCCTGACCCGGTAATTTCGCCACCTAATGAGCCCGAACCTGGTCCGAAGTCGACCAAGTGATCCGCGGCCTCGATCACCTCCCAATCGTGCTCGACCATCACCAGCGTATTGCCGAGATCTCTCAGATTCCTGAGAGCACCGAGGAGTCGCGCATTGTCTCGAGGATGAAGCCCAATCGTTGGCTCATCGAGGACATAGAGGACACCGGTGAGTCCACTTCCAATCTGGCTTGCGAGTCGGATCCGCTGGCTTTCGCCTCCAGAGAGGGTCGGGGTGGAACGACCGAGCGTCAAGTAATCCAGGCCAACATCAACGAGGAATCGGAGACGGTCACGGATCTCTCTGATGAGATCGCCCGCGATCTGTTGCTCCGTTTCGGAGAGTCCGAGGTCTCGAAAGAACGACCAAGTACGACCAAGTGACCAATTATTGACTTGATCAAGCGTATATCCCTGAAACCGGACGGCGGCAGCATCATCGCGGAGTCGGCCACCGAGACACGACATGCACGGAACCAGATCGACCATCCCTCGGAGCTTGGCTCGATAGACAAAGGAAACGCGTGCTGCTTCCAGAATTGAAGGCAAAACACCTTTATACTGATATTTAAATCCAGGAACTCCATCGAGCGGCGGTACTTCGAACCAGGTTTCGCCCGTACCCTGGAGAATCATCCGACGGAGGCGTGACTCGAGGTCGTCAAAGGGGAGATCGGGATCAACCCCAAGGGTCTCGCAGAGGGTCAGGATCATCCGACCGAAGGGGGTGCCGGATTCGATGGTCGGCCAACCTTCGACCGCGCCCTCGCTTAAACTCTTGCGCCCATCTGGAATCAAGATTGCTGGATTCACTCCCCGTTGCACTCCCAGTCCCTCGCACGAGTCACACCACCCGATCGGGCTATTGAAGGAGAAGTGGTGCGGCGTCATTTCTTCGAAGGTCCGACCGCAACGCTCACAGGATCGAAACAGGCTGAATTGGTGGACAGGCCACGTTGGTTCTTTAGCATTCTCAACAACCCGAGCGACCCGGATCACTCCATGGCCCAGTTTCAGGGTCGATTCCACACTATCTGCGAGTCGAGAACGGGACTTCCGTCGCGCGATGACGCGATCGACGACGACTTCAACTTGTTGGTACAAGATTGGGCCATCGGGAAGCAGCTTAGGATCAGGAGGCTTGCTGAGATCGTGTGAGTGGCCATTGACACGGATCCGACCAAAACCGGACTTGTTGAGTTGTTCCCAGACTTCGGTGACTTCATCGAAGTCGTTCGAGGAGTCATTATCGAGGATTGATTCGGCCTCAAGCCATTCGATCGGGTTTATCGGCGCCATGAGATAAAGTCGCTCCCCTTCGAAACGATCGAGGAGGGTCTCCACAATTTGGTCGATCGTCTGAGGGTTGACCGGAACTCCGCAGTTCGGACAGTGCGGCTGTCCGAGTCGCGCGAAGAGTATCCGGAGGTAATCGTGGATCTCCGTGACTGTCCCGACCGTCGACCTCGGACTCTTGCTCGTGGTTTTCTGTTCGATGCTGATTGCGGGTGAGAGCCCGGTGATCCGTTCCACCTTGGGCTTTTGGAGCGGAGCGAGAAATTGCCTTGCATAACTCGAAAGGCTCTCCACGTAGCGACGCTGCCCCTCCGCGTAGAGGGTGTCCATCGCCAGTGAACTCTTCCCCGATCCGCTCGGCCCACAGCAGACCGACAGTTTGTACCGAGGCAGTTGGACATCAATTCCTTTGAGGTTGTGTTGTGCTGCCCCCTCGATCGTAATCTCTTTGAATTCAGTATTCGTCCGTTTAGTTGACCGCTTTGTTTTCGAAGTAGCTTGTGCTTGTTTTGAACTTGATTTGGCCGATGTGTCATTGGGATTCAAGATCTTCTGGAGTGCTTTGCCAGTCGCACTTGTTGATCTCGCCTCGGCGATCTGTTCTGGGGTCCCTTCAGCGACGACTTCCCCACCGCCTGCTCCACCTTCGGGACCAAGGTCGATCACCCAGTCGGCCGTCTTGATCACGTCGAGGTTATGCTCAATGACCAGTACTGTATTCCCGAGAGCAACAAACCCATGGAGCACTTCGAGGAGTCGTTTGACATCTTCAAAATGGAGACCCGTGGTGGGCTCGTCGAGGACGTAGAGAGTTCGGCCGGTGCCTTTCTTGACCAGCTCTCGGGCAAGCTTGATCCGCTGTGCTTCCCCGCCGGAAAGGGTCGGTGATGCTTGCCCAAGTTTGAGGTAATCGAGGCCAACATCATGGAGCGTCTTCAGCATCGACGCGATCTTAGGGACATTCTCAAAAAGCTCCAGCGCTTCCTGTACATCCATTTCGAGGACGTCGCTGATGCTCTTCCCTTTGAACTTGCACTCAAGGGTCTCACGTCCGAACCGATGACCCTCGCAGATCGGACAAGTCACCCAGACATCGGCGAGGAAGTCCATCTCGAGCTTGTTCGATCCGTTCCCTTCGCACGCTTCGCAACGACCTCCGGGGACATTGAAACTAAACCTCCCCGGCTGATAGCCCCGCGTTTTGGATTCAGGGAGCTTGGCAAAGAGATCCCGAATTTGATCAAAAAGCTTAATGTAAGTTGCTGGATTAGACCGAGGAGTTCGACCGATCGGTGATTGATCAATATCAATCATCTTGTCGAGATGTTCGAGCCCCTCGATTCGATCATGGGCACCAGGTTCGGTCTTGGCATTGTTAAGATCGCGCGCGAGGGACTCCCGGAGGATCCGGCCAATGAGTGAACTCTTGCCCGAGCCCGAGACCCCCGTAACCCCGACGAAGACACCAAGAGGGATCTCAACGTCGATTCCTTTCAGATTGTTTTCCCGTGCGTTGACGATTCTGAGGACTCGACCGTCAGGCTTACGACGTTCTGAAGGAACGGGGATCGTCCGTTTGCCAGCGAGGTACTGACCAGTCAGGCTTTTCTTAGACTTGATGACTTGACTGATTGATCCTTGAGCAACGATCTCGCCCCCTTTGACCCCCGGCCCGGGGCCAAAGTCGATCAAGTGATCGGACGCACGCATCGTATCTTCGTCGTGCTCAACGACGAGGACGGTGTTTCCGGCGTCACGGAGTTGTTGCAAGGTTGAGATCAGGCGATCGTTATCCCTTGGGTGAAGTCCGATCGAGGGCTCATCGAGGACGTAAAGCACACCGACTAAGCCGGCTCCGACTTGGCTCGCGAGTCGGATCCGCTGCGCTTCACCGCCGGAAAGTGTTGGCGCGGGACGATTGAGGGTGAGGTAATCGAGGCCAACATTGACCAAGAACCGCAACCGAGCACGGATCTCCTTTAAGAGTTCCTCTGCAATGGTCTTGGAAAGGTGATCAAAAGGTTCAGGAGGAGGAATTCTCGAAGCTTGGCTAGGCGCATCAGCACCGGCCAAGAGATCAAACCAGTGGAGTAAACTCCCGATGTCCGTTGCTTCCAAGTGACCCAGGGTCTGCCCCGCCACCCGAACCGCTCGAGCACGGCTGTTCAGTCTTGCCCCTTCGCAATCAGAACAGTGGACCTCCTTGAGATACGGGCCGAGCTTTGCGCGTTGTGGACCGGATTCTTTGCCTTTGAGCTTTTCAAGGAGTTCATTGGCAATACCACCCCAGACATCCGAATGCGACCAAGACCCGTGCCGAGTCTTCCATCGATAGACAATCTTCCGTTCACCGGTTCCGAAGAGCCAGGCATCACGCCACCTCTGATTTAATTCAGACCAAGGTTTCTTGAGGAGTGTTCCTTTCGGGGGACCATCTTGATCAGCCTCGAGATTTGCGGCGAATCCCTCGTAGAGGTGCCGCCGCCATTTTCCGACCTTCTTTAAGGGGCCAATCGGTGCGATAGCACCCGCCGCGACTGAGAGCGAGGGATCCGGAATTAGAAGTTCGGGATCGAACTCCTGACGGATTCCCAGTCCATCGCACGACGGGCAACGTCCCTGCGGGCTATTGAAGCTAAAGAGCTGGGGGCTCGGGGGATCGAATCCAATCCCACAGTGGGAGCACGCGTAGTTCGACGAGAGGACTAAGTCTTCTTCCCCCTCGACGCTGACGACTAGGGTACCGCCTCCGCGCTTCAGACCAGCTTCGACCGCCTCAGCGAGCCGGCCACGCTGGGCGGGCCCTAGCTTAATTCGATCGATTACAACCTCGATGTTGTGTTTCTTCTTACGATCGAGGGAGGGGGGTTCGGCGATCGAATGGATCTTGCCATTGATTCGTGCACGGAGGTAACCATCACGGCTGAGTTCAGCAAAGAGGTCCCGGTGCTCTCCCTTCTGGCCACGAACCACGGGGGCCAGAATGATTATGTAGTTGCCAGTCGGTTCCTCTTGGAGTCGTGCGACGATCTGCTCTCTCGTCTGAGCTTCCACCGGTCGACCACAGCGCGGGCAATGTTGACGACCGACTCGCGCGTAGAGGACCCGGAGATAGTCGTGGATCTCCGTAATCGTCCCCACCGTACTCCGTGGGTTTCGCCCACCGGTCTTCTGTTGGATTGCGATTGAAGGGCTTAATCCATCAATTCGATCGACATCAGGCTTAGGCAAACGAGCTAAGAACTGGCGGGCGTAGCTTGAAAGGCTTTCAACATAGCGACGCTGCCCTTCAGCGTAGACCGTGTCGAATGCCAGGGAACTCTTTCCCGAACCCGAGACCCCTGTTAGACAGATCAACGCATTACGCGGGAGTTCGACAGAGACGTCTCGGAGATTGTGCTCACGAGCGCCTCGGATGACGATTGCAGGGGCCGCCAACGCCACGGAGGTCCTCCATGATTAGTTGCGGGGGGCGTTAAGGACCGGACATTTTTAGTTGAATCGAGCAATACGATACAACTGTTCGCTGCGCCGATTCAATCCCTCGGAACTAGACAAGTTGGCCTCTGAGCAAAGAGTGTTCACGATACTGCTTCCCCAAAATCATTCCAATTTTTCAGCTACGGGACCAGAAACGGGAACTATGGTGTTGGTAGCGGTGTCTTGGAAGGCACCGTCAGGATCATCGGTTCATGGAGCCTTTCTGATAGATCACCGTGTGATCATTCAAGGCCTCGGATCGTTCAAGGATCTTGAAGCGACCTTGTCATCGCCTTTGTTACCGACAAACGACTCTTTGACTAAACAACGGCGATTACTTGTGTCAGACACAACAGAAACAACATAATCTGATTCATGCTCATGAAGGTCATGATCGCCGAGGGAAACGCCCCCTGCGCTCGGATGCTTAGGACGGTCCTTAAGCGTCAGGAGCATGAAGTTCTCCTTGTCCGGGATGGCAATGAGGCGGAGGAGCGGCTTCGCCAGGACGAGTCGATTCAGCTCCTTATCGCCAATCGTGACCTTCCTGGCCTCGATGCGCACGAACTATGCCGCCGGGTCCGGACGGCGAGGCGGATCCCCTACCTCTACATTTTAATGCTGACAAGCCAACCCAAACTGAAGTACCGACTTCAAGGGTATGAAGCAGGAGTCGATGGTTTCCTGACCCAGCCGATTCAAGTCAGCGAGTTAATCGCCCACGTCGAGAGTGCGCGTCGGATCATCGAGATGCAGCAGGAGCTTCTCCGACGCTCCGAGGAATTGGAAGCGTTGAAGCGCGAATTGGAAGTCCACAATGCGCATCTCACCGATCTTGTCGACACTGATCCTTTAACTGGTCTCAAGAACCGTCGCCTCTTTCAACGATTTCTCGACGCTGAGTTTCGACGCGCCCAACGACTGAACGATTCCATCTCACTCATCCTCATTGATATTGATCATTTCAAGAACTTTAATGATACCTTTGGGCATCAAGCCGGTGATGCGATTCTCCTCAAATTCGCGTCGGAGTTGAGGCGTTCCGTCCGTGATCGAGACCTCGTCGCACGTTACGGAGGCGAAGAGTTTGTAGTCGTCCTCCCGGGTCTTCTCGCGGATCAAGCGCTGTGCATGGCAGAACGGCTTCGTACCAAGCTCGCCGAACAAGAGTGGCCCTACCGAGCAATCACGGCAAGTTTCGGCCTTTCGACAATCGATCCGAGCGTTGAGACACCGACAGAGCTTTTTGAGCGAGCCGATCGTGCCCTCTATTCCTCAAAGGCGACCGGTCGAGATCGTGTGACCCATGATCGAGAGCTAGGCACCGGAGAGCGGATTGCTCAGACCGGGGCCAGTCACTCCCCTAGAACAAGTCAACGTCTCTATCCCGAGCTCGAGTCCTTTTGGCCTGTGCTTCCAACCGATCTAAGCCGGGCGATCCAATTTCGTCCGATAGTGAACATGGATCCCTCGACACGTTATGCTAGGCATTCTGACCACTAATAGTATCAAAAATCAATTGCACATAAAACTCCATTACGTTTCTTTAATAAATGGTGTCAAATTAACAACAAATCAGACTTGCTTAGCTGGCAGATCAAGTTCACTCTTTATTAATGATGAGTCCGACTCGTTGGGCGACAACGGTGCTCTCCTTAGCGACCGTCGAAGTTGCATAAGCGGCCCGGAAAGGTCGGAGGAGATCGAGCAAACCATTTAATTCGTTGACCGTCGTATCGAGATCTTCATCAACTGAGGTGATCCGCTGGGCAAGTGCAAGCCGAGCGTCCTCATCAAGCCGTTGCAAGATCGACAGGTCGACGTAGATAAAGTTGAACGCGTCATCGAAATAGTCGCTCCGATCATCCAGGATTTGAGAGCGATTATTCGATCCTCCATCCTCTGCAATCGACTCCGAGGCGCCCCGGAGCGAGTCGGCGAGGGTCGCGGCATGAGTAGCAATTGCGAAGATGTTGTTCGCGGTACCAAATGCAAGGAGTTCAACTTGGCTAAAGAACGGCGACGCGAGTCGCGTGAGCTTGATCTCCCCGATCTCGGTCGGCTCGATGATTAGGTCAGGTTTCCCCCTCTCATCACTGAGCATGATGAAAGCCAAGATGGTCTGGATGGCGTTCTCTATTGCCTTCGCCGTCCTCGGATCCTTCACAACGACTTGGAAGAGCAAATACACAGAGTCAAGATTCTTGTCCTCCGAGGGCGCAACAAGCGCTACGATCCACTCAGGACCCAGCATCGGTAGGATCTCGGTCCGCAAATCGAGACCCAGTGAAACCCCCTCGAGTACCAACTCCAGGTAACGGAACCGTGGGCGATCAGAGGGGGGAACTAGCCCCTTCATGGTCTCAAAGAGAAGCCCAAAATCTGTATATCCGGCCGCTAAGGCCACCGACGACGCAGGGATCAAGCGTTCAAGGCGGTCTACGGATGGTCGTGAGGCATCGGTTGTGGTGGTATCAAGCCAGGTCGGAAGTCGATCTGGGTCGAGGACTTCGACCAAATGAACCAGCGGTCCGTCCTGCCAGTCGATCGCCAGCCCCACGCCATTGATCGCCCGGATTATACGAACGACCGGCTCGGGAAGATCGCCGGGATCAATTCCATTTTCATCTTCCGCGATCATCTTTCCGACAAACTTAGGATCGACCAAGACCTGAAGAAACGACTCCCCAGGGAGGGCAGCACGGAGGCTGATAAAGGTTGGTTCATCGCTCAGGGCAGGCAATCTCTCATTTGCATGTCGTTCAAGCACATCTTTGATCAAGCGTTCTGAGTTCGTCCAGACAAACGTTTCGTCGTTGAGGAGGACAAACCCTTCTGAGGGTCGACCGTCATTGAACTCTCGGAGCTGATAGCGCACGCCAGCGTGTATTTTGCGCTGGATTGACTTTAGCTTGCCCGCTGTCCGCTCGGCTTCGTTGGAGGCGTCGATTAAACGCTTTAGCAACGAACTGTCGTTAACCCGTGTCTGCAGCAATCCCCGGGCCTGATCGGACCTGCCGTCTGGAGGAAGGTGGAGAGTCAAAACGACTGCTTCCCCTAAGAGACTCTCCACAATCTCACCAACCTCCACATCAAGAGCCCGTTCAATCTCCTTACGGACGAGAAGCAGTTGTTGGATCCCTTCGAACTCAGCCCATTCACGGAGACTCTGAGAGTCAAGCCAACGTCGCGACAATTCTGAGCTACGGATAGAAGCGAGCTGACTACTAAAATCGTCAGCAATAATCGCAAGCGAGGCACTTGGAGGAACACGATCGATCAAACGCTCAACGGCTTCGTTGGCTTTCCCTTCTGGAGCGATTAGCAGGAAACCAAGTCCAAGCGTCGTGAGTCGCAACAGTACTGGATACATAAAAGATCAACCTTGATCCGAAATTGGCCTCAATTTGCGCCGAAGCATGGTGATGGAGCATCGTTAGCTCGAGGTGGGATCGGTCGAGTCCGAATCAACCTTCGAGGGCATTCTGGGGAGCAGGAAACCGAAAGCGCTGCGGGTGGGTTCGGAGAGAGGGCGGATCCCTGCAGCGACGGTCTCGCTGATCTGACCAAGCAGTTGGTCGGGATTGCTGATCGAGCCGTTGGAAGAAGTTGAGGTTGTATCAACCTGGATCGTGACGGCCTCGGATGCGGAGTCGATCACGACTCGGCTCAGCCATTCCGCCTTGGCACGGGATCGAGCGACTAAGGATGTGGAGGCCTCGGTCGCCTCTGCAACCATCTCAGGGAGTGGTCGGGAGGTTTTGAGCCGTGGGGCCAGGGATTGTTCGACCGTGTTCTCTGCAACAGTTGGTTCCCAACGCTCCCACGCACTTCGAACGACCAACCAGCAGACGCCTACGAGAAGGACCGCAGCGGCAGCGATCGCCCAACCGCTTCCTCTCGGTCGAGTGGTCAAACCGGTTTTGCTCCGAGTCCGTTCAGCAGCATCGAGGATACGTTCTCCGAGCATTGCTGAAGGACTCGGAACAGGGCTTAGCTGTGAGATCGCACGACCGAGGCCACGGTACTTGGCGACCTTACTTCGGCATTCATGACACTCTCGAAGATGACGAGCCCAAGATCGATCAATGTCTCGAAATGGGTCGTCAGACCGCGCCTGAGCATGCTCAAAGTAAACAGAGCCTGTTCCCCTGAGTTGGTCCAACTCTCGATTCAACTCAATTTCGAGCCGGCGACAATCCATCAGATTCAGTCTCCCGAGTATCGCGTTCTAAGACATCAGTATAGTTTCGACAAAACGACACTGTTCCGTTGAAGTAACTCGTCCAGCTAATCAGGAGTCAGCCCACGACGGCTTAGGTCATCGGCTAAGGTCGCCCGTGCACGATGGAGCCAGGTCTTGACGGTACCGATGGGTCGTTTAATCACTCGGCCGATCTCGTCGTACGGTAATCCTTGTTCATGATAAAGGATAAAAACCAGCCGATAATTGGGACGGAGTCGATTAAGCGCCTCGACAAGTTCGGTACCGAGATCATCGGGGTCGGTAAGGCTGAGCCGATGATCGGGTCGTTCTTCTGTCCCTTCAATCGGTTTCGGTCGTCTTGAGCGTCGGCCGAGCGCCGTCCGACAACGATTTGCGGCGATTCCGAGTAGCCAGGGACGAAGTGGTCGGACAACGTCAAAGCCTTGGACGGATCTGAGAGCCCTCAGGAAGGTTTCTTGAGTGACATCTTCAGCATCCTGGCGATGCCGGAGCATCCGGAAGCAGAGGCCGAAGACAACTCGCTGATAACGATCGAGCAACGCAGCCGGGGCCCAAGTTTTGTTAGCCTTGAGCGCTTCCACTAAAACTCGATCATCCTCCATAGTCCAAGAGCAATCGAGCACCCTGTGTTCCCGAAATGCATCAGCCATTTATATCTACCCGGGTTGGGAGGCTAGCGTTTCAGCCTATTCGTTTTTTGGCCCGGATTATTGCTCGAAAACTTAAGACCAACGATCGACAACGTCGTCAAATTCCTCATCCTCGGAGTCCTCTTCTTCGACCAAGGGACCACCCTGTTGAGGAATCCGGAGAACAAAATTCGCGATCAAGGCGATGAGTCCAATGAGTAACAAGTGCCCTTTCGCAAGGATTCCAGCGGTCCCAGGGACGTCACCTCGGAGAGTGATCCAGTCTTCCAACCCTTCACCAGAACTTAAGGTTGCTGCGAAAAACCAGAGGAAGGCAATCAAGATGATGAATCGCAAAAGTCGTCGTGAGGTGAACCCACTCTCGTCGGTCATATTGAAACCATCTTGGTGAGCCATCAATGATCAAACGCCTCGTGTCTCCGGACCCCAAAGATCTTTATGGAGCTGGGTTTGTAGTCGAAGAGGTAATCGTGATGCCAAGACCCAATCGGCAAGCTCGACGGGTGTCAGCCAACCAGATGCTGCGCTTACGATGATTGTGCCATGGCCGAGAAGGTTCCAAGTCTCAAGAATCTCGGCCATCCATTCAAAATCTTCTCGATCCGTGATCACAAATTTCAGATCATCGGTCGGCTTGAGGTACTCAAGATTAGTCCAATCATTCTGGCGCGATTCACCCGATCCTGGCGTCTTAAGGTCGAGAATAACGTGAACCCGAGGATCGACATTGGCGATCGAGCAGGCGCCACTGGTTTCGAGGAGGACCGTTCGACCACGATCGGCAAGTCTCGTCATCAGCGGGAAGGCTTCCGGGTGAAGCAAAGGCTCACCACCAGTCAACTCGATGAGATCTGTAAGCTCTCCGAGATTAAGCGCCTCCTGAATGAGGTCATCAAAACTAATCAAGCGACCTTGCTTGAACGCGTGCGGAGTATCGCAGTAGAAGCAACGAAGATGACACGCGGTCAGTCGGATAAACACACAGGGTAAGCCAGCATGCGTCCCCTCACCTTGAAGGCTCCGATAGACTTCATGGACCACGAGCATTCCGTCTGGTTTCCCCAAAAGCGGGGAAAGTCGATGGCTTGAATTCTGTTCTGGGGAGTTGATGAGTGGAACCGTAGGATTCAAGACGACTGACCTCGATCTCGATCGGTCAAAGGAGGCTCATTGATCAAACCTCCTCGGGCGTTTCACAGTATGATTTTAGTCAGAGTCGGCAAGCCTTCGCACGGTTCGTTGGCATTTTACTCCGGATCAATTATTTTAACGATTGATGATCAATGCCTGGTTCAGATGATCAAACACTAATCGCCGTGGTGATGGGGAGTCAGTCGGATTGGGAGACAATGAAGCATGCGTCAGAACTCCTGGGGCAACTCAAGATTCCGCACGAGTCACGGGTTGTTTCCGCACACCGGACCCCTGATCGCTTGGTTGAATTCGGAACAACGGCGGTCGAGCGGGGTCTCCAGGTGATTATCGCAGGAGCTGGTGGAGCTGCTCACCTTCCTGGGATGATAGCCTCGCTGACGAGGCTTCCAGTCCTGGGAGTTCCAGTCGAGAGCCGAGTGCTCCGAGGGGTAGACTCCCTGCTCTCGATCGTACAGATGCCCCGAGGAGTTCCGGTGGGGACTCTCGCGATCGGGACGGCGGGTGCCGCAAATGCCGCGCTGCTGGCAGCCTCCATCCTCGCATTAAGCGATCAGGAGATTGCAAACCGCCTCAACGATTATCGAGCCCAACAGACGGACGCGGTCCCGGAGTCGCCTCATGGCTCGGCCTGAATTGGATCGGCTGCTACCGCCGGCCCGACTCGGAGTGATCGGCGGCGGGCAGTTAGGCCGGATGTTCCACTTGGCAGCCTCCCGGATGGGCTACCGGACAATCGCTCTAGCAGAATCGGAGGATGCCCCCGCGGCACAAGTTGCCACCGAAGTCATCGTCGGATCTGACCAGGATCTAAGAACCCTCCGACAATTTGCCGCGCGGATTGACGCCGTCACGGTCGAATTCGAGAACGTCTCCGCCGCTTCGATACGTTGGCTCTCAAGAAGAGTGCCCACCAGGCCTGATGCCCGCGCGATCTGGATCAGTCAAAACAGGCTCCGTGAGAAACGTTTCTTTCGATCTGTCGGACTCCCCACAGCACCTTGGGCTCCAGTCCAGACGGAGAGAGAACTCACAGATGCCGTCAAAGCGGTTGGGATACCCTTGATCCTGAAGCAGGCAACCTCGGGTTACGACGGCAAGGGGCAGATCCGTGTAAATCAAGAATCGGAACTCGCTGAAGGTTGGGAACGGCTTGGTTGTGTCCCTTGCGTGGCCGAGGGGGTTGTTGCCTTTGACCAGGAAATCTCCGTTGTCGTAGCCCGAGGGGTGGACGGTTCGATTGCGACCTTCCCGGTTGGCCTGAATCACCACGATCGCCACATCCTAGATACGACCTTAATGCCTGCTCCGCTAAAATCATCGTTGGGCGAAACCGCTCGGATGATGGCGACCAAAATTGCCCAAGCGCTCGATTATGTCGGTGTCCTCTGTGTCGAGTTTTTCCGATCGAGTGACCAAGAACTCCGAGTCAACGAGATGGCGCCCCGTCCTCATAATTCTGGCCACCTCACCATCGAAGCAGCAGCGACGAGTCAGTTTGAACAGCAGGTCCGTGCGTTGAGTTGCCTTCCACTTGGCTCGACAGATCTCTTGTCGCCCGCCGCGATGGCAAATCTACTCGGTGATCTCTGGGATCCAGGCACACCTGACTGGTCTGCTGCACTCGAAGCCGATCCCGCACTCTCACTCCATCTCTATGGTAAGGATGCGCCAGGTGTTGGTCGGAAGATGGGTCATCTGACAGTCCTTGACCCGGATCCTGATACCGCGCTCGAACGGGTTCTGAGGGCACGTCGTCAATTGATTAGAGAATAGAGGGGCGGTCTCAATGTTCGATTCCCTCCCAGTCACGATCGATTCGATCCAGTTAGCGTCACCTGCAGGGTTGTTCTTTCTCGTTTTAGCCCTCGTGCCTTGGTTCGCGACTCGTGCAAGGCCCCGCGTCCGATGGCCGTCGCTGACTTTCTTCCCGTCTCCGACCGGTCTCAATTGGAGATCCTATCTGCCGACTCTTTTGAAGTCGTTGGCCATTGTCGCTCTCGCAATTGCCATTGGACGCCCCCAAACAGTTGCCGGTGAGGTCCGATTGACCTCCAAGGGGCTTGCGATCGTTCTAGTTTTAGATCGGAGCCGGACCATGACGACGATCGATTCGTTGGGTCCCGAGAATGCCCCAACGCGCTTGGAATTAGCCAAAGAAACGATCCGGGAATTCATCGAGGGGCGACCCAACGACCAAATTGGTCTCGTGACCTTTGCAAGTCTCCCCGATCTCAATTGTCCACCGACGTTTTCCCACGACCTCCTGATCGGCTTTGTCGACTCCGTAGCGCCCGCACCCTCAACAGAAGCGGCGACAGACATCGGGGATGCGATCATTGAGGGCCTGAGCGCTGCCGAAGCTTCTGAAGCCCTTGAGAAAGTGATTGTCCTGATCACGGACGGCAAGAATCAGCCCGACCGAAGCCTCATCGCGAACCCGGTCGAACCCGAAGAGGCAGCCGACTTGGTCCGGACACTCGGGGCAAGGCTCTACACGATTGGCGTCGGGCCCCCGGATCTTGGTCTTGATACGAATCAGGATGATCCGGGAACTCCTGGTTATGAAGCCGGAGCGCTCCGGGATTGGGCAGGTCGGGGCGGAGGCGTCATGTTCCAAGCCGCGGATACGAATGGTCTCCGTGCCGCTTTCCAGGAGTTGGATCGGCTTGAACAATCCCGTGTGACCGAAACGATTCAGACTCGATATCGTGAAGAGTACCAGACTTGGGTTGTTGTCGCTCTCGTCTTGCTCATGATTGATCGGTTACTAGGGCTGGGGAGGCTTCGTCGCCTCCCCTAAGCACAAGAGGGACGGACGATGGATGGTGAGGGGACGTTGACGTGACGTTTGCCGATCCGGCATGGCTCTGGTGCCTCTTGGCTTGGCCGATCTTTTTGCTTGCCGATCGTCTCAGCCGATTCCGAAGGCGCTTCGGTTGGCGATCGATTGCGCAGAGTGGAGAACCTCCGACCGATGGAAGGCTAGGTTGGACGCTCGCTGTCTTGATCCTGATGGTTGCTCTTGCGAGGCCGCAGTGGGGCATTGTGGACTCGTCGAAGCTAGCCGAAGGTCGGGACTTAGTCCTGCTCATCGACGTCAGTCAAAGCATGGCTGCGGAGGACGTCGTACCGAATCGCCTCGGCCGGAGCCTTGAGGCTGCCCTTGAGCTTGTGAACGCGATTGGGACTGAACCAGGTGATCGGGTCGGTCTGGTTGCTTTTGCGGGTCGAGGGGTAGTCCGCTGCCCCATCACGGAGAATCTCGGCGCCGTTATCGGAGCACTCCGAGCGCTCGAACCAGGGATGATTGATCTTCCTGGAACCAACTTAGGTGCGGGGTTAGAGACTGCGCTTTCGCTGTTTGACGGTCCCGAGCTGGAAGGGGGACGTGCGTTGATCCTGATCTCCGATGGTGAGGACCACAAATCACCCTGGCTTGATCGGATTGAGCAGCTCCGAGCCAGCGGTGTCGCGCTCCACGCGGTCGCTGTTGGTGACGCAAAGATCCCGCACGAGGTCTTGGTCACGACCGAGGACGGTAGGTCGAAGGTACCCCTACGCTTCAAGGGTGCGGTCGTAAGATCAAGGCGAGATGATTCCGCACTTCGGGCTCTTGCGATCGGGACCGGGGGCGCATTCGTACCACTCGGCGTTTCGGATGGCGACTTAGGGCAGCTCTTCGAAGAATACATCGCGCCAGCGTCCCGACGGTTCCGGGAGTCGACAGGTCAACAACAGAGGATCGATCAGTTCCCGCTTTTCCTCGTTGTCGCCATGATGGTTGGGGTCGTCGGTTCTTGGCCCCGCCGGTTCCGATCGAGTGATTGGCGACGATCGAGGCTCCTCTTTCTTCTCACTGTTCTTTGCCTCGGAGCTTCGAAAGAACAGCGAGATGCTCGTCCCGTTGCTTTAGCAATCGGTGACGGACTTCAACTGTATCGCGACGGTGACCTCGAAGGTGCCCTTCAACGATTTCAAGCAGCGGCGTCAATCGAACCGAATGCGCCGCTCCCTCATTACAACTCGGCGTCTGTCCTCTTTCAGCTCGGTCGTTTTGCAGAATCTCGTGAAGCTTACATCAAAGCTTCCGCAACCGCTGATCCATCATTGCAGATGAAAATCGACTTTGGGCTCGGTAATGTTGCTGTCGCGCTCCGTGAAATCCCGGACGCAATCCAGCATTACGACAGTTGCGTCTCTTCGGAGGTTCTTGGGGACGATTACGATCGGATCCGAAGTGATGCCCTCGAGAATCGACGATTTGCGGAACGACTCACTGCATTGGGAGCAGAAACTGCCAACGATCACGAGGCGGGTGGCCAAGTCAGTGAGTCGACTCAGGATCAAGAATCGCGACCAGCGCCGGATGACGCTCCTCAAGGAAATCCCGAGGGTCAGTCCCCCGTGACGACTGCCCCAGAAATGGAAGAGCCAAGAACCGTTGATCCGATTGATTCCCGGGAATCCGAATCAAGGGGCTCGTCGTCAACTGAGTCAACGCAAGGTTTCGGTTCGGAGAGTCAGCGTGCCCCAGCTCGAGGCCAATCACCCGAGGAACGACTCTCCGAAGCACTCGACGCAATCCGTGAGGCTCGGGAACGACGTCCACGTGACCGTCCGCCCCCTGCTGACTCCTCGGGAGAACAGAGACCGTGGTAGTCTTTGTCGCGTTGGCTTTAGTGATGACTCCAGTACAAATCGGGACACCGAAGAGTGACACACTGAAGGTCGAGATCGACATTGTTGGGTCGCGACCCTACGTTGTTGGCCAAGCGATTGACCTTCAAGTGCGTGTCCAAGGCGATCTAAATGAGTCGCTTGTGCTCAAACCACCGATCCCGGCTGACGCTGACCTTGTTTCGGTTGACTCCTTGGAATCGCCCCTTCTTCTCGACTCAACGAGCCAACGAAGATTCGCGTTTCGACTTGTGCCGAGGAAAGAGGGAGAGTTGAGACTTCCGGCGTTCCAAGCTCTTCAGAGGGATCAATCAGGTCGATCTCGAGGACTACTACTCTCCGTAACGCGACTGCCCAGCCTCCCTTCTGCCCCCTCCTGGTTCTTAGGTGGCGTCGGCCCAATTGAAGTTGAGCAGCGACTCGACCCTCCACAAATCAGGCTCGGCGAAACCACTAAACTCGAAATCGAGCTTCGGGGACCGGGGGCAATTGGCTCGCTCTTAACTCCCTTGCTCCCAGATTTCGACCGAACTGGCCTTAATCCGGCGGTCGAGCAGCTACCGGTGACCAGCTCCATTCATCCACCGCACCGAATCTTTCGATTTCAGTTCAGGCCCACCGAAGCGGGAGAAGTAACGCTCGGGCCCTTGCGGGTCGCTTGGTTCGACCCGAAATTCCGAAGGTTCCAAACTGTGATCTCGAACTCAGTAACACTGGCAGTGGCCAATCCACCTGTCCTCGCCCTAGATTTGATTGAGTTACCCGAAACCCCTCCGTCTCGGGTTTTGCCTCGACGGTTTCTTACAGCGGTCATGAGTGCTGTCGTATTCGTTGGAATCCTCTTATTTTTATTCTACCGACTCAAACGCTTTCAACGATCCGACATCAAAGCAAAGGCAAAACGGTGTGCGAAGCACCAAGCTCGGAGAATCCTCAAGCATCCTTCCACTGAAGTCGATGCTGCGACCATTGCGAACGCCTTGGGATGCTTAGTAGAGCATATCGTCGGTCGACCTGTCGGAGCTATCACAGCTCAGGAACTTCGTCGAGCACTCGGAGAAGTTACTCGGGAATTCGAACTCGCTGACCGCGCAGAAGGATTACTTCGATGGGCTGACCAGCTTCGGTTTGATCCAACTGTAGGATCGATCGATCGACAGAGATTGCAAGAAACGGCGGAACGCTTCTTTCAAGATCTGAGTCGATCGATTGACGTCCAGTGGACTTGGACGTTGAGCCCAAGCGACGCTCCCCTTAGGTCAGAGGAATCAGAGATAGCTGAATAACTCACGGACCGACTCGGCACGGTGATCTCGTTTTGTGCTCGATTCAGAGTCGGTGGCATTGAAATCGTTGAGCGGCAGCGGGGGAATTGTCCGGTTCATCAACATTTCGATCGAGGTCAAGGGAGCCCCTTGATCAGGAGTGACGAAGAGGTAGGCAACCCCGTTCTTGCCCATTCGTCCCGTCCGACCAATCCGGTGCACGTAGTTTTCCGGATCGTCCGGAATATCGTAGTTAATCACATGGCTGATTCCGTTGACATCGATCCCTCGGCCAACGACATCGGTCGCGACCAGGACCGGGATCTCGCCAGTGCGGAACCGCTTCATCACTCGGTTACGGACGGTCTGGGAGAGATCGCCGTGAATCACCGCGATCCCTCGGACCGTTCTCTGGAGCTTGGTCGCCAGCTTATCGGCGCCTCGCTTCGTCCGGGTGAAGACAAGGCATTGCTCTGGTTGTTCTCGATCAAGGAGATGGAGTAATAATCCGGTCTTTTTCGTCGCTGCAACCGTGACGTAGAACTGTTGGACCGTTTCGGCGGATGGTTCATCCTTGGAGAGCAAGAGTTCGACAGGGCGGTACATCCAGCGTTCCGCAAGTCCTTGGATCGCGGGATCGAGTGTGGCGGATAAGAGGAGCGTCTGGTGAGGATCAGGGACGCGCCTTAAGATTCGCTCGATCTCGGGACGGAACCCGATGTCGAGCATCCGATCGGCCTCATCGAGGACCAGATGGATCAGATCGTCAAGAATAAGTGTCCGTCGATTAATGTGGTCGATAATTCGACCCGGAGTCCCGATAACAATGTCGACACCGCTCTGAAGGCTACGGATCTGCTTCTCGATCGGTTGACCGCCATAAAGAGCGGCGAATTTGGCCCCGGACCCAATTGAAAGTTTCTCGAACTCGGTCAAAATTTGCTGTGCGAGTTCGCGGGTGGGTGCCAAGACCATTGCTTGTGGTCCCTGACTCCTAGCTTCAAGCATCTCGATTAACGGAATTGCAAACGCGGCAGTTTTTCCCGTGCCGGTCTTGGCTTGGCCAATGACATCATGACCATCCAACGCTTCAGGAATTACCGCGGCCTGAATCGGGGACGGATGGCTAAACCCAGCACGCCGGAGTGCTCTGAGCATCACAGAGCTGAGGCCGAGATCTGCAAACTCGTCGAGTGCTTCAACTTCCTCAGCAGCACGCTGAATCAACTAGAACCTCCATTATCACTGTATCAACTTAGGTAAAGTTGAATCTGGAAGAGGTGAAAGAGGGCGAGGTCGCAAGCATGTTGGAAACATGATTGGTCTTAATCCAAAATCTTCGATTCACCATACGACACAGCGTAAATCAGGTCAAGTTCCACTTCTAGGGCGTCTGGGGCTTATGAGGACCTTTCCGCTGTATCCCCTTGCGGTCCGGTTTTACCGAAAGATACCCTAAACTCATCATCGATTGGTTGACAGTTACCCCTCTCTCAAAAGTCTCGCAACGACTCCGTATTCATTCCGTTGACATCTCGTCTCCGGTTTCTCTCAAGGAGTGAATTCGATGGCCCAGGACTCTCCCGATTTCGAGAAACAATACAAGCAGTATCTTGAGCTTCTTCCGCTGACCATTGCATTGGCCGGATTACCGCAGAGTGAGCACCGTCTCTATACCGAGGAACAGCTCGAAGCTCGCGCAATCACAATCCGTAATGCTTATAAGGTCGCAAAAAATACCACGAAGGAAGTCTTGGAGGGGTCGTAAGATCCGGGAGAAGGGTTCCGGTGGAGGACGGCGCGTTCGGGTGATTCAACCTCGACTCGCTGGCCGCAACGTTGGAGCACGCCGATATCAATTCTCGTGGCAGGATTTGTTCTCGGAGTTTCCGGGAGTGATCCTGCGGACATCGGTTGATTGATTGGACCGTGATGGTTGCTCCCTCCGTTGAAAGGCCGACCTTCGATGAGATCCCACGCTGCCGGCCCCAAGCCTCGTCGCGCGCTCCGTGCTGTCCTAGTTGGCATCGGTCCCGAAGATCCCAGCCAACCTAAAAAGATTATCAACGGGCCTCATTGCCTGATGGTAGGTGGAAACGAGTCCGTCCATGGTGAGATGCTCGAGACGGCCCTCCGCCTGGAGTCCGAACTGGAACGACGTAACCGGAACCTCGGAGAGGTTAGTCCCAGCGAATTGGCCGAGATCGCATGGACGATTGACTCGCCAGAGTTGCACCGCGTGGCGGTTCAACTCCACGAGGAACTCCAGCGGCTCGGTCAAAGCTTCCATGAATCCAGTGCCGAGGACTTGAACCGGCTCTCGGGTGCGTTGGACGAGTGCTCAGACGGCGTAAATTCGTAATCGAAAGCGGATATTCCCTACCGACCGACTTCGTACAATCAATTGGTCGGTAGGGAATGTTCGAGCACTTCTTAAGATCGTTCTGGGAGTCGAAATAAAGTACGGGCATTCGATGTTGACTGCCTTCCGACTTCCGTCAACGAGACTCCTCGGAGTTCAGCGATCCGCTCTGCTGTAATCGCGACTCGGCTGGGCTCGTTTGTTTTGCCCCGATAGGGATGAGGGCTGAGGTAGGGGCTATCGGTCTCGATGAGTAATCGCTCCACGGGCATCGATGCGGCGACCTCTCGAAGTGGGTCGAGCGATGGATTCTTAAATGTCACCATTCCGGCAAAAGAGAGATAGAGCCCTAACTCTAGGAAGGCCTCTGCTTGATCGAGATTCCCCGTGAACGAATGGAGAACACCTCGAACGGGTCGACCAAGTTTTTCGAGTTGTGAGACAATCTCCGCTTCGGAGTTCCGACAGTGGATCACGACCGGTAAGTCATGCTCCAAGGCAGCATAAAGATGTCGATCGAACATTTCTTGTTGTGCCGGAAACGGGGTATGATCCCAGTAACGATCGAGGCCAGTCTCACCAAGCGCAACGACATGATCGAGAGAAATCAGCGCGGCAATTCGATCCCAATCTCCTGGTCTACTCTCTGCGACATGGTTCGGTTGAATGCCCACTGTCGCGAAGATTCGCGAATCCAGGGCCGCAATCTCAAGAATCTTCAGAGATGACTCTGCCGTCGAAGCGATCCCGATCACCTGCTCGACCCCTGCAGCCACTGCTCGATCAAGAACCAAAGAGAAATCGTTGAGGATCCTCGGGTCATCCAAGTGGGCATGAGTGTCAATAAACGGACCCGGTGTTTCTGGGCTCTCAGGTTGTTCGGAATTCTGGTCAGTGGATGACATCCGGTCAATTCACCTCAGGCTTCAACTGTCTGGCAAGGCATGATACGCGAGAAGGCCAATCACCGAGTCTAGACTCGGTGATTGGCCTTGATGTTGGCAAATCTGAAAGCCTTCTCTGATTAAAAGAAGGCGAAGCAAGCTAAGACGGCTCAGCTGATGAGATCGTCGAAATCGTCAACGAGTCCATTAAGAGCATCGTCGAATACACTGACTTCGTCCGTGTCCGACTCATCCATTTCGGATGCGAGCCCTTGATCGGTTGCCAAGGCGTTGAGTCGGAGTGACTCGCTCGCCATCAGGTTTAAACGGCTGTTGGAGGCTACGAACGAAGCCGGTACGGGGGGATTGGGCTCCGGGATCGCATCGACTGCGTCCAGCCGGAATGCGAGTGGTGCGAGTACCGGGACTGCACTATCACCGGTTAGTGGTGAGTTCAACTCGAAAAGAGGAGTGTCGTCGCCAATCTCTTGAACAGCGAAGGAACCTGACCCGTTGTCGAAGACGCCAAGGTCGGAAATTCCATCGTTATTGTAATAGCCCGAAGCGGCGATATCACCGGCATCACCGAAGGTGACGGGGAACCCTGGAGCAAAGCTGTCCGGACCAAACGGTAAGGAAGTGTCCGAAGGCAAGATAAAGAACTGTGAGCTTCCTGCGACGAGGTCACTATCGGAGCGGAAGGCTGTGATATCTTGCCGACCATCTCCGTTGTAGTCGGCTACGGCGGGTTGGTCGGGATCGATATCCACACCAGCGGCAGCACCGAAGATGACAGGGAAGCCACCGAGCCGTTCGCTGAAGGTTGGGTCATTGTCGGACGATGGCAAGATCAGCCAGATCGAGTTGCTGGGGTCGAGACCGGTTTCCACATCTTGCTCAGTGGGAACGGGACGGAACGAAGCGATCTCGGCACGACCATCACCGTCGAAGTCGAACGGAGCGGGAAGGTCGATATTCGAAGGTGCCCCAAACACGACCGAGAAACCGCCGATCGTGCCACCGGGCATATCATTCGCAGAGCTCGGAATGATGAACCACTGAGCTGAACCTGGGGAAATATCGCTGACGGGCCGGAACGTGGCGATGTCGGTAGTACCAACACCGTCGT
>CAZEAN010000033.1:0-51259 GCA_964510225.1 uncultured Isosphaeraceae bacterium
GCCAGGTTGTTCAGTGATCGAGCGTAGCTGGGATGGTTCTCGCCGAGTGTGGTCTTGTAAGTCTCGGTTGCTTTCTTGTAGAGCGGCTCGGCGTCGGCATACTGGCCACGGTCATCCAAATAGACTCCCAGTACGTTAAGCAGAAATGCTGCTTCCTCGATTGGTGGTTCTACACGGGGGATTTCAGCAGCGACCGCCAGACCATGCGGCAGCAGTTGTTCACAACGGGGCCAGTTCTGCATCTGCTTTACGTCGGGGTAGGCTTGCTTCAAGGCACGGATGGCGCGTTGAGTCCAGACTTGCCGCTCATCTGGGGGCATGGCCGCTTTGACGACCTCTTGAACGAGGCGGTGAACGCTATACGTTCTTGAGGCGCGGTGAATGTGAATCAGGGAATAGCGACCGAGGGGATGCAGAAGGTCGGGGATGACGAGCGGGTCCTCGGCTTCTTTCAAGACCTCCGCGAGTGGATCCTTGAAGTCCAACGCGGCGTGCGGCAGCAGATCAAAGGGGATAGCGTCAGGGGCCAGAAACGCCGTAAACCGGAGCAGATCTGCCGAGGCGGCCGATTCCTCAGCGACCGCCTCCAGATTGGCGGCCCAGGTGGTCACCACCGACTTCGTTTCATCCCCTTGGACCGGTTTCGAGGCGTCGAGCAGCTTCAGGCCCCGTAGGCCATAGCTGTCAACATAATCCTGAATCGAAACCTGACGGGCTACGATGTACGCCGCGGCTTGCTCCAAGGCCAACGGGAGCCCACCCAACTTCTCGGCGAGCTGGGATGCCGCAGCACGGTCTTCGTCGCTTGGGTGCGGTTGATTGCAACGCTTGAGCAGGAATGCAGCCGCCTCCGGAGTGGACAGGTTGGGTAAGGCGATCGGTTCTTGAATGCCGACCCGTTGGAAGTCCTGAGCCCGTGACGTGAGGACGACATGCCCTCGGGTCTCTTGAGGCAGGAAATCCTTCAAGATCGCAGGAGTGTCGGCGTTGTCCAGAATCAACAACCAGCGAGATGTCTGATCGTCACTCAGCCAGCGCCGGAACGCTTGGACGGCTCGTTCCACCTTCGCTTCATCGGGATCGATCAGTCCGAGCTGTTGCGCGACCTCGCTACATTCCGTCTTCAGATCAACCTCGGATTCCGCCGTGAGCCAGATCACATGGCTATACTTTGATTCAAAGCGGTAGGCATATTCCACCGCCGTCTGGGTTTTGCCGATCCCGCCGAGACCACTAATTGCCTGCGCTAACGCCGCCTTTCGCCTCGTAGTGAGACGCTTACGAAGATCCTTGAGGATCTCCTCCCGACCCGTAAAGTCTCGGTTCTGCGAAAACGGGACATTCCAAAACCCTTTCCGGCCCACCGGCTTCGTCCCCGTCGGTGACGATGGGCCTACTGAGGGTCTGACGGTTGCCTTTGCTGTAGGATGCTCTCGACCGCGAGGCGAATCTGACGCGCGACGTGAGCAAAGGCCTCGTCGCGGTCGCTCCAAGTCGAAATCGGTTTACCATCGGTTGGAATCGCGGCCAACTTACCGAACGGCGTCTTCTGCCAGTTGTCCGTCGGCCTCAAGATGACCGGAATCACGCGGGCTTCGCCGTTGTCATGCCGTTCCATGGCACGCTTCAGTTCGATCTCATAGCAGTAGTCCGACTCAATGAAGTCGACACTGACCAACAACAGGATCACCGTCGCCAGTTCAAGGTGACGATCGATCTCCTGCTTCCACTCCGTTCCCGCACTGATGTTCCGGTCGTACCAATCGTCGATCTGCCCGAGGCGCTTCATCACCCCGAGGTGCTTGATCAACTCTTTGCAAAACGCCTCATCTTCATGACTGTACGAGAAGAAAACTTCAATGCGATCGGTCGATGGCGCTGTACTCATGAGTTGTTAATGTCACAGCAATCTTGTTCCACAGAGCAAATTGCCCGGCTTACGTAGGCCAGACGCCGCAGTAAATGATTCTAGCGGCAACATCGTACGGGACCAAGCCTCTCGAACTTACGCCGTCCAAGCCTCTTGGATCGAACTAACCGACAAGTCCTCGGATTGGCTTCCCGCGGTCAAGGAGGCTGGCGATTTCGGAGGGAATGTCCACTTGAAGGCGGAGGGCAGCGATATCAAAGAGCAGATGCATCAGGGTCGCCATCAGGTCGCTCGGCGAGACCGGTTCATCGCCGGGGATGTCTACATTGCGCGATGATCGGCCGATGACCTGACCTGTCGGAATGCCCCCACCGGCAAAGGCCAAGGTCGAGAGTGGAGCCCAGTGATCTCGGCCGCCATTTTTATTCACTTTCGGAGTCCGGCCAAAATCGCCCGTAATGACCAAGAGGATCTTCTCAGAGAGCCCACGCGCCTCAAGATCTTCCAAGAACGCCGCGACGGCATGATCGACCGTCGGCCCTAGCATCCGCATCCCATCTTCGATCCCGGGATTATTACGATCCGCGTGCATATCCCAACCGCACGATTGGACTGTGACAAATCCACAGCCTGCCTCACAGAGACGACGGGCCATCAACATCTGCTGGCCTAGTGTACAGGAGCGAAACCGCTTGTGGCCGACCTGGTAGGAACTGGTGTCATAACGATCGAAAACTTTAGGGTCTTCCTTCGCGAGGTCGAGTGCATCGCCCGCTTGGTTCAAGATCAGTTCGAACGCCTTCTCCTGGTAGGTCCCCATCGCGTTCATGCTCTGGTGCGCATGAAGTTGAGATTTGAGCTGATCCACTGAACCCAGCAAGGCGCGACGATTGCGGAGCCGATCGAACGGAATCTCTGGCTTCATCAAGGCCAGCGGTCCGCCGGGTGCAGCGGGATCGAAGGGAGCATAAGGACTCCCCAGGGGTCCGGGACTGCAGGCGTTGGCAATCCTCGTTCGTTCCTTCACGTACTGGGGATCAATCTCTTCCGTGCTCACCAAGCCGTGGGTCGGGATGGCGGTCTCGGCATCACTCGGACCGCGGATCCGGGAGTAAATCGCCCCCATGCCGGCACCGATCGGGTTCCCGGCGGTGATTACATGTTCGATCGCCTTCGGATGATTATTGATCGTGTGGTGGAACGAGCGGACAACCGCCATCCGATCGGCGAGCTTCGCGAGTTTGGGAAATGTTCCACCGAAGGTCACGCCGGGGATCGAGGTCGGAATCTCACCCGTGGTGCTTCTCACTCCTTCGGGCCGGTCCATCCGAGGATCGAATGTCTCAATGTGACTTGGACCACCCGCCAGGAACAACAACACCACCGAGCGGTCTCGGACCGCCGGACCTTCGGCGGCTCCTGCTTTCACCTTGGCGGCAAGGAGATCGGCGAGTGAAAGTCCCCCGAGACCGAGGGTCCCGATCCGGAGGAGATCCCTCCGTCGGATTCGGCCGTGATCGCGCTGTTCGTCACCGGTTGCAAGTGTCAGCATCGCTCGACCTCCCCCGAGGATTGAGTTCCAGAACGCCTCGTGCTGAAACTCGAATGACCGATGCGTTTAGGTTAACTCGCATTCTAAGCCGTTGTCGACCTGCTCCCGCGTCAAGTTTAGGAACAATCTGGCCACGAATTGAAAGAGCCCCGAGGCAACCGTGTGGTCGCCTCGGGGCTCTCGGATGATAGAGATCGCTTGAGAGGAGCGTTGAATTGGAATCAAGATAAGAACTAAACCAGTATTGCTCCCCGAACGCGTACGAATGCAGAATTGCCACTAAGTAGAACGATCAGATCCCGATGCCGAACTCACCTTCGTCCCGACTGTGTGGCGGGCTCAAGTGTCGAGATTCGCTCCGAGAGGCCAAGTGCGGTCCGCGGTAGACGGACTGGGTCCCAGGCACGTGCCTTGTATGGCTTCGGAGGGGGCCACCACGACGGAGCGGCGGTGCGTGGTCCGCTACAAATGATGGGGGATGCGTCTCATACGGGCTGGCGACGAGATCTTCGTCGAAATCGTCGTAGCGACAGACGTAGCCGGGGAGCTTGGAGTTTTCCAGCTCTTCAGCATAGCTCGCCAAGACAGCGGCCTGGATCTTCTCGCGGCAAGCCGAGTTGATTGGGTGGGCAATGTCAGCATGAAGCTTGGCACGGCCATCAGCATCACGGAGAGCACGGTTCTCGTCGAGCCGGGCGCCGCATTGGTTGCAGAATCGGGAACGCAAGTGATTCTTGGTCCCGCAGTGGTGACAACGATCAGTCAGCTTTCGCGAAGGCATCGCCACAAAGAAGCCTTTGGCCCCTTCGATGATCTTAAGATCACGGATGACAAACATGTCATCAAAGGTGATGCTGCAAAACGCCTGAAGACGCTCGTTGCTCCCGGAGTTGTCCTCCATCAGCTTGATGCGCACTTCGGTGATTTCCACTGCCGTACTCCTTTACGCGGGTGTGGGTGTGGCTCAGAATCCGCTCTGAACGACTCGGACCGTTGTAGTACCGAGTTGCCTGAGCCGACGCGCGGCGTCCAATGCCGCGTCACGGTCGCGTGCCAAGCCAAAGTAAGCCGAGCCGCTGCCGCTCATTAGGTGCCCGGTGAACGCCGATCCCATCGAGTCCAGACTCGTTCGGATCGGGACTAATTCGGGGGCAATCCGTTCCGCGACCGGTTGGAGCCGGTTAAACAGCTCCGGACCGAGTTTGTCGGGATCACCGTTCCGAAAACCCTCAAGAGCGGCGTTAGCGTCAGTTGGGCTGTCCGGAGGTGTAAGTCCACCGTAAACCGCTGCTGTGCTAAGCCCGATCGGAGGGCAGATGAGGACGAATTGGAACGGAGCACTCTCAGGGTTGAGAGCAATCGGTTCAACCTGTTCGCCACGACCTCGACAGAGAGCCGAAGGGCCGTGCAGGAAGAAAGGGACATCGCTGCCAATCTGCCCGGCAAGCTCGGTAAGCTCTTCGGGCGTGCTGTTCAGTTCCCAGAGCTGGTCGAGACCTCTGAGGGTCGCAGCCGCGTCACTCGAACCACCGCCGAGCCCCGCCTGTGCCGGGATCTCTTTGTCAAGTTCGATCGCCGCACCAAGGCGCTCGGCACGCCCAGGCTCCACCGTTGATCGCAACCGATTTGCGGCCCGAACGACGAGGTTCGAGTCATCAGTCGGCAATGTAGGATCATTCGATTGGAGTCTGATCATCCCCGAGTCATTTGGAATGATCCGGAGACGGTCATAGAGGTCGATCGTAACCATCAGAGTTTCGAGCTCATGGTAGCCGTCGGGACGCTTCCCTAGGATCTCCAGGAAGAGATTCAGCTTTGCTGGTGCCAGGATTTCGAGACCACCAGCGATCGGACGGAGAATCATCAGACACGACCTCAGCGCAAGCTCCAACCTCAAACGCAGAACGCTCAGTGTTGGAGACCCAGGTCTGAACCTCGATGTGCAAGCCCCTGGTGTATTTAAAGGGTGTTTCCACCAAGGGTTTCAGACATCAGACTTGCTCAGGAGTTTGATCCGGTTGATCGTGTCAGCCGTGATCCCGTCCGCTTCGGCGGCCGTTCTATAACGATCCTGAGAACCCCGCAATATAAAAAAAATACAAAGTCGAAAAACAGTTTGCCAATGCGACGGAAAAATCTACCAATCACGTTCGTTTTTCCAGAAAAACCCCGAGGAGCGGGGTTACTGGGGAGACGGTCCCCCGAGTTGGTTAGCCCGATCACGGACTTCCGATGCCTCTCGATTCTTTCCGAGCTTCTCATAGCAAGACGCGAGACCCTCGGCCGCTTCATAAAACGGTCGGTTCCCGGGCATCTTTCGGGAGACCTTTCCTCGGAATCCTTGCGGAACCGCCCGCTCGACCAGCTCGAAGGCGTAACCGAAGTGACCACGCGCGAGTTCGGGATCTTCTGAGCTTTCGAGCGCAATTCGGCCTAGTGCGACGTGGATCCAGAGATTATCACCACAGCCTTCGAGGGCGAATCGAAGGGCTTCCCGCGCTCCTGGGATGTCTCCAGACTTCCAGAGTTCCATGCCTTCTTCATAGTCGCCCCGACGTTGCAAGACACAACGCGGGTGCACAAGTTCAAACTGATTCGAACCCACCTCAGGGACCTGGCTGAGGCCAATGCCCCCTGATCGGGGTTTCGCAGGTCTCCGAGAACCCGGACCTTGTGAACTCGATCCGTTGGGGTCTCGATGCCGGGACATCATGACGCCTCCACTCGACCTCCGGTACTTATCCGAGTGCCACATCGTAACGACTTCGAACCTCACTCGGCAATCCGTGGCAAAAGCCGCCGACTGCCATTATGACATGATCGCGTAAGTCGCTGTATCCGACGGCTCGACGTAAGAATCATGAAGCCAGATAGTTAAACTAAGGAGCGTCCTCCGGCATGCCGGCTGCTTGGGTAAACTAATCGAATCAGAGGACTCAGATAATCAACCAACTGCTAGCTGGAATTCAAATCATGTCGACTTCAACACCAACCGAGCCCCAAGAGTTTTCGTTTCAGGCCGAGATTAAGCAGCTTTTAAACTTGTTGGCCCATTCGATCTATCAGAGTAAAGAAATCGCTGTTCGAGAACTCATCTCAAATGCTTCGGACGCAATCGATAAGTTTCGACATGTTGCCTTGAGCAACTCTGAGTTCAGGGACCAAGCGAGCAACCTCGAAATCATCGTCGAAGGCCGACCCGACTCCCGAGACATCGCGATCATCGACAATGGGATCGGCATGAGCCGACAGGACTTGGTTGAGAATCTGGGGACGATCGCCAAGAGTGGCTCCCTCGAATTTGTAAAGGCCCTGACGCAGACTCAAGAAAACACTGAGGGAAAGCCCGACGTCTCATTGATTGGCCAGTTTGGCGTAGGATTCTACTCTGCCTTCATGCTAGCCGAACATGTGACGGTTCGGACTCGGAGCTATCAGGAAGAACAAGGTTGGGAGTGGCGTTCTGACGGTTCAGGAACCTTCGAAATCCGACCGATCAACATGATCGACCGAGGAACCGAAGTCATCCTTCACCTCAAGGAAGACCTCCGCGACCTCACAGGTGAGTCCAAGCTTAAAGAGGTCATTCGGACCTATTCGCGATTCATCCCGCACCCGATCCGAGTCGGTGGAGAGATCGTCAACGACCAACGGCCGATCTGGGCGGAACCGAAGGGGCAGGTGAGCGACGAGCAACACAAGCTGTTCTACGAACATCTTGCCCATCGAGCCGACGAAAAGCCACTCTGGCACCTCCACCTCTCGGTCGACTCTCCGATCCAGTTCCAGTCGGTCTTATACTGTCCTCAGTCGAACATCGAGCGTCTTGGACTTGGTCGTGTCGAGCATGGGATCAACCTTCTCGCCAAACGTGTGTTGGTCCAAGACGATTGCCAAGACTTACTCCCCGATTGCTTCCGATTCCTGGTCGGCTTGGTCGACTCGGAAGATCTACCGTTGAATGTTTCTCGCGAGACGCTCCAGGATAATACGGTGATCCGAAGGATCCGGAATGTCCTGACAAAGTCGGTGATCAACCAGATCAGTGCGCTCGAAAGTGATGATCCTGAAACCCACGCGAGCTTCCTGAAGGAGTTCGATGTGTTTCTGAAAGAGGGTGTTGTCTCTGATCTCGAAAATCGCGACAAGTTGGCGAGCCTCCTCCAGTTTGCATCGACGATCGATCCCAGCGGGAATCAAAAAACAACAATCAAGGAGTACATCAACCGAGCACCCGACGATCAGAAAGTGATCTACTATCTGGGTGGTCCTGATCTTGCTACCGTTTTGAAGAGCCCAAATCTTGAGATCTTCACGAAGAAGCGAATCGAGGTGTTGCTGCTCACCGAGCCGGTCGACGAAGTCGCGATGGCAAATCTTAATCGCTTTGAGGGTCGAGACTTAAAGTCAATCGATGCTGCTGATATCGATCTCCCGGGCCCCGAGATCGAGACCCCTGAATCCACCGCGAATCCGGACTCTGCGATTGGGAGGGTCATTGGACTCTTCAAAGAAGCCCTCGGCGAGAAGGTTGTTGACGTCCGGGAGTCAAAGCGTCTGACCGATAGCCCTTGTTGTCTTCTCAACGCTACTGGTGGACTCAGCACGCAGATGCAACGGTTGCTCCGCCAGGCGAACCGAGAGTTCCCCACGTTGGGGCGGGTCTTCGAGATCAATCCAAGTTCGCCTTTGATTATCAGACTCGGCGAACTCTCATCGAACCCGTCGAATGCGGATTTCATTAAGTTATGCGGCCTTCAGCTCTGGTCGAATACTCTTGCTCTCGAAGGGGCGATTGAAGACCCTAAAGAAATGGTCGCCCGAATCCAAGGGTTTATGGAAGTCGCTGCCGCCTCGAAATCCTCGATCATTCACTAATAGATTTGCTTGAGGTGGACTCAACTCACTCGGGAGGATTCAGAATGGCTCTGCTCAGTGCACTGGTGCTCTGGATGACAGCGACTGATCCTCCTCTCAACGCTCCCGACAACAAGCCGGAGCGGATTGAGGTCTCGTTGAGCGCCGCTGGGGAGGTCGACCTCGGTCGCCTCGCCGCTGTACTGTTCCAAGCTTCAGGCAACACCACTCGTTCTTTTGGGTCGGGACCGTTTGTCACGATTAAAGGAGAAGGCGGAAAGCTGACCCGTCGTTTCTTTGAAGAGGCCTTTGGAGATTCCCTCGCGTTTCGAATCGTCGGAAATCGTCTCCAATTTGAATTTGATCGAGACGCGGAGGGATGGGACGTCCGGCTCAATACGTTTGGCGATCGGGTCCTTGCAGCTCAACGTCGCGCCGACCGTTTTGGAATGTGGGCGAGACAATCGTATCGGCCCAATGATCCCAACAGGCCGACCATCTGCCTGATCCACGGGATCAATTCCAACTCGGGATCATTCGTCTTCCTAATCCCCGAATTGGAGCGCGCTGGATATGGGGTGGTGCTGTATGACTTTGCCTTCAATCAGGACCTCGACATCTCGGCCCCAGAGTTCGTTAAGGAGCTGAAAGCCTTCCGACGTCGGACCGGCGATCGTCAACCTTGGGCGCTCGCTTGTCACTCAATGGGAGGACTCCTGGCACGCTATTATGTCGAGAGCCCCGATTATGATGAGGACGTAGTGGCCTTAATCTTAATCGGACCGCCCAATCAAGGCTCGGCAATCGCACAAGGTCAAGTCCTCCTTCGCTTCATTGAGGGGATCGTGGGTGCCCAACAAGGGCGGCCACCGCTGACGGCTCTCCAGACCGACGCCGAGGACGCAGCCGAAGACTTAATGCCTGGTAGTGCATTTCTGGCCGAACTCAATCGAGACGGACCCCGACCTGGTGTCCCGTACTACATTCTCGCTGGGAACATGGGATTCTTTTCCTCCGAAACACGCGCACAGATCCTCAGGCAGTACAACCGGATGCGGAGGGGAAACGGAATCCTCGGTGGCTTGGCGAGCATCGCCGGTGGTGATATAGAGGCCGTCCTTGAAGTCATATCCGATGGTACCGGGGATGGTGCTGTCTCGGTATCATCGACCAAGCTGGAGGGGGCGACTCGCTTTGTGGTGATTGCCGCGAATCACGTGGAGCTCATACGAGCACCACTGTTCTTTTCGGAACCAGGACCGATCGCTTGCCTTCCTTATCTCTTAAACTGGCTCGAACTCTCTTTTGCTGATCTTAGAGAATAGAGTTTGTGGAGGCGATCAAGGAATGCGAAGTAGGTGTCGGACCAATCCTGGCCCCGACTTGATCATCCTCCGTTGATCCGCGATAACAAGTGTTTCTGATTGGATTACTGAGAGCCCCTAACGAAGGTTGAGTGATCACGCATGCCCGAGCCGTATCGCGTTGTAGTGGCTGATTTCCTCGAAGAATCAACGATCGAAGCCCCGATCCTCCTGGATCTCGCTCGGATCGAACTCATTGGTGCCCATTCGGAAGCGGAGCTACTCGACCACCTCCCTCGGACCGATGCGCTCATCCTGTACCATGATGTCGCGATGCTCACCGATGCTGCAATGCAACAGCTCAAGGGGTGTCGCGGGATTGTCCGGGCCGGTGTCGGATACAACAATATAGATTTGGCAGCGGCTTCGGGACGTGGGATCCAAGTTTGCAACGTACCCGACTACGGCGCAGAGGAAGTCGCCGATCATGCGATGATGCTCCTCTTGTCGGTGATACGTCGCTTGATAGCTTGCCATGAATCGATACGAAACGGAGATTGGGAACCAAGTCTCGTGACGGGGACTCCCAGGCTTCGGGGCCGAACGCTTGGATTAGTTGGTGCGGGACGGATTGGGACCGCAATGGCGCTTCGTGCCAAGGCGTTTGGTCTCAACGTGCGCTTCTTCGATCCGCATGCAGCACCTGGATTCGAGAAAGCAATCGGGATTCCTCGAGTTGAATCCATCGAAGAACTCTTTGAATCGTCTCAGTTTATCAGCATTCATTGCTATCTCGACGACTCGACTCATCATTTAGTCAACCGCGACCTCTTGAGACGGCTCCCGGGCGAAGCAGTCCTGATAAACACGGCCCGCGGCCCAGTGGTCGACCAGAACGCACTGATCGAGGCTCTTGAGGAAGACCGACTGCTAGGCGCTGGTCTTGATGTCTTTGAACGAGAACCCCTTGACGACGTCCGGCTCCGAAACCACCCGAGAGTGGTTCTCACGCCGCACGTTGCGTTTTACAGCGTTGAAGGATTTGCGGAGATGCGTCGTAAGTCGGCGGAGGAAGTCCGTCGCCTCCTCCTCGGCCAACCACCGCGTTGCCCCGTAAACTGATCTCGATGTTTTCGGGTCAGTCGGCTATGAACAGCAACCCGAGGTTCGGGAACTCGGTTCCAGTCGCTGTCCTGATTCATGGAGGTCGAAGGGGGCATAATCGCCCGATTCGGCCTCCACCGTTCAATCCAGAAAGTCAACCTCAATCCGCTGATCGATCTATGTCCTAGAACCGTCTCAAGTCTTAGGACCCTTCCAGCCGATCTTGATTTTGGTTGATTCCGGAGACTTCTTGAGGAGCCTCAGAACAAATTCTGTACTGAGAGCCATCGGAACCTTCCGCGAGTCTTGGATTGTTCGAATTAAAGAAGTGTTCAGGGACTTGGGGCATCTTGGTATCGGGGACTCGTGATTCGAGCCGGACCGACCGTCCTCTTCGGAAAAACCGACCCCTTCCCATGGCGCTATTCAAGGATGATCTGGCCATGCGATTGACCCGTTTCGGCAGTAGGAAATTAGGGGCGGTCCTTGCCGCAACCGGGTTGGTACTCGCCGGTTGCCAGAGGATTCCCTACATCGATCAGTCGAAATCGGTGCCGCATGATGCAAGTTCATCGGTAGCGATGGTCGACTCCGAAGTCCAGCAGGCTGCGTTTCAGAGCCAAATGCCAGTTCAACTTCCGCAACTGGCACCACCGAGAACCCCGGACAATCCGGAGGTTCTCGAACCCTGGTTCATGACCCTTGAGGAGGCTATTCAAATCGGGATGGCGAATTCCGAGGTGATCCGGGTGATCTCGCTCGGTGCCCAGGGGATCCCAGTCACCGGATTTTCGCCGACCCCACTTAGTACCGCGGCGGGATCGGCACTCGGTGCTGGAACGCTCTCGACGGTCTATGACCCATCGATCCAAGAAACGCAGATAGCGGCCGCGCTTTCGGCTTTTGACACACAATTTACTACACAGTTCTTCTATCAAGAGGCCGACTTCCTGGTGAACAACCAGATTGCGGCAGGTTTCTTGAGCGTTGGTGACGAAGAACTCCTCGCACTGGTTCGTAGTAAAGGTGCTGGTGGTGGAGTTCCGAGTTTCTCCGCCCAACTCACGAAGCGGACTGCCACCGGTGCGACCCTCCGCGTCGCTAACGAGATTGATTATACCTTCGCGAACTCACCGATTCAGACTTTCCCGTCGGTCTATGAGTCGCGCGTGATCTTACAATTCACCCAACCGCTGTTGGGTGGCAACGATACGAGCGGACCCACGGGCCTCGAAGCAAACCGGGCGAACGTGGTGATTTCTCGGCTCAACGCCGACACCTCAGTCTGGAGTTTCAAGGCCGAGGTAATGGCGATGGTTCGGTCGATCGAACAACAGTACTGGGCTCTCTCGCAGCAGCAGATCCAGTACTGGAGCCGAGCCCGCGCAGTCGACCTCGGGGCTCGGATTCTGGAACAAGAGCAGATCGAAGAACGGGTCGGGACGGGGTCTCGAGTTGACGTTGCCGAAGCCGAAGAACAGTTCCGACAGTTCCAGATCAATCTCGTCCAAGCTCAAGCCGATCTGATTACGACTGAACGACAGTTCCGCGAACTACTCGGTTTACCACCAACGGACGGCCGCCGGATTACGCCGGTTTCGGAGCCAACGACTGCGAGGTTCGAGCCCGACTGGGAAACGAGCCTTGCCCAGATGGTCAGCTACCAACCGGACATCGTCCAGCAACAGCTCTTAGTCCGGATCGCGGAGCTTCAACTTCTTCTCGCGAGAAACCAGCTTCTCCCCTCGTTGAGTTTGGACTTGCTCTACCAATTCAACGGGATCGGACAGGATCTAGACACCGCCTACCAGGTCCTGACGGGTCAGCCTGTCCTTTCGGTCGATCCCATCATCGCGAGTCAGCAGAGTGCTGCTGGGGTCAATCCTGCATCTACATTCTACAATAACTTCCAGACTTGGCAGATCGGCCTGACCTTCTCAATGCCGATTGGCTTCCGGGGCGAACTCGCCGATGTGAAAGCAGCACAGCTTGCCTTGCTCCGCCAACGGGCGTTTCTGCAGCAGACCGTTCACCAGTCCACTCACTCACTCTATCGTTTCTTCTTGGAAATCGATCTAAACTACAAGTTGCTCAAACTCTCGGGATTGCTCCGGGAAGCAGCCTATGAGCGATTGGAAGCGAACCGAGTCTTCTACGAAATTGGGACGATCAGCATCGACCGCTACCTCGATGCCGTCAATCGCTGGTCCGATTCGGTTGCAAGTGAGGCTCAGTTCAAGACGAGCTACAACATCTCGATCGCCGCCCTTGAAGAGGCAAAGGGAACTCTCTTGGCTTACAACAACATCGCGGTCGCCGAGGGACCGAACCCGAGAAAAGCTTCCATCCAAGCGATCGACCAACAACGTGCTCATAAGGTGATCCCAATCCCGCATGACGGACCGATCTCGCCGACACCGATCGTCGGGCCAGACGTCCCGGATCCGGTCAAGCCACGGTTGCCGCTCGGGACACCGGCCCGTCCAGCCAATCCGAACTTCCCGGCGCCTTACGGCACCCGAGGTCCTGGACCGAGACCGGTTGCCCCGACGATCCCCGCCGCTGATCCGACCCCACTCAGTTCGAATCGACCGCTCGCTGAGTTCTTCGATGCAGGGGTGACCCGAACAGCGAATGAAGCGATTGCTCCTGAACCCCTCCCGAGCCTCCCGAGATCCGTTGGAAGTGCCAACTCGAGACCAACGGTCCCCTCGATCGACCTGCCACCGTTGCCGAGTCGATCCCTTCCAAACCCGCAAGGAGGGGGGAACGTAAGTCCGGATGGTCTCCCGCCGTTGCCCCAGGAGATCCCTTCGATTGACTTACCACCGTTGCCCGGTCGCTAGTGATCGATCAGTGAAGACTTGACGCAAAGAAGGCCACCATCCGGAGAACTCGGGTCCGAGTGTCGGAGGGTGGCCTTCTCTCTATCGATGCCCTTAGAACCTTCGATAGAAGTGAGACAGAAGATGGTGCTCTGTATCACGCTAACTGGCGTTCGGGGACCGCTTGATTGCCGCGAACTCTTGAACGCGGGCCGTGAGTGCTCGCTCGGTCGGGAGCCGCTCCATTGAACTCGCTCCGTAAAATCCATCGACGCTCGTAAGTTGATTGAGGATGAACGCGGCGTCATGAGGCATTGCAATTGGTCCACCATGGCAGAGGATAATCACCTCTTCGTGGACCTCCTTCGCAGCATCGGCGATTGCAGCGATCCGGGGAAGACAATCCTGCAGTGTGATTGATGTTCGAGCGCCAATTGTCCCGCTCGTGGTCAAGCCCATATGGGCGACGATAATGTCGGCCCCGGCCTCGGCGAGAAGCTTGGCTTGTCCCGGATCGAAGGCGTATGGGGTTGTCAACATCTCGAGTGAACGGGCTGTTGCAATACATTCGACTTCGAGGTCGAACCCCATCCCAGTCTCTTCAAGGTTTGCACGAAAGGTACCATCAATGAGGCCGACCGTCGGAAAATTTTGAATCCCGGCGAAACCGAGGTCTTGAAGTTCGCGTAAAAATCGTTCACGGATCATGAACGGATCCGTGCCGCAGACACCCGCTAGGACCGGTGTATTCTTGACGACGGTCAGTACCTCAAACGCCATCTGTTTGACAATCTCGTTGGCGTTGCCGTAGGGCATCAGACCTGCGAGTGAACCACGGCCAGCCATCCGAAATCGGCCTGAATTGTAAATGACGATGAGGTCAATCCCGCCCGCTTCTTCAGCTTTGGCACTAATACCGATACCTGCGCCTCCACCGATTATCGGTTCGTTCCTTGCGATCTTCTGGCGGAGGCGACCCAGGATCTCGACGCGAGACTCGGCCACAGTTGTCCTCAAGGGTTAAGTATGCGATCTCAATCAGAAAGATCCCTGCAATCGTTCAAACTCATCGACCAGTGCTCTCGAAAATTCAGGGTCATTGATATGGTACGGGAGTCGGATAATTGTTCGATTCTCCCTGTCCTCGATGAGTTTATCTAGGGTTTCAAACAAGGCGGCATTTGCCTGGGTGTCTTCGAACGGCCCGCCCGGCGCGTCCAAGATTGAGACACCCTTTTCAGGGAGTAGCAGCGTAAAGCCGGAGACTGATCGGTTGAGCTTCGTAGCAATCCAGGCGGCAATCTCTCGGTTCTCGTCGGGAGTGGTCCGCATCAAGGTAATTTGGGGATTGTGCTGGTAGAGAGTCCGATTTTTAAATCGCGCGGGGATTGTTTCGATTGCCCCGAAGTTGACCATATCGAGCGCACCAACACTGAGCACGAACGGAATTCCCTGATCGACGGTTGATTCAAACCGATCAGGCCCAGCGGGGAAGACACCTCCAACCACCTCATCGGCGACCTCAGTTGTGGTGATGTCCAAGACTCCCGTGATCATCCCCGCTCGGACGAGATTCTCCATGGCTCGTCCACCGGTTCCGGTCGCATGAAAGACGAGGCAGTCCTCTCCCTGCGCTTCCAGGCTCTCCCTGACGGCGTTGACGCACGGGGTTGTCACCCCGAACATCGTCAGTCCAAGGGTCCGTTGCGCAATGCGATCGCTGGTGATGGTTCTGTGTCGTGCCATTCCGGCCATTGCATGAGCAGCGTTACTTAGTATTTGTTCCGAGAGTCGGTTGAGCCCAGCGATATCGACGACCGAGTACATCATAATAATATCGGTGCAGTCGACATAGGGAGTTGTATTGCCACTTGCAACGGTTGAGACCATCAGCTTCGGGAGCCCGATCGGTAGTCTCCGCATCGCCGCTGTAATGAGTGCCGTCCCACCGCTACCACCAATCCCTATCACCCCGGTCACTCGATTCGCTTGAAGCTCCTGACTGAGGTAGCGGCCGAGTGCACTTCCCATCGCGGCTATAGCATCGCCTCGGGTTCCGCCGGAGGGAAGCTCTGAGCCTGACAAGACCTCGGCTCGTGTAACGTCGGGCGACTCTTTGGGATCCGAGCCGGTACTGACATCAACAGTCCGAACGACTACGCCCGTCTCTCGGAGAGAATTGGCGACAAATTGAAGTTCAGCCGCCTTGGTATCCATCGTTGCAATTGCGTATACAGCGGCGGAGTCGACCACAGGATGTCCATCGACAGGTTAAGAAGGTTGTTTGGGATGGTTAAGTCATCATCCTATCGAGATTAATGGTAAGGGAGACGTAGCAAGTACCTAACTAAGTGGAAGTCTATCTCAAAGTTGACTGATGATAAGCTCCCCGACCAGGACTCGAACCTGGAACCTAGCGGTTAACAGCCGCTCGCTCTACCGATTGAGCTATCGGGGAAATGATCTCGACGTGATACTCTCGAAGAATATCGCTCTGAGAGCCAAAGATCAAGAGTGAGCGGGCTTTCGGAGTTAGTTGCCCGATGAGGAGTTGGCTGAACAAGTCCAAACGGCTCTCATCGGGCAGAGATCGTGCCCTAATCCCACTCAGAACTATAGTTCGGTTCCTTTTGAGGAGATTTAGTCAGGGTTCCACTGAGGAAGTTTCTTCCTTAGCTTGACATCGACCCTTCCTTCGTAGCACCGTCATGCTGTTCGACAGCCTTCTCCAGAAGGCCGACGATGAGTGCATTGAGCGATGCTTTATCTTCTTTAGCCCAGCTTGCGAGTTGCTCGTGAAGCGCTGGTGGCATCCGAATTTGGAAGTGTACGACGGTTTCAGGCATCGGCTGCCTCCTCAGGATTTCAGAGGGTTGGCGGGAAGATAACCACTCTACCCAAGAACGGTAAGTTAGAACGTGACTTGGATTCAGTGGTTGAATTAAGTTGAAGTGGTGAAATGCAATTCTACCCGGTGGCTTGCTCCCTCGCATAGTATCTTCTTTGTTTCGAACTACATTGGTTTGACATGGGTGTCCTGCTGATGGTTGGATTGAGTTCCCTTCATGAGGTTGTTCAGGTTCTCTCCGTGCAACCCTTCAACCAATGAGGCAACCTTGACGGGATAAACTCATGTCTAATTCTGATGATGTCCCTCACGTTGGGAACGAAGCAGTGTTCCCCAAAGTGACCGGTCAGCCATCCGCTGCCTTAGTTCGTCAATTTGTCGAACACTGGGGAATGATGGCACGCTCTTGGGGCATTAACCCCACGATGGGTGAACTCTTCGCGATTCTCTATATCACGGGCGAAGACTGGACGGCTGATGACCTGCGTCAACGCCTCGAAGTCTCTCGAGGTAATGTGAGCATGAATCTCCGGGAGCTGATGAGCTGGGGAGTTGTCCAGAAGGTACATCGACAAGGAGAACGACGCGAATATTTCCGCGCAGAGTCCGACGTCTGGACTCTATTCCGACGGATCTTGGCTGAACGCAAGCGACGTGAGCTTGATCCAACCTTGGCTGTGCTCGAGCGGCTTAATGAAGAGATCGCCTCCGAACCTTCACTTCTCTCATATCGACCGGCCATCGAAGCGATGGGGGCGTTCTTCCAGACCCTCCATGCGATCGCGATCCAGGTTGACGGTATGACTCCCCAACAACTCACAGAGCTCAGCGCAGTTTTTCGGACTCCGACCGATTCCGACAATCATGACTCAAACGCAGATTGCGACTCCTAGTCATGAGTGCGTTGTCCAATCTGATTCGAATTTTTTTGCTTACACCCTTTTCAGACAGAATTGAAAGGTATAGAAAAGGGTTGTCATTAAGTTTTGATTAACTTAATAACCGACCAGCGAGCGAACGGCCCTCGACAGGTTGCCTACGCGTTTTGGGCGGAAGGCGTGGGCAACTCAACTCGGGGTTGAGGACTTGTCGGGGCCGTGATTCAAAGACCTGCCTCGGTTCTATGTTAATCGGGGCAGGTCTTACGATTTTACTGGTCCTCCCAATTGTATTGCTAATAGTGTATTATTAGAGTACTGTTAGTAGTCTTTGATAAACTTGTTATAACTGCTATGGAGGTATTTAATTGTTTCTTAGATCCCTAAAGTTGTGCTGGCTCTACACCATTCCTTGCGGAATTATTTTTGGAATTTTTATTACATACTTAGCGGTTGTACTTCCGAGGGAGTCTGACAGGAATTTCGACGGGAAGGGATCTAGCCCAGTATTTGATCGATTGACTGCTAAAACGGTTCAAGAAATTCTCGTATCGCAGTCGGGGACTGCGTGGAGATTGCTTGACCTCAGGGCGTCAGGGGTCTCCAGGACTGAAGAAAACATCCATAACACTCAATTACGTACCCTATATTTCGTGGGATCTGTTGACGATCAAAGTCAATCTAGGTTTGTCAAAAACTTCGAAACAACGCTTTATATCATGCTTCGAGAGGCTAATGCGAACGTGACACATGATTCTCATGTGCAATTGCTTCCCAGTAATCTCTTGAGGAGGCAACGCTTCTTTAAGTATCAGGAACGCTTCTTTAAGTATCAGGTGGGTCTGCTGGAAAGTTACCAAGGGATTCTGAGAGTCATATCGCATGGCTCAGGTGATGAGCTTACCATCATCATTTTTATGATTGAGTAATCGTTGTTTTCAGAGATAAGTGGATTGCCTTAGTAAAACTGCCTATGTTATTTAACATACGCTACCAGTCTTGATCAGAAGTTTCGACTGTTAAACATCGTGTCTATTCGTCCTGCTTTTGACCAACAGCTCCGTGTGCTGTAGCCTTGGGCATGTGTTCATCGATCCAACAGCCCGACCGCGACCTTTTTGAGAGCGAGTTGGTCATCCTGGAGCTTCGCCGCCATGAGCAGTAACCCGTCGGAAAACTACTTTCCTGGTCTTGAAGGCGTGATCTCGAACGAAACGGCGATCACGAATCTTGAGGGAACTACCGAGGGGCAGGGTGAACTCGCCTATCGCGGTTACACCATCGAAGACCTGGCCGGCCAGGTTACTTACGAAGAGGCCGCGTTCTTACTACTCTACGGTGAACTTCCGACATCGACTCAACTGACAGACTTCAATCAACGACTCGCCGGATTTCGATCGATCCCAACGCCGTTGCTCGATCTCTTTAGCAAGCTCCCTAAAGATGTTCACCCAATGGATTCACTCCGATCAGCGGTCAGTGTGCTCGCACACTTCGACCCTGATGTGAACGCCCCTGTCACAGATCATGATGCCAATGTTCGGAAATCTGAACGTATGATCGCTCAAATGGCGACCGCCGTCGCGGCTGCCTCCCGGATATCCAAGGGACTCGCGGCGGTCGATCCCGACCCCGCGTTGAGCCACGCGGCAAATTTCCTCTACATGATTAACGGTAAAAAGCCTACTGATGCGCAGGTCGCTGCATTTGACCTCTCTTTGACTCTATACGCCGAACACGAACTGAATGCATCGACATTCGCGAGCCGTGTTACGGTATCCACCCTGGCAGACGTCTACTCTGGCATTGTTGCGGCGATTGGAACGCTCAAAGGCGAATTACACGGTGGTGCGAATGAACGGGCTTGGGAAGTCTTGCAGGCCGTAGGGACACCAGAAAACGCTGAGCCTTGGGTACGAGACGCCTTAGCACGTAAAGTCCGCATCATGGGATTTGGCCACCGAGTCTACAAAACGGGTGATCCTCGGGCAGTCATTCTGAAAGTTCACTGCCAGCGAGTCGCTTCGGAAACGGGTCAGGAGCGTTGGGAGTCGATCGCAGACACGATCGAACAGATCGTTACCTCCGAGAAAGGACTTCCCCCAAACGTCGATTGGCCAAGTGCTCGGCTCTATCACTATCTCGGGCTTGAAGTACCGATTTATACGCCGATCTTTGCGATGGCCCGTGTCGCGGGTTGGGCGGCGCATTCAATCGAACAACTGGACAATAATCGCTTGATGAGACCGCGGGCGAAGTATGTCGGAGTCCCGCGACGGACCGTTGCACCGATCAGTGAACGGAACTAGATTCGCCTCAAGTCTTGATGACCCTCGTCTCTGGTTGGTTAAGACATCTGTCGATGTGCCTTGCTTGAAGAAGGATGTCTTGACCAGCGTAAAAACTCGGGTAAGTGGTCATAGTGACGAACCACTTTCTTGTTTTTTCAGCAGGTGATACTGGGCCTACTTAACTATGCCTCGGCCCCCTTTTGAGGATTCGTTTGTGGAAGCCGTCCGAAGAATCGGCGTACCAGAGCTTCGGGTGGCTTTGGACTGATGAGGCTTCCGCCAATTCCAAGCCCAAATGATACGAATAGTCCCCAAACGAGCGGATGCAACCCAAACGGGTTGAATTGGGAGGATCGCCACACAATTCCGAAAGCGCGGAGTGGTCCCGAGACAAGGACAGGGGAAAAGAGGGCGACGATCGTTACAAAACCACTGACCATTGATAACCACGCACCAAGTTTAGTCATCCGTTTCCAATAGATCCCGAGGAAGATTACGCCAAGGAACGTCGCTGCGAATCCCCCCCCCGTGAGCACAATGAAGTCTTGCAAGAATCGGGGTGGGTTCAGCGCCATCAGCGTTACAAGGACGCCACTCAGAGCCGTGGTTCCATAGCTGAGGATCTTGATGGTGCGTTCGGAGACTCTGGGATTGATGTTGCGTTGATATATGTCTCTCACAACTGCAGAGCTGATGAGGAGAAGAAAGGAGTCCACGGTCGACATCACCGCTGCAAAGGGTGCTGCAATCAAGATCCCTGCCAACCACCACGGCGCTACGCGACTGGCAAGCATCGGCATAATCTCGTCCGATCCTGACCCAAGTTCCGCCGGGTGGATCAAATGCTGTGCTGAAGTGAATAAGAAAATGATCGGGAGATAGATGCAGCCGAAGTAGACGGTCACCGTAAAGATCGCGGTCCGAAGGGTCTTATTGTCTTTGAATGCCATCAAGCGGACCATCGTCCCTGGCTGACCGGCCCCCGAAATTGCCCAGAGGAAGAAGAAAGAGATCGCCATCCCAAAGGGGTGGAACGGCGACCCTGCGGATTCTCCGTGCTGAACGGTCCCCGGACCGAAGACCAACTCGGACCCACGTCTTAAAACACTCGGCCCGTCTAGCGTGAGTGGTGTTGGGCCCATGCCAATCTCGCCTTCGCGATTGAGCCTCGGGATCACTACATCAACCCATCGCGTTGCCTCCGGCGTCTCATTAATGAGTTCGATTGTTTCTTGGACCGTCGTGACAACAACCGTGCTGTCCTCTTCGTCTACTTCGAGGCCGATCGTGATGATTGGGTGCTCCAAATCGGACTGATCGACCGTAATCGTCGGTCCCTCTTCCGAGGAGTCGAGTGCTCGGTGCTCAATCCGGATCTGAGAGGTTCCTCGACCCCGATACTCAATTGCGCTGTCTTCTTGGATGGTGCCCAAGACCAGCCGAGAGGGACGATTGTTGAGATCAGTCGTTGCCTTCGAGAGTCCTCCAACGGCTGCTAGAGTGAACGGGACGAGCAAGAGTACTCCAATCCCCATGACCACACCTTGCATCACATCGGTCCAAACGACTGCCCGAAATCCGCCATAGGCGGTGTAAATCACAACGGTCCCGGCAAAGAGTAGGAGCCCGAAGATGTAGCCAGTCGTATTTGGACCAGCAAGAGCCAAAATCGGTGCAAATAAATTGTTATCTTCGATCCAAGGTATGATCGTCGATGAATAGCCGGGTGTCCCTTGAAGGAGGACATTCAGGATGATTCCGCCAGCCTTAAACTGCGCAACTAGATTTGTCAGTGTGAAAAAGACGATCACCGCGGAAGCAAAGAGTCCGAGCCCCGATGCCTGAAAGCGCTCTCGGATGACGTCGGGAATCGTAATCGCCCCCGCACGTCGGGAGACTTGATTCAGTCGTTTCCCGAGCAGCCCCATCGTCACTGGCGGGACGATCATGTAGCTCCCGATCCAGAGTGCGACGACCCAGCCATAGGAATAAACTAAGGAAGGGTATCCGGTGAAACTCCCACCGCTAGCGCTTGTGGCGGCAAAACTGAACGCCAAGGCCCAGACTCCCAGCCCCCGGCTCCCCAGAAAGTACTCAGAGAGAAATGACTTCTTGCGGAGGAGTCGATTCGAGAGGATCGCCAGGACGAAGACGCCGACCATGTAGAAGAGGAAGACCAGCGAGATCAAACTCCGCGATGATTCTTGGTTCATGAGCCCGCCCACTCCCCGTCGATTGAGTCCGCCTCTGGTTCACTCGGAGCATTCGGATCGTTCATCAGGACGAAGCTTAGCCAGGCGCTAAAGATCAAGCAGAGGCCCCAAGGCACAGCAATTCCCCAGAAAGCCCAATCGGGGATGCCGAGCTCAAAAGGCATCTCAAGCGACCTTGGGTCTCGATCGTATTGCTCCATCTCCGGGAGAAGACTGGAGATATCAGCGCTCTCCTGCTCATGACGGAGATATCCGTTGATGTAGCAGTAAGAGACCGACCAGACGAGGCAACAGAACCAGGCGATTAGGATGACCACTGCATCCCGAAATGAGGCGCGATAGATCGGATCATCCTCGTATTCGGCCTCGGCCGTTTCGACCGGCTGCATCGGCGGGGCTCCTCGACGTTGTTCGATCTGAAGTTTCTATCCGTAATCACCAACCTACTGCCGAGGAGAGTTCGGCTCGAGGCTTCACCGTTTTCTCACAGTCCTCGTGTCAACGCAATGCTTCGCTACTTCTTCCTTGGGATGATTCTCGGGTTCGACTCCGGTCAATTGACCTCCGGGCCTCATTCGGTCATTCTCAAGTTAGTCGAAATCAGAGAAGCGGAGCGGAGATGATTTACCCCTCCACGAAGATGAGTTGAGTCGAATCTGGCGTCCGAGGTAGTTCGAGACGATGATCACCATTAGTCCTGATCCGATTGACCAGAACGCCTTGACTGAGCAGGTTCGTTCACCGAGAGCGGGGGCCGTCTGTACGTTCCTCGGGACAACTCGGGAAATCACAGGAGATCGACGGACCGAGCGACTCGAGTATGAAGCCTACCCGGGAATGGCCGAAAAGAAGCTTGAGGAGCTTAGTGAGCAGAGCAAGGAACGTTGGGAGCTTATTGAGGTTAGTATCGCGCATCGTCTCGGCCAAGTTGACCCGGGAGAGATCAGTGTCGTTGTTGCCGTCAGTGCCCCACATCGTCGTGAAGCATTTGAAGCCTGCCAATGGCTGATGGACGAAATCAAACGGATCGTGCCGATTTGGAAGAAAGAAGAATGGGCTGATGGTAGTCACGAGTGGGTCCATCCTGGGCTCGCGAGGCCAAAAGGGCAGTGACCGATCTTTGGGCCGGAGAGTCTACAATCCAACGACCTTGATCGAGTCTTTCGATGCAAACGAGAACGGACCAACTTGTCGACAGCTTCGACCGGATTCACAACAATCTGCGGATCAGCGTCACCGATCGCTGCAATATCCGCTGTACGTACTGCATGCCAGAGTCGGTCCAGTTCCTACCGAGGAAGGAACTGCTTACTTTTGAAGAGATCGAGCGTGTCGTCAGAGTCGCTGTAACTCTCGGGATCAACAAGGTTCGCTTGACCGGCGGCGAACCGCTCGTGCGTCGGGACCTCGCTGTCCTTGTCGAAAAACTGGCAACAATCCCGGGAATTATTGATGTCGGATTAACATCGAATGGGATTCTGTTAGGTCCGGTCGCTGCGTCTCTCTATCGAGCTGGCCTCCGTCGAATCAACATCAGCTTGGACACGATGGACCCGGAGCGTTTCGAGAAACTCACGCGTCGGCCAGGATTTGAGAAAGTGATCGAGGGAATCCTCGCGTCCAAAGCGGCTGGATTCGAGCCGGTCAAGGTCAACGCAGTCGCCATCCGTGGTGAAACGGACGCGGATGTCATCCCACTTGCTCGATTTGCTCGTGAGAATCAGCTTGAACTACGATTCATCGAATATATGCCATTGGATGCGGGTAACGCATGGGAACGGGGGAAGGTGCTCTTCGCTTCAGAAATATTGGAGATGCTCAGTACCGAGTTTGGACCTCTAACGACAGCACCGGATCAGGATCCTCGGGCGCCTGCACTCGATTATGACTACGAAGACGGTGGCGGCCGTGTTGGGCTCATCGCGTCGGTCAGTCGGCCCTTCTGTGCCTCGTGTAATCGGCTCCGACTAACCGCTGACGGCAAACTCCGCAACTGCCTTTTCGCCATCGACGAGATCGATCTCAGGGAATTGATCCGGAACGGTCAGGGGGACAAGGCAATTGCCGAGGCGTTTCGTTCCAGCGTCGGTTCAAAATGGGAAGGCCATGAAATCAATACGGCGCGGTTTATCAAGCCTGAGCGCTTGATGCATTCCATCGGCGGCTAGGATCTGAGGAGTCAAGCTGGGCTGGTTACGTCAGTCTGAACCAGTCCAGCTCGATGATCCAAGCAGGATTACGACTCAGCGAATGGGACTTATTCCAACTCAGAATCTACAGTGACTTTGAATGCCGAAGGGTCGATGGTGGTCTCCAACGGGTAGGAAACGTCGATGTAACCGATCATCATTTCCTCCCATGTCTGTTTACCCCAGCGAACTGTTGCTGTTGGATCGGGGTTGACCGGGTTACGGCTTGAGTTGTCATAGACTGCCCGGCAATCCAGTCTCTCTCCCTTTTGCAGCGAGACCGGCTCTTTAAGATAGTAGTAACTCTGCCATGCAAAGTCATAGGCCGGGACGTCGAGTAACGTTTCGGTAGTTCCGTCTGCGTAGGTCGTCGTGTACCGGAACGACTTTCCTCGGAGGTGCATGTGCGGCATGAGGGACAGGAGCTTCATGTCACGATGAACAATCTGGTGGGCGAATTCTTCGTGATCGGATGTCTCGGGAGGAATCCGGATCCGGCCATTCGAGATCCCGATCGTTTGCGCCTGTCGTTGGATCGGTTCCTTACTGAAAACGAAGCCAACCTTCGAGCGGTCTTTGCGGACGGTTCCGATCGGTGTGTAATGGACTTCAAGCATGATGTCGGAGCCGGCGGGGATCTTCTTCGCTGTCCCCTCAGGATAGACTGTCGGCATCTCACCTGGAGCATAGGCACAGAGGTGACCGAACTCGATATCCGGTCGGTTTGAACCCGGCGGGATCAGATACGCGATGATATGGTGAACCACCTCGCGATCGCCCGGTCGGGCTTCGCCAGCTCTGAACCAAACATCATGGTCCAGGTTTAACGGAATCCGGAACCGTTGATAATCCTCGACACCTTCCGGACTCACGAGGTAATCTTCCGGCATTTCAATGACGAGGTCGGGTTCACCGACGATCCAACCTTCAGGATAGTTCGGCGGCGAGGGAAGATCTGCTGGGTCTCCTTCCGGAGCACCTTGCTCGATCCAAGCCAAGATTGTCGCTCGCTCCAAGGAGGTCAGGCTCCGATCGTTGGCAAATTCACCGAAGCGGGGGTCGGCATGCCAGGGAGGCATTCTTCGGAGATCCACAACTTCTTCGATACCGGTCGTCCGGCGCTCAACCTCCTCGAAGGTCGTCAAGCTGAACGGTCCAACCTCACCCGATCGGTGGCACTGAGCGCACTTCTGCTGAATAATCGAGGCAACATCTGCGCTATAAGTTACTTTGCCGACTTCATCGATGAGTGCATCTTCATTGGGGGCGACTTCTGCCCAAGCTTCTTCGATCGTTGCCGAAGGAGCACGGACCCGGTCAGCGGTCGCGATCAACGCATTAACGCGCTCTGGAAGATCAAGACGCATCAGCTTTTCCAAGTCGGATGTGGAGCCGGAAGCGGTTACGAGTACGCGTTCAATCGGGCAGCCGATCACGGAAGTTCCCGTTGTCTCAATCTCTGCTCCATCTTGGAGGCAGGTTATTGTCGTTTCTAAGTAGTTCTGCGTAGGTTCATCTTTGGCGAGTCCAAGCCCGTACTGGTCATCGATCGCGCCTCGATAGCAGAGCTTAAGATCAGCGTCGAGGACCAGTACCTCGCACGTCCGCTCCGCGAGTAATTGGTCGGCAACGGCGTTTCCTTCGTCTTTCAAGACGGGGAACTTAATGCCGAAGGATCCGACTTGATGAGCGATCTCGTCCGCACCTTGGCCCCGATTCGAGTTGATCGCGATGAAATTCACGCCACTAATACGAAAACGCTCGGCCATGCGGACGATCCGAGGCATGTAGAGGTCGCCGACCGGGCAGTCGAGGCCCATAAAGATGATCACGGTCGCGAGGTCACCGCGGTGGTCATCGAGTGAAACGAGATCCCCCGTCGTGACCTCAGGAAGTGTGAAGTTAGCGATTCGTTCGCCAACGCCCCGACTCAAGGGACCGTCAGCAGACGCAACGCATAGACCGTTTGAGATGATCAGGGCGAACAGACTCAGTCCGAGTATGTTCCGGAACACGTGATTCTCCTTCGTTGGGACAGGGCGTCGAAATACTTGAAACCGAACTGGAGATGAAAGGTGAGCTGGTTCGAGAGTCAACTAATAAGTTACTTCTCAAGATCATACCTTCCGAGCCCACTTTTGTTTCGAGAGAAGGCCCGGGCGTGTTCTTAACGCTGCACGATCGACTTTTCTCCGTTGAAAGGAATAAAGATCGCGTCTTCTCTCTGTGAAGAGAGGTGAGTTTCGGACGATCGCACTACTGTTGACTAGCAAGGACTGATCGAGCGGGTTATTATAGTTGACAAGTGACACTTCGATCCACGTTGATAGCCCAACCGGGTCGAGTGTAAGTGGGATTGTGGCCGTCAGTCAGGGTTCGCCATGCGCCTGGAGGCAGTCTCGCTGCCTGAGCTGGGGACCGATCGCGACGAGCCGATCGTCATTAGTCATTGGTTCGCAGCACCGGGTGACGAGGTCTGGGAAGGTGACCGGCTCGTCGAGGTCCTCGTCGGTCCGGCGACCTTTGATGTTCCGTCTCCCCAAAGCGGTCGGCTTGCAACCATCCATTGCCGTGAGGATGAACAAGTCCGGCCGGGGATGGTGCTCGGTCTCCTTGCGGTTCCTGACGAGGGTCACATCGATGATTAATCCCCATTGGACGATCACTCCGGTCGACCAGAAGGATGAGCCCCATCATCGAGCGATCTGCCGGTGTCATCCCTTATCGGATTGATCGGGAGGGATTGCTGCACTACTTGGTGCTGCATTCCGCCACGGTACGGAACCCTCGCGCACGCTGGGAATTCCCCAAAGGTGGGATGGATCCAGGAGAGTCAACTCGAGAGACAGCAGCCCGGGAATTCATTGAAGAAACTTCGCTCGTTGACTGGGAGTTCATCGAGGGATTTGAGCGAAGTCTTACTTACACTTACTTACGCCAGGGCCGTCGGGTTCAAAAGACGGTGGTTTATTACATTGTTGAGGTTCGGGATCTCTCGACACTGGCCTGTTCGGAGGAGCATACGCCAGACCCACACGGCCACTGGCACCGCTGGGGGCCCTTCGACGAAATCTGCCGGTTTCTCTTCCATGCCAAGATCAGGCAGCTCTTCGCCGAGGCGCACGACTGGCTCCTCGCGAAAAACTACATCGACCCCGGCCAACAACCCTAAACGGCAGAGATCCGTCGGCGAGTTCACAACCACCGAGGTTCCACCGCAAAGGTCGGTCCGATGATGGAACCCGCGACGACACAAGCCCCAAAGAATCGATCCGGCTTTTTCCTTTGCCTGGAAGGACCCGACGGCGCTGGCAAGTCTACCCAGGCTGCGCAACTTGTCGAATCGTTACGATCCCGAGGCTTCGAGGTCACCGCGTGCCGCGATCCCGGTGGCACCCGACTAGGTGACCAGCTTCGATCATTGCTGCTCGATCGAGCGACGATCGGCATCGGAATCCGCGCAGAAGCATTTCTCTACATGGCGTCACGGGCGCAATTGGTTGAAGAAGTAATTCGTCCAGCACTCAAAGCGGGTCAGATTGTCGTCTCAGACCGATTCTTGCTGTCAAATGTCGTTTACCAAGGATACGCCGGTGGAATCCCCGTGAATGAGCTTTGGGAGTCCGGGGAGGCGGCGACCGGAGGTCTCTTCCCCGACTTGACGATCGTGCTTGATATCAACCCCGAAGTCGCCATGGAGCGAACAGGGGGGGCACGCGATCGGATTGAGGATCGCGGGATCGACTATCGGAAGAGGGTCCGAGAAGGGTACCTGGAAGGGGCAAGACACTACCCAGGAACGATCGTCGTCATCGACGGCGCTGGGCACTTTCGTTCGGTTGCAGCGAGGATTGATCAAGAGGTCTGCCGTGTCTTGGGAGTCGATCGTCGGTCATAAAGAAGTAATTCAGGCACTCCGGGGTGCTGCCGAAATCGGTCGGCTACCGCATGGGATGCTTTTCGTCGGCCCGCGAGGAGTCGGTAAGTGGACGTTTGCCCGAACGTTCGCTCAAAGTCTACTCTGCCCGAAACGGCTAGACGTTCCCCTCGATTCGTGCAACGAGTGTCCTTCCTGCCGGCAAGTGATCTCAGGCGATCACCCGGATTTGATCGATGTAAAGCGGCCGGAAGACCGCCACGAGCTTCCGATCGCCTCGATCCGGACGATGATCCGGCAACTCGGCCTGAAACCAGGACCGACCGGTCGTAAGATTGCGATCATCGATGATGCCGACGATCTTAATGCCGAAGCAGCGAATGCAATGCTGAAGGTTCTCGAGGAACCTCCGGAAGGTGCGATCCTGATCTTGATTGGTACCGAGACTGACCGCCAACTCGAGACGATTACCTCGCGGTGTCGGGTTGTCCGCTTCGATCGGCTTCAGGAATCTGAACTGGCGGACCTCTTGGTTCGGAAAGGGTATGTGAATGATCAGACGGAAGCGCGACGTCTCTCAACGCTAGCAGAGGGAAGTCTCCAACGTGCACTCGGTCTCGCTGACGTGGAATTGATGACGTTTCGACAGCGGTCGATTGAAGCTCTCTCTCAACCCGATCGACTTGATCCCACCGACTGGGCGAAAGAGATTGAAGAATTCGTGAACGCTGCTGGTAAGGAAAGTCTCCCGCGTCGACTCCGGGCCGAACAACTGATCAGTGAATACGGCCGGTTCTTCCGGATGCTACTTTGGGAACTCGGAGAGTGCGAGCCTTCTCATCTCGATCCGAGCGATCGACTGACCGCCACTACACTAAGCAACAAAGTCGACCCCGAACTTGTCTGTTCATTGATCGATCGCTGCTTTGAGGCGATCGGGCATCTCCATCGACGGGTGTACGTCCCCATTCTCTTGGAGTCATTCACGAACGACGTTGTTCGATTGTTGACGAGGATCCGTCCATAGCCCGTCCATTTGGATTCGAACGAGCGGACGAAGTAAGCGAACCTTGTGATTCGGTTCAGCGTCAAGAAGTCGGGATCAAACTGAGATAGCTTGTCCATATTAATTCAGAGAAGTTCAGTGTCGCCAAGTAAGGCAATTCTCCAAAACTACTCTAAAAGAACCAATAGTTTTCAATTTGGAAAAAAGCCACAAGAAAAGCGTCACTCGAGCGTATACATCAATAGTATTACTTACTGTAAAGTTTCCTCGCCGTAAACAAGCTCGTAATCACTCCCCATGACTGCTCTCGCCAAATTCAATACCATACTCTGCAATCCCTCCACATATTCTTCTCCGTTACTTGGGTTTGAAGGATCACACATGAAAACCAAGAGATTTCAGTCAATCAAGCAAGTTGACCTCCCAAAACGAATCCGCTCTATCGCGCACCAGGCACATCTGCTCCTTAATCGAGACGGACCAGCCGAGGCTCAGAGCATCGATCAACTCCGAATCGAAATCAATGACGCTCGGATTGCCGTGACAGAGTTGGATGATTCAGAGACTGATCTCGACCGATGGCTGAGCCAATTGGATTTAAAGCTTCAGGACCGGCTCGATGGTCTCTCAGGTTCGGTTGAGTCGGCCACCCTCTCCGATGTTACTGCGATCGCCTCCTGATTAATCAAGAAGCTGACAGTTTCATCTGCCAAAGTTGAATCTCAACCCACCCTGAAGTTCGCCATTGGTTCTGGGGCTGAATCGTTGGATTCGCCCTCCCTTAATGTCGCCGACATAAAGATTTCCATCTTCGTCGGCGGCGATACAGTGAACCCAATCACACTCACCAGGTTCCGTTCCTTTTGACGCTGGCATTGGAACGGTCCATTGCTGGATCAACCGGCCTGTCGTCGCAAATTTCATAAAAACTTGGTCTTTCGGGGGACATCCGAGGGTGAGGTCCGTTAACCGCCAAGGCATCGGTGACGACCCACATATCCAAATTTCATCTTCGGGCGTGATGTGAAATCCCCAGGGCACGATCACATTGTTCCAGATATCCAGTAGCTCACCATTTTGATTGAAGATCTGGACCCGAACGTTGTTTCGGTCAGCGACATAGAGTCTTCCGTCCGAATCAATGGCGATCGCGTGGGGTATGCTAAATTCTCCTGGCCCGACACCTAGTTTCCCCCAAGCTTTGACAAACTGTCCCTCGCGATCGAGATGGACGATTCGTCCATTGCCATAACCATCAGAGACGAATCGCTCTCCTTCCGGAGTTACAACAATATCGGTTGGCATATTAAAATGATCGTTATCGTTCCCCTTTTCTCCGGGGGTACCCAAAATCTCCAGCAGTGCGCCATCTCGGCTAAAACGCTTTAGCGTGTGATCACCAATATCCGCAAGCCAAAGATCTCCGTTGGGATCGAACTTGAGGTGGTGGGTCTTCGCGATTTCGGCGCTACCGAATCCGCGAAGGTAGTCACCCTCTGGGCTATAAACTCGGATCGGCGGTTCGTCGCGGACCGCGACATAGATGTTCCCGTCTGGTCCAACAGCGACACCGGGAGTCTCTGTAGTACCGAACTTGGGTTCATCCTTAGGCCATGAACGATCGACCCGATACCAGGTTGCCATACTGACTCGTGGATAAATCGCCGGAGGAGGCGACTCCGTTGATTCGGTGGCTGGAACTCGCTCTTGTGCAAGGGCAGATTCGGCGAAAGCGGCCCAGCTCAGGATTCCCGACGTGAGGATGCTGAGAGTCTTCTTCATCGTTCACTGCTCCCCTGGAAAGCCTGATCAGGAGTTGGATTGATTCCGATGTTGCTGAGAAAATGTGTTTACGCAATCTTCGGTCACGAAATGAGGCCACGGAGAACATTCGCGCGTTCAACTCCGGTCAGCTTCATATCGAGCCCTTGATAGGGGACACGGAACTTCGCGTGATCGATCCCCAAGAGATGAAGCATCGTGGCGTGAAGATCACGGACGTGGACCGGATTCTCGACGGCGTTGTAGCCGAGTGGATCGGTCGCCCCATAGGTTAGGCCGCCCTTGATTCCGCCACCGGCAAGCCAGATCGAGAACCCTTTGATGTGATGATCGCGGCCCGGATCCTTCCCTTTGCCTTGGAACATGGGGGTCCGACCGAATTCACCAGCCCAAATCACCAGGGTCTCGTCGAGCATGCCTCGCTGTTTTAAGTCACGAATGAGCGCCGCACTCGGACCGTCGCAGAGTCGGCAACAGGTATTCATGTAGGAGACTAAGTCGCCGTGGTGATCCCAGCCGCGATGATAGAGTTGGACAAACCGGACCCCACGTTCCGCCAATCGTCGGGCAAGCAGGCAATTTGAGGCGAACGATCCATCAGCCCCTTCAGTTCCATACGAAGCGAGAACATGTGAAGGCTCGTCGCGGAAATCGATCAGCTCAGGGACGCTGAGTTGCATCCGGGCGGCGAGTTCGTATTGGCTCACCCGTGTTGTAGCCTCTGGATCTTGAAGTCGCTGATTTCCCAGCCTGTTGAGTTGGTTAATCGTTTCGATGAGTCGGCGCTGCCCGTTGGAGTCAACGCCGGGTGGATTGTCGATATAGTGGACGGCTGCCCCCGTCGATTGGAACTGGACCCCTTGTGTTCTTCCCGGGAGGAAGCCATTACCCCACTGTCGCGAAGCGATCGGCTGGGGGTTGCGGCCACCTTCACTCGTCAACACCACGAAGCCCGGAAGGTCATCCGCTTCGGACCCCAGGCCGTAGGTGACCCACGATCCCATGCTCGGTCTTCCGGAGATGGAAGTCCCAGTGTTCATTACGGTGTGGGCAGGATCGTGATTGATTTGATCCGTCTGCATCGAACGAATGATGCAAATATCGTCCGCAATCTTGGCAATTTCGGGCAGGCAGGCGGCGATCTCTTGGCCAGATTCCCCGTATTTTGCAAATGGGAACCGAGGGCCGAGACAACGGAGTGACTGACCCTGAAGCTGAGCGATGGGTTGACCCTTCGTAAATGAGCCAGGCATCGGCTCGCCGTCTCGTCGCGCGAGTTCCGGCTTATAATCAAATGTTTCCAGGTGAGAAGGGCCACCTGCCATGCAAAGAAAGATGACGCGCTTTGCCTTCGGAGCGAAGTGCGGCAGGCCAGGGAGACCACCGATCGCTGGTCCCTGTTCAGTCATGGTCCAGGCTCTGGACTCTGAACCGAGCAGCCCCGCGAGGGTAAGAGAACCCAAGCCTAGTGACGTGCTCCCCAGGAAGGCCCGACGTCGAATCAATTCGGATTGGTGCTGATTTGAATTCATTGGATCGCCAATTGGGGCACAACTTGAGGGCGAGTCTGGGTTCGAGATCCAACCGACTGTGGATACCACATCAATAGCGTGTGATCGATTCGTGTAAGTTCAATAGTGCTCGACTGACGGTCGTCCAGGCAGCGAGAACGTCGGCCTTGATATCGGAGGCTATCGGTGCGAGTCCGACTCCGAGCAGTTGATCGGCCTCGCTTGGGTTGGCTTGATAGTAGTCCCTGGACTCGATGAAGAGGAGCCTGCTTGCTTCAAGCTCCGCTTCGGTTGGTTCTCGGCTGAGGAGGAGAATCCAAGCAAAACGAATCTGATCCTCGATCGAGTCACCGCCTTCAGCGATTACTCGGGCTCCGAGACAACGCGACGCCTCGACGAAGCTTGGATCGTTGAGGAGTGTCAAAGCCCCTAGAGGGGTATTGCTCTGAGATCGCTCCGCAGTGCATTCCTCGCGGGTCGGTGCATCGAAGGCTCGGAGCATTGGGTGCAGGAATTGCCGCTGCCAGTGCATGTAGACACCACGTCGATACTGTCCGGATTCCTTATCAACTTGGTACGTTCGTTTGGGAAAATTAAGCGAACGATAGTAGCCGGCTGGTTGGTAAGGACGTGCGCTGGAACCCCCAAATTGTTCAATCAATAGTCCACTAACCGCGAGTGCTTGATCTCGGATCAATTCGGCCGGAATCCGAAAGCGATCTTGTCGCGCAAAGAGTTCGTTTTCTGGGTCGGCCTCCAGGAGTTCAGCGCTTGGTGTCGAAGAGCGTCGGTAAGCGTCGGAAGTCACCAATAACCGGATCAGCCCTTTAAGGTCCCAATCGCTCTCGATGAATTCGATCGCAAGCCAATCGAGCAATTGAGGGTGGCTGGGCCATCGGCCTTGTGAACCATAATCGTCAAGACTCCGTGAGAGTCCATGACCATAGAAGATCGCCCAGAGCCGATTCACCAAGACTCGGGCCGGGAGCGGGTTGTCAGGACGCGTCAGCCAGTCGGCGAGGTCGAGTCGGGTCGGCCGGCGATCATCAACCATCAGATCGGGAAGTGAACCTGGAGTATCGGGGGCGACGATCGGCCCGGATTGATCCATCCAATCTCCCCTCGGGAGGATCCGAGTCATCCGAGGCTCTACGGAGACACTAACCATAGTCCGACGTGCCCGAGATCGAAGACGGTCACGTTCGGCTTCAAGCTCTTCAATTGTCGCTGTTGAGTCCGCAAGTTGTTGATCCGCGCTGAGACTTCGGAGTCGTTCTAACTCAGACTCTATCGTTTGAAGTCGCTCTCGATCCATCGTGTCCGGAACGACGATCTCGGGAGCACGGATCGTCGGCGAACTATTGGGACTCGAGTACGCCCCTTGCTGCTGAAGATCATCGAAGAATGCGGCAAGACTGTAAAAGTCGCGCTGGGTATATGGATCGTATTTGTGGTCATGGCATTCAGCACAACCGATCGTCGCTCCGAGCCAGACCGTCGAGAGGTTTCGGACTCGGTCGGCAGCGTATTTGGCAAGATACTCCCGATCCTGGGCTCCACCTTCATGCGTCGTTTGGAGAAGCCGATTGTAACCGCTGGCGATACGCTGAGAGGTGGTTGGGTTCGGCAGGAGGTCGCCCGCGAGTTGTTCCTTGGTAAATTGATCGAAGGGGAGGTTGGCGTTGAGGGCTTGGATCACATAATCCCGGTACGGTGTGATCTGATGTTCTTGATCGCCATGATATCCAACGGTGTTGGCAAATCGGACGAGATCAAACCAAAAGATCGCCATCCGTTCGCCGAACCGGGGCGAGCTTAGTAATCGATCCACTTGCCGTTCGAACGCGTCTGGTCTGGAATCGTTGAGGAATGCTTCGAGTTCGTTTGGCCTCGGCGGGAGACCGGTCAGATCAAGGCTAACTCGTCGGAGAAGTGTTGCACGATCTGCCGCGGGGGTCGTTTGAACCCCAGTTGCCTCAATTCTTTCATTGAGGAATCGATCGATTGGGGATCGGGGGCGTCCCAAGGTTGATTCCGCTTCCAGCCTGGAAGGAATCGTAGGACGGTTGGGAGGGACAAGACTCCAGTGCGCTTCGAAAGCAGCGCCTTCAGAGATCCAGCGGGTCAGAATCGCAATTTCGTCATCGTCAAGTGGCTTACCTAGCTCGTCCGGTGGCATCTTATCGAACTCGTCGTCCGTCGAGATCCGATAAACGAGTTCACTCAGGTCAGGGTCGCCAGGGACGATCACCTGATAGTCCCCTCGGTCCTCGAAGACATCGATTGGGATATCGAGGCGGAGGCCAGCCTCACGATGTGTACTGTCCGGACCATGACAGGAAAAGCAGTGATCGGATAGGATCGGCCGAACGTCTCGATTGAATGAGAGGCGTTCGTCGTCACTCTCTTCAGCGGCAGCAATCTGACTTTGACCCGAAAGAATGAGAACGACCAATACCGAGACGAGGATGCGAGCGGAGTTCATTGATCACCACTGCCGGAGTTTGAGTACCGGAAGCCCGGGATTCCGAGTGAACCGATAAGTCGTGTAATCGTGAGAATTCCATTAAGTATCGTACAGCACTATCATCGTTCGCTCAAGAATCGGCACGGTTGTGTCATCGGATCCGTTTCCGAATACTCCCTCGTGGCTCGATTCCTCGGAATGGCAATATACCAGCCTGCTCATCTGGTCTAATAAGCGTGATTCTGAGACGGAGGAATATGTGTGACCGTTGATCCAGAAACTAAACCAAAGCTCCAGGTCTACCGAGTGGGTGAACCGACGCGGACGATCACTTTAGAAGGTAAGCGTCTCATCATCGGCCGACGTCAAGATTGTGCGATCCGACTCGATGGAACGACCGTTTCCGCACGACACGCCAGACTCACTAAGAGCGGTCAGAGCTACATGGTTGAGGATCTTAAAAGTCTTAACGGAACGACAGTGAATGATCACTCAATCGATAGCCTGGGGCCAATCCTCCTCAACGATGGCCATACCATCAAAATTGGAGAGTTCACATTAATATACAATGGGTTAAGCGTCAAAATCGACGAGGCAACCGAGACAACGATCAGTGCAAGTGTTGATCTCCAACAGCAGTTTGTCTCGATTAATCGACTTGAACTGAATGAGGCTCTGCAAGGGGTCCTCGAAGTGATCAAGGCAGTCGGTCCGAATCTTGAGCAGGATCGGGTACTAGAGGACACTCTCGACGCGTTGCTCAGCCTCTTTCCGCAGGCGAATCGGGGCTTCATTTACTTGGGGGAGAATCGACCGACCGATCCAGAACTGATCCCCAACTGCCAGCGAGTCCGCGATGGAAGGGTTCGTGCAGATGAGTCGCATCGACACTACCGGATCAGCAGAACGGTCTTGAGCCGGGTCTTCGAGAATTCAGAGGCGATTTGTTCGGTCGACACAGCGAATCAGCCTGGTCTTGATGGTTCGAGTGTGTTCGGACAAGGAGTCCGGTCGATGATTTGCGTCCCTATTCTGGACAGTGACCGGGATCCGATTGGGATGATGCAACTCGACTCCGAGTGGGCTCACCCTGATCATGGATTTGGCCCGAACGATCTCGAGTTTATGTCGGCTTTAGTTGGACCCATTAGTCAGGCGATTGAAAACTCCCTCTTACACCAACGGCTCTTGAATGTTCGGATTCTCGAACAAGATGCCCAGAATGCGCGGGGGATCCAGCGTGCACTTCTACCAGTCGATGTTCCTGAGGTCCCCGGTTATTCGTTCTGGCAATATTACCGATCCGCTTACCATGTCGGGGGTGATTACTTCGGGTATCGTGCTGCGCCAAGACGCAGGGGTCTCGGGGATGGATTCGAAGAACTCGCGATTGCGATCGCCGACGTCTCTGGGAAAGGGATGTCGGCTGCCTTGATCATGGCCAAGCTCTCCGCCGAGGTTCAGGTATCACTCGCAGCGGAAGCGGACCCAGCCAATGTCTTGAAGCGGTTGAATCATTGTTTCTTGGAGGCAGACATTCCTGATAGTTTCATCACCTTCGGACTCGCTTTTCTACAACCGGAACGTCACCGAGTTCTGCTCGCAAGTGCTGGGCACCAGAGTCCCCTATTACGGCGACGCGACGCAACAATCGATCAGTTGCTCGACCACCCTCACGACCCACCTTTGGGTGTCGATGCCGGTAGCAGCTACCGGACCGTTGAATTGGAGTTGGCCCCCGGCGACTCGATCATTCTATTTACGGACGGAATCATCGAGGCTATGAATGCGCGGGGACAACTCTTCGGCCAAACACGCTTTCGGGACTCACTGATGAAAGCTGGCCACAAACCTCAACACGTTGGACCGGATGTACTACGCCGGCTCCGTCGCTTCGTCGGTTCGTCCCCTCAGGAGGACGACATCACGTTACTCGTCTTCGGTCGTGATGAAGAGGAGAGACCGTTGCACGTAGGGCAATGGATCTAGACGCTGGTTTAACCAAGAACAGGGTTCAACCCCATGTTTTCACGCATCTCGGCGCGGTGCTTCTCAAAGTGCATCAGTAGTTTTCGATCCTTGCGGTGTTGGCGTTCCTTCTTCGATTGTGCCCGGAAGAAAAGTCTCCGAAATCCTGGACTCGTGAGTTCGCCGCGACCTTCGTAACGTCGACGGAGCCGCGCGGCTGGTTTCTCCCCAAAGGCTTCGATGAGTTCGTCGTCGAGCGAGACGAAGAAGAGGACCTCGCCGGGATCACCTTGTCGGGCACAACGACCCGCGAGCTGCCTATCGATGCGATAGGATTCGTGCCGCTCGGTTCCGATCACGTGGAGACCACCTTCGGCTTTGATCTGGTCATCAAGCTTGATGTCCGTACCTCGACCTGCCATGTTCGTCGCAACGGTCACTCGCCCCGGCTGCCCCGCTTGAGCCACGATCTCCGCCTCGACTGCATGGTTTTTGGCGTTGAGCACTTGATGATCGATCTTGGCTTCATTGAGGAGTGCACTCAGCGTCTCCGACTTCTCGATGGAGCGCGTACCGACCAAGACGGGCACGTTCTTGCGATTGAGTTCAACGATGTAGTCTGCGACGGCCTTAAATTTCTCTTCCTCGTTCGAAAAAACCCGATCCTTGAACCAGACCCGACGGCTCGGTTTGTTGGTGGGTACGGGGAAAACGTGAAGTTTATAGGTTTTCTTCAGCTCCGCGGCATCACTCGCGGCCGTACCCGTCATCCCTGCGAGCTTCTTATAGCGCTTGAAGAAGTCTTGAACCGTGACCCGGGCTGCCGTAATCGTCTCTAACGTGATCTCGAGCCGTTCTTTTGCTTGAATCGCTTGATGGAGGCCGTCTTGCCATTGTCGACCGGGCATCATCCGACCGGTATACTCATCGACGATGACCACCTCGGGCTTGCCCTTATCGCCTGGAGCAACCACGTAATCCTTGTCGCGGATGTAAGCGATCTGGGCGCGGAGGGCTCGTTCCACATACTCATACAGTTGGTCGACAGTGAGCATCCCAAACGCGGAATGCCCAGCCTTGGCTTGAACCTTCCGACGACCGACGGCGGTTAGTTCTGCCTTCCGTTCAACGGGATCGTATTTGAAGTCCTTGACGCGGACCAAGGTCTTGGCAATTTCGTCGGCACCGTAATAGGCGGTCGCTTCTTCTTGAGTGGGTTGATTGTTGGCACCAATAATCAAGGGCGTCCGCGCTTCGTCGATCAAAATACTGTCGGCTTCGTCGATGACGCCAAAGAAATAGCCACGTTGAACAGGTTTAGCGGCCTCGGTCGGTGCGCCAGTCTTCAGGAATGCCTGTCGAAAGTTGGACCGTTCGTTGTTTCCGTGTTGGAATCGCTTAAGCTGATCCCGGAGGAAATCAAAGCCCAGCTCTTTGCCGGTTCCGTAAGTAATATCGCACGCATAGGCAGCGCGTCGGATCGAATCATCTTGACCGGTCTGAATACAACCAACCGAAAGACCGAGGAGATGATAGATTGGCGCGTTCCACTCTGCATCACGGTGCGCGAGGTAATCATTCACCGTGACGATGTGGACTCCTTTGCCTGGCAACGAATTTAGGAACGCCGGGCAGGAGGAGACGAGTGTTTTACCTTCGCCGGTCTCCATCTCGGCGACCGAGCGATGGTGGATCGCGATTCCACCCATCAATTGGACATCGTAGTGACGCATCCCGAGCGTCCGTTTCGACGCTTCGCGAACAAGTGCAAATGCCTCAACAAGCAACGAGTTGAGTGATTCACCTTGTCGGGCCCGTTGCTGGAGCTGCTTGCTCCGTGCGGTCAGTTGCTCGTCCGACTCCGATTCAAGCTCGGGTTCCAAGGCGTTGATGCGGTCGACCAGAACGGCGAACCGTCCGAATCGGGCGCTGTAACCCGGTCCGGCGATCCCTTTGGCGTAGTTCAACCATGCGGGGCCTAATCGACTCGCCATTGCTGGAACTCCTCTACCGGCAAGCTGTCTTGTTGGGTGCCCAGTCATCCCAATCTGACCCGAACCCAACGCCTCCCGACCGGCGTGACAAGCCGAACAATTGGCGTCTCAAATTGAAACACGGCGCGAGTCAGATTTCGGGAACGAGGTTTCATGATCCATCTTGAATAGGGACGCTGAATGTCGTGGAGTTCCCGCAAGTCAGTGAACGTTGATTTGACTCGGTCCTTGGATCAATTTGGGCAGGCGTTTGATTTGAGCAAGTTCGATCAAGTCGAAAAACGGGAGTTGGGGTATTGTCTCACTTGCCATGCGATCAACGACAGTCATGACCTATCGACACCGGATCCTCCGAGTCCAACTCTTGATCCAGGAACAACTGGACCAAGAGTTGCCACTCGACCGCCTCGCGCGTGAGGCTCACCTCTCGCCCTTTCATTTTCATCGAATTTTCAAGGCGATGGTGGGGGAGGGGGTCGGCGCTTATGTCCGCCGACTCCGGCTCGAACGAGCGGCGCTGCTGCTCAAGATCACTGATCGGGCGGTCACGGAGATTGGATTTGAATCCGGTTATGGAACGCTCGAAGCGTTCTCGAGGGCATTCCGCCAAATGTTCGGCGTGGCTCCCTCGGCCTATCGGAAAGAATCGCACGGCCCCACCTACATTCTTCCAAGGGAGGCGATGGCGATGAGTAACGCAGCACTGAACCTCGATGTCGTGATTCAAGACGTTCCGGGCCGCACAATGGCGTTGATTCGGCGGGTAGGGCCCTACAACGAAGTTGGAGCTGGCTTCCAACAGTTGATGGCTTGGGCGGGACCGCGCGGGCTGTTAGGACCGAACTCCGAAATGATCGGGATTGGTCACGATGATCCCGATGTCACCCCGGCCGATAAACTTCGTTACGACTGTGCTTTGACCGTCCCTGAAGGAACGCCGGTCGATGGAGAAATCCAACTCGGGACCATTGAGGGCGGCCCCCACGCGATTGTGAAACACGTTGGCCCCTACGAAACCCTCGCCCAGACCTATCGCTGGATCTGCGGCACTTGGCTTCCATCGTCGAATCGCGAACTCCGTAACATGCCGATGTTCGAAATTTACCGCAATGACCCCTCCCAAGTACCAGCGGAGGAGCTGATCACCGAGATCTACGTTCCGCTGAAGCCGATCTAATCAATTTGCAAACCAATCTTGGCCAGGTGGGCAACGCTTCGTCGCTTGCTCTCCTGGGAGTCTCACGGAGTCCGAGTAACCGGTGTTTCTCTCAATTCGTCGATTTGCAAATTGTGGAGCGGCTTCACAATCTTGTGATCTCGCTCTTTTGATCTTTTAGGTTGCGTGTCCTACTGAACCCGAGTCCGACCAGGTAAGCGCCGAGTCTGGGTTGGAGAGAGGCCAGGTCGATTGCGGAAGGTTTCATCAAGAGATGATGAATTAATCGGCAAAGGATAATCCGGGAACTGAACGAATGGTGCCAAGCACGGTGATAAACGGGAATGAGACTAAAGCGCTGGTCTCGAGTGAGCGCCTTGAGAATAAGGGGGGCAAGCAGTTCGGCACCTTGAAGTGCCATCACCATTCCTTGGCCGCCGAGAGGATCGACGGTACCTCGGGCATCACCGACGTAAGCAACGCCTGGGAGCGTCGGTGTCGAGCGCTGGACCACAACTGGTGCGGTGGTTTTCCACTCTGGAGGTTCTTGAGGGAGTCTGTCGTTCCAAAGAACGCTCAGGTGCGGATTCGATGGGAAGAGTTGATTGGCCAGTTGATCAAGATCACCACGAGACTCTCGACTCAGTCGGGCAGGAATGAGTCCACAGAGATTGACACGGTTCGATTCCACCCAACAGCTACCGACATATCCCCCAGGTACTAAGTGGAGACTCACTGTACCCTCGGGTTCAAGAGTCGGATTCGCAAGTGTAATGTGTTTCTTAAGCCCAAGGTGTGGAGGGCGGAATCGACTGATTGTGCGAGTGCTCCCGGTCCGACGGACGATGGTGGAGTGTCGCCCGTCGGCAGCGATCGTCAGTTCTGCTCTCAACTGTCTTTCCAGCCCCCGCATTCCACGGACACGAAGTCCGATAACTCGCCCATCATCGATCAGAGGTCCGATGACGCGGTGTTCTTCGAATACTGCAACACCCGCTGTCCGTGCTTGCGTGAGTAGGAGGTTATCCAGTGTTGCTCGACTGATGCCGATCCCTGGCCGCTCGGCTGATTCGACAATGGCACTTTCAAGGACCCGGCCGCGTGGTGTAGTAAGCCGAACGCTCCGGATCGGTTCGTAGCCTATTGTCCTGAGTTCTTCGGCGACTCCGAGGCGTTCAAGTGTGGGCCAGGCGTCCGGGCTCAAGAACTCGCCACAGAGCTTCGTTCGAGGAAAGCAACCCGCATCGACAAGAGCTACACGACTGCCGTGCCGTCCGAGAAGGGTCGCGAGGACACTTCCCGCGAGCCCTGCACCGGCGATGACAACATCAAAACTCTCAGATGAGTCGCACTCAATCACGCCTAAATCCAATAAGGGCGAAATGAAAGAAGGGCTTCTTCAGAAAAGTCCACCCAAAATCGCTGTATCCCTCCACAAGTTTCATCACTTCTTCTTGAGTGAATCCCCGGAGGACAGAGACCAGACCGTCGTATCGAAAGATCCGACTCCGAAAGAGGGTCCGACTGAGGAGCCAGAAGCCCAACCACGCCAGCCAGTGACGCCTGAGGTCAAGAACGAAAACATGATGGCGCGCGACTCGACATAGTTCTCCGAAGAAGGCGTCAAGCTCCGGGCCGCTAAAATGGTGAGCAAACTTGATTGCGATCACGGATTCGATCGATTGATCACGGAACGGCAGTTGGAGGATACTGCCTTGTACAGTTTGAAGACCTCTGGCACTCGATAACGCAACAGCACGATCTCCAGCATCGAGCGCAATGATCTGGTAGTCGGACGCTGCAGTGAGATTCCCACTGCTTTGTTGTAGTGCCAGCGCGACATCACCAGACCCCGCACCGAGGTCAACAATGGTGTAAATTTCCCCACGAATAGCCCGACGTTGTTCGAAGGCGACACGACATTGGTTTCTGACGATCCGAAGAGTACCGAACCAGCGGTTCAAGCGTTTGAGTGCCTGATACGCGGCCTGGATTTCCTCTTCGGGCTGGTTGGGTTGATCCATCAGTTCGGGAATGTCGCGGCGGTCAGGGACGAGCCAAGGCATTATCGATTCCAAAGCGATTGCGACTTACTTTGTCGAAGGTCCGGTGGCACGGATCACGAGTGCTGAGTTCTTTGAACCGAATCCCATACAGTTACACAACGCCAACCGAGCACCCAAAGCAGGACGCGACTGATTGGGGATGTAATCAAGATCGCATTCGGGATCAGGAAGATCGCAGTTGATGGTTGGTGGGAGGAAGCCACCATTTAGTGCCAGGAGTGTTGCCACAACACCCGCAGCTCCACACGCCCCCTGAGGATGGCCGATCATGCTCTTGGTGCTGGACATCGGCACTTTGCCCGCCGCCTCACCGAGCGCTTTCTTGACAATCACGGTCTCAACACGATCATTTAACGGTGTCGCTGTCCCGTGGAGGTTGACGTAGTCAAGATCGTGGGGAGAGTGTCCTGCTTGGCTAAGCGCATTTGTGATAGCTCGGGCGGGTTCTTCCAAATCAACCGACATTGAGACACGGTGCCAAGCGTCACAGGTACTTGCGTATCCGAGAATTTCGCCGAGGATCGTCGCTCCGCGTTCCTCCGCGTGTTCAAAATCTTCGAGAACAAGGAACCATGACCCTTCGGCGAGGACAAAGCCATCACGGTCACGGCTGAATGGTCGTGAGGCAGCCCAGGGTTCCTCGTTCCACGCCCGGCTTGTGATCCCCATGACGTCGAACCCCATCATCACGGCGGGAGCAATTGGGGCATCAGCACCGCCGGCAAGCATGACCGGATTTTCGCCGTACCGGATTGCCTTGTAGGCATATCCAATCGCGTCTGTGCTTGACGTACAGCCAGTCGAGACGACGTGAGAGGGCCCCCGGAGTCCTAATCGAATTGAGATCTCAGAGACGATGTTGCCCGGCGTCCCCGCTGGTACGGCAAGTACCGTCGCACGTTCGAGTTCACCGGAATAGTAATAGCCGTACAGCTCCTCGACAAAAGAGATGCCACCACCACCAGTACCGAGGATGACGCCGGTTGAACTCCGAGTCTGATCGTCGAGAGTCGTGGGATCGAGCCCGGAATGAATCATTGCCTCTCGGGCCGCCAGAATTCCAAGGGGAACGGTTCGGCTCACCACCCGCAGTTCTTTACGCGGCATGGCCTCGGTCAGATCGAGATCGGGGATGAACCCTGCAACCCGACTCTGGAGTGTCGAGACATCGAAGCGGTCGATTGAAGTGATCCCACTCTGGCCCGCTCGGAGCGCTTCTCGGTAGGCATCCGTACCGAGACCATTAGGGCTGATCGCCCCTAATCCAGTAACGACGACTCGACGATGGATGCTGACCACGACTGTTTTTCTCTTCTCTCGACCTCAGTGCCGAAATCAGTTTAGACTGGGCGTGGTCGGAAGCTGGACACTTGGATTGTTTTGTAGTGTAGTCTTGGTCAATCGGAGTCGGTAAAGGTGAGTTTGCCGTAGTCTTCAGTCCGATGAAAGCTCGGCTGCTCTAATGGAGCGGAACTCATTAAGAGCGGCTTTGTTCCTTCCGGACCGTAGTCGTAGCGACAGAGTGCGAAGGTCCAGACATCGCCGATTGTCGGTCGTCCGTCGCTGGCCTCGAAACGACTCCATGGAATCCGCCCTTCCACAATCCAAGCCTCGTCTTGGTCGCCGGGTTGGTCAAGAGTTCCAACAACGTGCGCGACAGCAGTAAAGCCCGAGGGTGGAAGTCCGACGAGGTCCTCAAATCGGGTGCCCGGCGTCGTAAATGGAAGTTCTAGAATCACTGATTTTGGATTCACCTGGAACTCATAGTAGGCCGGTCGTTCAACTGACGGCTTGAAGAAGAGTTCAAAAACATCGCCGTTCCAGAGTTGATCATTTCTCTTGGTGCCGAAGGACCGCAGCTCTTTGTCTCTCATCAAGGCCGCGAAGTAGAGCGCCTCATCATCCCAAGCAAGTCGAGCCTGAGTCACGGTCCCATTATCAGTCTGATTCCAAAAGCTGGGAAAGTGGACGATCGTGTTCGATCGAACTTCCCCCCATGCTTCATCATTCAACTTTCCGTCGAGGGTCGGGGGAGTCGAGACGCGCTGACAGACTGCCTCTCGTGTGACAGGGACTTCACTAGGCTGGGCATTCGCTGGAGCACTTAGCAACGTCCAGATCAATCCGAGCGCAGCAACCTGGATCTTGGTCGGGCAGCTCATCAACAAGTACCTCGCAATCAGAGTAGCCGAGTTATTGAGTTGGAGAATCTCTGAACGATCAAACGGTAGGGAGGATCCAGGGGTCACGATTCGGCCGGCTAAGCATCGCGTGTGCTTCGGGGTCTCCGATAATCCGTTCTGTCCTTGGATCCCATTGCAACGAATCGCGTCCCAGCCGGAGTCCGATATTGGCGAGATGACAGATGGTGATGGAGCGGTGCGCGACTTCGACAGGAGCAACGGTGGGTTCCCGAGAAATCACGCAATCGATGAAGTTCCGAAAGTGGTTATCTGACTTGTATAAGTGAATTTCATTGGGACCAATTTCGGTCTCGAGCAAGCCCGGGGGGTTGGCTTCGATCCGACCCCGATTGACGTAGACTTCACCTTCTGTACCAACGTACGTTACTCCCATCCGTTCCTGATTGGAGATTCTCATCGTCCGACCGTCCTCGAAGATCGCGTCGAAACCGAAGGCAGTTGCGGTGTTCCAAACCGGATCTGGTGGTTCAAAGGTTCCTCTGATGTTCCGGAGTTCGACGGGTCCGGTGAGTTCGGTACCGAGGCCCCACTGAGCACAGTCGGGATGATGTCCTCCCCAGTCGGTAAGCTGTCCCCCCGAGTAATCAAGAACCCACCGAAAGTTGACGTGGCAGCGTGCTGGAGAATAGAGTGCATCTGGCGCGGGTCCAAGCCAGAAATCGTACTCGAATCCTTCCGGTACTGCTGTTGATTCGCGACTGATCCCTACGCCGCCAGAGAGGTCATTACGTCCACCCGGTAAGCCCACCTTCGCCAGTGAGACATCACCAAGTCTGCCGTTTCGAACCAATTCGGCCGCGAAACGGAAGTTCTGGTCAGAGCGTTGCTGGCTCCCGGTCTGAAAAATCACGCCGCACTTATTAACGGCGTAGCTCATCGCACGTCCTTCAGCAACTGTGAGAGAGAGTGGCTTTTGACAGTAAATGTCCTTCCCGGCTTGGGCCGCCTCGATCACGGGAATGGCGTGCCAGTGGTCGGGAGTACAGATCTCAACGGCGTCGATATCGTCACGTCCGATGACTTCCCGGAAGTCGACGACGGCATCGCAGCCCTTGTAAGAAGCTGACTCTTGTTGCTTCTGGTAGTGTTCTTCGACTAACCGCTTTGCAGGCTCACGGCCGCCAACTTTACCGTTCCAGTAACCGGGACTCTCACGATTCACATCGCAAACTGCAACAATTTGAACGCGTTCGTCCCGGAGAAATGACCGGAGGTCGTTAAAGCCTTGGTTGCCGGTTCCAATCATCCCGAGCGTAATCCGATTACTCGGCGCCACAGTACCACCAAGACCGAGCGCCTAAGCCGGGATGATCAAAGGAGCGTTAATCCCGGCAGTTGCTCTCAAAAACTCACGCCGTGTAGTTGAGATTCGTGGGGTTGAGTTGGGTGTGGTTGAGCTTGAACTTGGTGTAGTTGACATCGATGCAACTTCTCCGGATTGGCCTGGTGTTGGTCAATTAGTTGTTGTTTTCGAGCCCAAGTTGGAAATCTGCACGCTCCCAGACCCTCTGGAATCGTTCCCAGACCTCGTCAGCATCGGATCTCTTTTCTTGAGCAATCAGACTCTGATAGAGCCCATGGAGTGCCCAACCGGTCTCGGGATTACGTTTTAGATCTTCCCAGAAGACGGTTTCAGCCTCATCGGCGCGGCCTGCTTCGAGGAGTACAGCACCGAGCGCTTGGCGAACCGGAAAGTACCAGTCGGGAGGTTCGGTATAGCGGAGGGCATCTTCGAGCCGAACACCGGTCTCTAGGAGAGCAATCGCCTGATCGAAGTCACCCCGAGCAGCGTGTCGTTTTCCGTCAAGTACAGCCGCTGCGATCGAAAGGAGATCGCCAAACGAGTTGTAATTCCAAGTCAGCATTTGCTGGGCATCTTCAGACACTGCAAGACTCCGGAGGGCTTCGAATTCAGCGTCAGCCTGATCGAGCCGACCGAGCCCTACATAGGCGAGTCCCCGCGAGTAGTGCCAGATTCCTCGGAGCAAGGTCAGCCGCTCGTTGGGCAAGGGGACTGCGAGTGCGGCTTCCCAATCCTTGAATCGGACATTGGTGACCATCGGGCACGACTTAAACAATTGAAGCATCCCCCCGAGAGGGTTCTCGGGGTCAAGCATGGCCTCGTCAGGGAGTCGACTCGCAACCTTGGCAGCCGCTTCGATCGCTTCCGTTGATCGCCCCTCGATCATCAACGACGCCCAGAGAAAGTGGATATTATGGGGATAGTAACCAAGCGGATAAATACCCTGAGCACGGCACTGGGCGATATAGTCTTCATCGGCCTCGATCGCTTTCCGATTGGCGATGACAGCATCTTGGTAGCGACCGGTCCGGATGTAGATATGCGAAGGCATATGAACAAGGTGGCCAGCCCCTGGCATTAGTTCTGCGAGTCGATCAGCGGCGTCGAGCGCGCGTTCGGGAGTCGTTGATGCTTCGACAGCGTGAATGTAGTAGTGCAGTGCGCCGGGATGATCGGGGGCAATCTCAATCACGGATTCAAGCGTTTCCACAATGTCGAGAGTATCGGCACGCGGACGTCCATCACGGGTGTAGTAATCCCAAGGGCGGACATTCATGAGGGCAGCGGCATAGAGTGTTAAGACATCGGGGTCATCGGGGAAATCTTGAGCGCTCTCACTCATGAGATCGGCATACTTGCGATCGAGAAAGGTGCGGTCAGCCCCTTCGTCTCTGGAATACCGCTCGCTAAGATTGTCGATCAGTCGGGCTTCGACAGAATCAGGGGACTGGACACGGTTTTCCGCCTCCTCAACCGCTTCAATCGCGCGCAGCTCATTTTCTCGGGTCATCGGAGCATTGATGTTCGGCCCGAGTGCCATTGCTTGGCCCCAGTACGCCATTGAGCAGTTTGGGTCGCGTCGTTCTGCTTCTCGAAACGCCCGGAGGGCCTCACGATGATTGAACGCGTACAGCAGCTTGAGTCCCTGGTCAAAGAACGCCTGCGCTTCGGCAGATTCTGTCGTGATCGAACGACTGTAATCCCCAAGACCTTCCAATCGCGGGGCGATTTGGCCTGGCTCAAGCCGAGGATCGTCCGGATTCTGGATCTCTTGAAACGAACTAGTCGCAAAAATGCCAAAGAGAAGGGTCGCTGTGAGATGGGCCATGATCTTCTCAAGAACTTGTGAAGACGGCCCAAGAAGATCAGCTCTTCCCGGGCCGTTGGTTCGCTCGATTAACGTGACCAGATTAGCGTATTAGACTTCCGGAAGCTCGTACCCAGTTCGATAAGAACGGGTCAGAAGCTGGTTCGCTTCAGCATCGCCTGGGAACGTCTCGGTTTCCGGATCCCATTCGAGCTTTCGACCGAGCAAGTATGAGATGTTGCCGAGGTGTGTGGTGTTCGTCGAATTGTGTGTGACTTCCACGTCACAAGTCGGGCGCTCGCGGGTCTTCAGGCATTCGAGGAAGTTGTCGACGTGCCCGGGCAGACCATCATTTTCAGCATCGAACGACGACTTTTGAAGGTCGATGGTTCGACGTTCCATCTCCCCTTTGATTAAGCGGATGCCGTAAGGTTCGGCGAGACGGTCCGGGATAATCTGATGGCCGCTCCGATCGATGAAGAGGGTGCCATCAGTACCGTGAAACTGGATGCCATAACCGTGGCCATCCATTGGGTAGCCGTTCCCTTTGCGCATCGAATAGGTCAAGACGCAGTCGCCAGGGAACTCGTAGACGACCTGCATCGTGTCCGGCGTGTCGCGATCATCGCGGACACACCAAATCCCACCGACGGTCGAGACGGTCTTCGGTCCCTTTTGGTTCAGGGCCCAAAGCACGATGTCATTGAGGTGAACGCCCCAGTCGCTCATCATTCCGCCGGCATATTCAAAGAACCAGCGGAAGAGAAGGTGGAACCGATTGAGGTTAAACTGTCGATACGAGGCTGGTCCCAGCCACATGTCGTAGTCGACGTGGTCTGGAGCCGGTCCGTCGGGAGAGAGTGACATTCCGAGAGGACTGATGTTCTCATAGTTCCATGTCTGGACCCAATGGACTCGGCCGATTGCACCGTCGTGGATCGCTTGTACCGCTTGCTTGAAGTTCTCGCTGGAACGCTGTTGAGTTCCGACTGCAACCACGCGGTCATACTTTCGCGCGGCCTGAACCATCCTCTGACCTTCGATCACGTTGTGTGCGAGCGGCTTTTCAACATAAACATCTTTGCCCGCTTGGCAAGCGTGGATCGTCGGATGTGCATGCCAGTGGTCTGGTGTCGCGATGACGACGGCGTCGAGATCATCGCGATCCAGCATCTTCCGATAGTCACGCATCGTTTCGGGTCGAACGCCGTCCTTTTCGTCGTAGATGCGGTCGGCGGTTTCGTTCGCGTGTTGATCGTCGACATCAGCGACGGCGACAAATTCGACTTCTGACCTTCTGAGGAAGTCACCGAGGAGCTGGTTCCCTCGGCTACCGGCACCGATGAGCCCCAAGCGGACCTGGTCTTGTGCCAAAGCTGCTTTGGTTCGAGTCGCAAAAGTCGCGGCACTCGCGGTCGCGCCCACGGCACCGACGAATCCTCGACGTGTCAATCCGGAGTTGGATCGCATGAAACACCTCTCACTAGCCCGTGATGGGGCCCTTGCCTTGGAATTGCAAGCTGTTGATTGAATGATGACCCATGGTCGATCCTAATCCTTGGCGAGGTAGTTTGCTAGAAGTCTGGCCGATCTTCTTTCATGAGTGAGAATCAGCGAACCGACGCTGCCATGCCTCGTTAATCTATCATTCGAATTAAGAAATGCGTATTCTATAACAAGATGATATTGGTACTTGAGTATCCTGGAAGGAAGGGCTTGGCCGTCCTTGGCGACCAAGCCCAGCCCAAAAGATTCATAAATCAGATAACTCGTTTTCCAGTTCCATCAGAAGGTAAGAGCGACGCATCGTCCATTCCGGAGTGTTGGGTAGCGAAATCCCAGCCTCTGAGAACTCGTCAAGAAGAGCGTTGCCGAGACGCATCAATAAAGGAGGCCGATGACCTCAGAGTACAGGTCCGCTTCTTGATTCCGCTTCTCAAGGAGTTCACGGAGACGCCTGACCTCTTCCTCGACCGCCTCGATACGTTCCAGGCGACCCTCGATTTCCTCACGCGCTTCTAACTTCCCTGACATAGGAGCTGGAGGAGATACGGGAGCGGATAGTGGCCCTGCTGGTACTGGAGTAAGCGGTGCGAGGGGAGGAACTGGACCAGGATTGGTGGTGGACCTTAAAGGAGCTTGCGCGGAATCCGGGACATCTGCCACTCTAGGTGGAGCAAGAGGTGCTGTTGGCGTTAGGCTTACTGAGGGAGAAGTTGCCCGGTACGTGGAGTTACTCGTCCCTTTAATATTCACTACGGGTAATTCGAATCCCTCAAGGCTTTTCAAAATTTCTAGTAACTGCTTGTGATCAGTGACACCGATCTCGAGCATAAAACGTGGTCGACCATTGGACGGAGAGGGTGATACGGTACCCGACGTTGGCGTTCCGAAGCTGCGTGGTGGTGTTGGTGCTAAAGGCGCCTCAGGAGGGTCGGAGTGGGGATGAGCCAACTGAGGAAAAGGATAGTCAGCATGAGGAGCGGGTTCAGGAGCATCGGGAATCTCGGCGGTCGTCGGATCACCTGAGCCCGAATCTGTTTGCTGTTCGGTCTCACGGAGTCGTGCGAGCTGTCCACGGAGTTGATCGATTTGATTTCCCTGGACCTCGACCAGATGAGCAGCGACCTCTGCTAACTTACTAGCGTCGATGCTTGTTGACGTTTGTGGATCGAATTGGTGTATGCTTGCAAACTGCGTTAGATCTGCTGGACCTGTGTGGCAGTCTCTGCAATTGACCACCGTTAAGAGTGACCGCAGTGCTTGGGCTGTCTCGGGACTCAGCTCTTCCTCGGTTGCGGAGATTGTCTCCGAAGGAGTATTGCTGGAACTAAGTGTGGAGGAATCGACGTCCGGTTTCTCTTGTGTAGGAAAACCAGTAAGTGTCAGCGATCCCGTCAACGTAAGGACTGGGATCAGTCCGGTCGCCAGTGCCGTAACTTTGGTCATGAGCATTCCTCGTGTCGCTTCGTGTGCGAGTACGCTGATCTTCGTTGCGCTCGAGACAACGGTCCCGATCGCGCCAATTTTGGATGCTGAGCAAATAAGAGTTGAAGTCTGACGAACGAGGCTCAGACTCGGGATGACCTGGTCAAGTCCTCCGGGAGCAAGGAGTGAGGCAAGGAGGTCACTTCCTTCGATCCCTCGACGTCGGAGGCGGTCTTGGAGTCGATCCCGTCCACGTGCTAGTCGACTCCGTACTGTCCCGACTGGGAGCTGGAGTCGATCCGCCGCCTGGTCAATCGTCAGGCCCGAGAAATAGCAGAGGATAATCGGTTGCTTTTGAAACTCGGGGAGGCGATCAATTTCCTCGTCAAGGATTTCGACGACCTCACCCCGTTCCAGATTTGCTGCCCCGAAATCGATCTCTGGATACTCTTGATCAAACGCGGATCGTTCCCGGGTTTGTTGCCGTCGCAGTTTTGCTCGGGCACGTCGGGCAACTCGAGTCGCCACGCCGTAAGTCCAAGGGATCAAGCGACCACCATCCCGTATTGATCGGGCGCGTTGAGCCAAGACCAGGAACGTCGCCTGAAAGGCGTCGTCGGCGGCATCAAGATCACCAAGGATCCGACGGCAGAGTCCCAGAACCATCGGGCCGAGTCGTTGTACCAGGGCCTCGAAAGCGAACTCGTCCCCATCCGACGCAAACCGATCGAGCAACTCTCCTTCGGAAAGCCCCGCAAGCGTTCCCTCTCGATAGAGGCGACCGATCGTACGGATCGCTGAAGTGTCTGAACCTGGTGACATCAAACTCGGCTCCTCCAACCCGTTTCGCTCAACGATTCCGCTCTATTACTGCATCACCGAGACCGATCTATCCCTCATTCTCTCTGATTCTTCCATTATGGTAGTTGAGTGAGCTTATCATCCGGCTGAATTCGGCATTGGAGTATCCTCCCAGTTGACTTGTGGGTCGCGCTTTGCGGACCCACACCACACGATCTTTCGGCAAATGGTCTGGTCGGAAAGGCAAGATCCACAAGCAATGCCTGAATATCGTCACGGTCAGGGATGGAGTCGATGTCGGGGCCAGTTCGGTTCCAGGATATGGTGTCTGGGTTGTCGCATTAGGCGAGAGTTCCGGCAAGCTGCAAGTCAGCGATGGCGTAGGTGCCGAGGGCCTCACTCTGCTCCGACGTAGTCCCGGCCAGGGCGAGAGTGGGCTCGATTCGCTCGTAATTCGA
>CAZEAN010000034.1:0-50985 GCA_964510225.1 uncultured Isosphaeraceae bacterium
AGCAAGGGTCTCCAAATCCAGCAAAAGATACTCCAGACTTGTGGGTAATTGAAAGGTTCAATGAACCCCTACAGTGAGACCACGACTACACATGCCATCGGCTCGATGACTGCAGAGGGACAACGGTTCCGCGTCCTCCGACCTCACGCTCAGGGTGGCCTGGGGGCAGTTTTCGTAGCGTTGGATGGCGAGTTGAATCGCGAGGTCGCTCTGAAACAGATCCTCGATCACCACGCTGACGATCCCCTCAGCAGACATCGTTTTGTCATCGAGGCCGAAATCACTGGGGGCTTAGAGCATCCAGGCATTGTTCCGGTCTACGGACTCGGGTCCTATCAGGATGGACGGCCGTTCTACGCAATGCGGTTCATCAAGGGGAATTCACTGAAGGAGTCGATCGAAAGATTCCACAATAACACCGAGCTTAGAACTGACCAGGGTCGGCGTTCGCTGGAGCTTCGAAAACTACTCCGACGATTCACCGATGTTTGCAACACAATCGATTATGCACACAGTAGAGGGGTACTGCACCGGGACATAAAGCCAGGAAATGTCATTGTCGGGAAACACGGGGAGACGCTGGTCGTCGATTGGGGACTGGCCAAGGCAAAGGGAAGGACCGAGGAGAACAAAGCACCGGACGAACATACGTTCTGGCCGTTCTCTTCAAGTGGAAGTTCTGAGACACTGCCTGGGACCGCACTGGGCACACCGGCGTACATGAGCCCTGAGCAAGCGCGGGGCGATCTTGAAAGTCTCGGACCTCGTTCCGATGTATATAGTCTTGGAGCCTCACTCTACTGTTTGCTCACCGGTCATCCCCCCATTCAAGGGGATAACGCAGGCGTAATCCTCAGAAACACCCAGCTTGGTCAATTTCAGCCACCCCGGGACCTTGAACCGTCGGTCGATTGCCCCCTTGAGGCGATCTGTCTGAAGGCGATGGCACTCGATCCCCTCAACCGATTCGAATCAGCCCGAGCTTTGGCTGACGACATCGACCGTTGGCTCGCTGACGAACCGGTCTCAGCTTGGCGTGAGCCCGTTTCCAGACGCACCCGACGCTGGGCACGCCGCCACCGGACACTACTTGCAGCCTCGATGGTCGCGATTGTCGCCACAGCAGTAGGCCTCGCTCTAGTCGCAGCGATCCAGAACCGAGATCTGAAACGGCTCGATCAAGCGAATCTCTCACTGAGGGTCGCCAACACCGAGACGTCTCTCGCACGAGACCGCGCCGAACGCCGCGTGGGCCTTGCTTTAGAGGCACTTGGTAGCTTTACCGATACTGTTGATAAGAACCTCGACGTCAAGAACCTTCCCGAGAATACGCCTCTACGCGAAGAGTTGCTACGGGGTCCGCTCGATTTCTACAAGCGCCTTCGGGACGATCTTGAGGAGTCAGGAGACGTCCGGCCTGAGTCACGTGCCGCACTGGCCGACGCCTACATCCGACTCGGTAAGTTATCAGCCGACCTTGGTTCTCAGGAGGATGCCAACACCGCCTTCGACCAAGCAGAGGCAATACTCTCTGCCCTCGCGGAAAATGGTGAGAAGACTCCGCGAGACTCCCTGGCCGAACTCCTCATCAGGCGTGGTAAACTTCTTCGTCAGAACGGACGGAGCGACGAAGCTCTCGATGACTTCCGGAGAGCCCAGGAGATCCGTGAAGCCCTCCGACTGGAGAATCCAGACGATCTTGACCAACCGATTGGCTTGGCGAGTGTTTTCCAATATCTCGCCGATCTCCAAATTGACGCGGGCGAACCCATCGCTGCACTGCAGTTCCTCGATCGTTCGAAGAAGGTCGCCGAGGAAGTACTCCTGATTGATCCCGAATCCAATCCGGCCCAACTGATCAGTGGCCGGGCCGCGCAGCGGAGCGGCGCCATCCTCTCCATCATGCAAGGAGAGCTTCCCGAAGCGAGGGAGGCATATGAGGATGCTGTTGCCATCCTCAAGCCGCTGGCCGAGGCAAACCCCGACGACACAGTTGCGCCACTCGCGTTGGCAGACTCTTACGCTGGGCTTGGACGGGTCGTAGCTGAACTCGGTGATCAAGAAGCCGCCTTAGGATTTCACCGCCTGAGGCTGGCTGTTGTCGACTCGCTCGCCGTCACTCGTCCGACTTCGAGCTTAATCCTACGCAACCACGTCACTGCATCCCGCGATCTTGCTCAGGCGCTCGGAGAACTTGGTCAGTACGAAGAAGCAAAGACAATTCTTGAACAGGCGCTACCAAAGGCAGAAGCAATTGTGGCCAACAACCCCACGGACGGCTTCGCCTTACAGACTCTTGCCAATGTACACAATGCGATCGGTATCCAACACTTCAACGCAGGCCAGGTAGCCGATGCTCTGGCCTCCATCGAAGACAATGCCGACGTGATGCAACGTGTGGTGGAACTGAGTCCAGAAAACCTCAATATACGACGAAACCTGGCCGGGACCCGGTACAACATCGGCTACCTCCGGCGTGAACTCGGAGACAACGCGGGTGCGCTCGCTGCATACGACGAGTCATTGGAAATGCGCCTGGCACTCGACCGAGAGTACCCTGACGACCCACGGTTCGCCTTTGACGCTGCCGCTACCCTGGGTAACATAGCGAATATCTACCGAGTCGAGGGAAACCTCGAAACCTCCCTAGATGCCTTGTACCGTGCCGTCGACCTCTTCGATCGGCTCGCGCGTGAGTACCCCGAGAACGTGAGCTATGTCGACTACCTCGCACGCAACCAGTGCAACCTGGCGAGTACCCTGATCGAACTCGGAGAACTCAGTTTGGCTGGGCCTCTCTTGGAACAGGCAACCGAACTCCTCAGACCTCTCGTCGAGGCCGAGCCCAACGTAATCCTCTTCCGCCAGGACCTCGTTCTGAACCTCGAGAACCGTGGCAAGCTTGCCCTTGCCGAGGGGCGGGCCGAGGATGCGATCGAACTGTACCGCCAGGCGGTCGAAGTTGATGAGTCTATTGCGCAGATCCAGCCCGACAGTACCACGGTTGTCGACACTCTCGCTCTAAACTTGGATTCACTCGCCAGGTCGTTGCTCGCCGCAGGGCAATTTGAAGAAGCCCTCCCCTCCCTCGACCGGGCCGAGACAATTCTGAATCAGGGCCTTGCTCAGAGACCAGACGACGCCCGTATCCCATCGATCTTCGCTCAGGTCCTTCTGCGTCGGGCCGAGGCACTCGCAAGGCTTGAACGCCTTGAGGAGGCCGCCGATGCCTGGTCGCGATTCGAGCTAATGGTCCCCAAAGACTCCCGGATCGGCCTTGGCCCTGCACTACTGGCAGCCTGGTCTGGCGACGCTGAGAACGCCCTCAACACGTTGAACTCTCTCCCCCCGCTCGATCAGTCGGATGTGGCAACACCCGCTCTGCTCTTCGAGCGCGCTCGGGTCGCCGTACTCGCCGCCTTGGTGAGCCCGAACGTCGACCTCGCTGAGCGCTCTGATGAATGTGCCGTCGCCTTGCTGACCCGCTCCGCCGCCCTTGGTCAGTTCCGCCTTCAACGCGCTCGGGCCGACCTTAAGATCCAACCCGAATGGGCACGACTGCATCACCGCGAGGACTTCGCACCGATTCGGCTCGACCTGGCTTTCCCTACCAACCCCTTTGCCCAAGTTCGCTGACAACCTTGGCAGTGCAGACTACCCCTGACAGGCTGAAAAGAGTGTTGCCACTTACTGCGGATCTTGCGACACCAGACGGAAGGGCACACCGGTTCCATGTTGTTTGTACACTTCACCGGCCCTCGGCTATTGTTCGGGATTGATCAACCGTGAAGACGCTTATTATTGGTGCGGGTTATCTCGGAGTCCGGGTCGGACAGCGGCTCTTGGCGTTGGGTGATCAGGTGACGGCGACCACTCGGTCAACGGAACGTAGTCTGCTACTCAACTCGCTCGGAATGGAACCGCTCGTACTCGATCTCCTCCGACCAGAAACCCTTGAGACTATTCCAGAAGTCGACCGGACACTCTACTGTATCGGTTTTGATCGTCGCGGTGCTGCCTCACGACGTGAAGTGACGGTCGAAGGACTGCACCAGACACTTAACGTACTCCTCAGGCGGAGCAAGGCGATCGTCTACACCAGTACCTCCGGTGTCTATGGCGATCATCAAGGAGGCGTTGTCGATGAGAGTACCCCCGCACAACCGATCACCGAATCGGGAAAGCTCAACCTGGAGGCGGAGGAGTTACTCCAATCCGCTGCTGCAACCGGAGGAATCCCGACCACCATCCTTCGGTACTCCGGACTCTACGGTCCCGGTCGGTTACTCCGAAGCGGTCCGATCAAAGCGGGGGAACCGATTCAGACCCATCCCGAGTCGTTCCTAAATCTGATCCAGATTGACGACGCCGCCGCTGCAACAGTTCTTGCGTTGCAATCGAGTGCAGTACCTACTCATCCACTCTACTTAGTCACAGATGATCAACCGGTCACCCGAGGTGACTTCTACACAACACTTGCTGCTTTGCTCCATGCGCCTACCCCGCGCTTTGTTGCCCCACCCCAAGCCGAGACTGCACGGAGCGAGGCCAACAAGCGTCTTTCGAACGCACGAATCAAAGAAGCGTTGGGATTCGCTCCCAGGTACCCGACCTTCGAAACAGGCTTAGCCGCTGCGATCGAAGCCGAGCGCAGCGGTCTAAATTCTTGATAACTCGCCAGCCTTACTCGCCGGCAATCCCGAGTTCCTTGAGGGTCTCAGCAACTTCAGCACCGGCATTTTCGGTCTGAATCTGGGTGTCGATTGCGCGGATGATACCTTCTTGATCGATGTAGAAGGTAACCCGTCGCGCGAGTGGTCGGTTCGGGAAGAGGACGCCGTAAGCCTTGGCAACACTGGCATCAGGATCGCTGAGGATCGGGTAATCGGCTCCGACAGAAGTGGCGAAGCGTGTGTTGTCGTCCACCTTGTCAGTGCTTGCGGTGAAGTAAGCGACGTTCAAAGGCTTGAGGAGATTTCCCTGAGTCGCCATTGAGGTGCACTGCTTGGTGCAGCCGCCCGTAAATGCCTTCGGGAACCAAGCGAGAACAACCGCCTTCTTTCCCTTGAAGTCGGCAAGTGAGTAGGTCTTGCCGTCGGAGCCCTTCATGGTGAATTCCGGGGCTTGATCACCGACTTTCAATTCAGCCTGTGCCGAGAGAGGTGCCAGGAAGACGATTGCGAGGCCGGCGATCGCCGACAGAATCCAACCGGTGGTGCGAGTCATGGCGCGGAACTCCGTTCGAGTGTGAGCAGTTCTCAAGTCGATCAATGCCCTGGCCGGTGTCATTTAGCTCGGGTCGATGACAGCCAGATAAACCAGGGCTATCCATCGTCATAGCAGCATCAGGCCGGACTTTCAATCTTCGGGGTCTTTTGGAAATGGAATAGACGAAGAGTCGGCTCGCTTTCCGACCCGAACCCACTGGTGAATTGTGAGCATCTTGTGAAGTTCGCCGTCGAGGGTTTGGGACTATCTGAGGAAATGCAAGAGCTTGTGTGTTCCCTCAATCCCTCGGGATCGGTGGGTAACTTCTTCTAGCATCACTTCCCACCAAAACAAGTCACGAAGGCTTCATCCAGTGAAGAGTGGTACACAATCTTTAATTCACATCAGAATGATGCTTGCGAACCACGTCACTCTCTCCGCATAATCATCCCGCCCGATAAGCACTCTGGATAGTTCAACAATAATTAACATTTCTTGCAAATTAGTACTGTTCGATGCTTTGCATCCTGCCGTTCAGCCTTGTCTTGACCGCCGGTCTGTTCATTCCTGTTCTTCTCTTGGCCCAGGAAGGGGACCTCAAAAAGATGGAATGGCTCATCGGGGAGTGGACGAACCACGTCGAACTCCCGGACGGCCAGATCATGAATGGCGTGGGTACCTTTGAGTGGCTGCACGACAAGAAGTTCCTCCGCCACACCTACGTCGGCGAGGTCGACGGCGAGGTCACTCTCGTGCGCGAAATTAGCTGGTATTGGGACCCTGTGGACCAGGTGGTCCGAGGCATTTACTTCGACAAAGACGGAAGTTGGGGACGAGGGTCGACCAAGGTTGATGACGGAATCGTCACTACCGGTGACCAGTTTGAGGGTGTCGATGCGGACGGTAAGCCTCGCCCCCCCTTTACCACATCATGAAACGGGATGGCCCTGACTTGTGGACCTTACAGAGTGGGCCCATCGTTGATGGCGAACGCCAACCCCCTGGTCCAGTTCTCGAATACCACCGCAAGAAGTAGGACAACGGGCCGAGAAGGGGCTCCACTTGCCGATTTGCTGGATATTCTGTCCTCAGTCGGACGATGCGGCGTACTCCACCATTCGATCCATCGATGAGCGCTCCGCGAGTCATCTGGATTCATGAAACGCTTACTTCACAATTGCTGGACGTCGCGGCGTCTTGCGCTCTTCTAACCTACGACGAGTAATCTATGAGCTGATCAACATCGAGAGCTTATTGATTACACAGAGATCAGGCTGTATGTTCGCCGCCTGATAAACGTGCTGGTACTGGCGTTCATCAGACGGGCCAGTAATGCGATCACCGTTGACACGATTCTACCCCAAAACCTACAGCAGAATTCTTGAGTAGATCATGATGAGCAAGCTGAGTCGAACTACACCTGGGATGATGGTGGCGGCTTTAACCCTATCCACACTAGGATTCATCACCAATACCCAAGCCAACGACGAAACAGGGCCGCGCAAAGAGCTGAACAAGATCCCCTGGATCCTTGGCACCTGGGAAGCAACAGGTCCGGCACGCCCACGTTCAAATCTTACACCATTTGCCGCCCTGGATGGGAAGGAGTCCACGTCTAGAATAACAAACAGCGACAGAGGAACCCATTTCGAAGGGAAGACCGAATGGATCGTCGATGGCGAGGTTGTCTTAGAACACCTAAACATTTATTATCCCCGCCGCGTGACGCCTGAGTCGCCATGGGAGCTGGGGCTTTTGGCGGCGTACAGTAGCATGTCTTATCAAGAGGGATACGTGAAGAAAGCTGAAGAGGGTCGACTCGAATCCGTCTACAGATCTTCAGACGGAGTTATGGAGTGGGTCTTCGTTTTCGAGAGAATCGGACCGGATGAAATTGATCTAGTCGGGTCTGGCGCTGAGGCTATGATCACTCGACGTATCAAGGCATCAGACTAATCACCCAACCCAGCCTTGTACTCGAGGTCGCAATCGAGCCACCTCGACCGCTTATCTCTTATAGCCCAACGAAGTCGAACGACTTCCGAGATGGAGCTTCGCCTACTGAACCGTTCGAGAACCTGTCTCTGGGCCAATTGATTGGCGAACTCTCCAACTCGGCAAACTAGCAAGCGTTTCGTAAGTCACGCTAATTCATGCAACGCTTATCATGATTTGTGACAAATGTTCAACCTTGGGAATCGATCCATCCGAGGTCTTGGAGGAATCGCTCGGCCTCACCGAGAGTCTTCGATCGCCAAGGCTCCCTGTTAAAGAAACCGTGCGGTTGGTCCTTAGCGTAACTGACTTCACAGGGCACCCCAGCGCGCTCCATTTTGGACCGGAAGCGTTCCATGACTTCAACGGGAACCAAGCGATCATTGGTCCCAAGAAAGACAATCGTGGGAGGATCGTCATCCGAGACGTTGTGAGCCGGTGAGAACGATCGATAGCGGTCCCCCACCCGTTCGTAACCGTAGCCATCCTTGGGCCCGTTGTCCAGGACCGGGTTAAAGAGGATCAATGCGTTCGGCTTCCATGAGGTCTCGCTCTTGATCTGGGCTCCCTCCAGACGATCGACAATCCCGAGGAATCCCGCGAGATGACCTCCGGCTGAACCGCCTCCCGCAGCAACCCGATCAGGATCGATCCCCAGCTCAGCAGCGTGGTCGCGAACATACTGCATCGCTGAAATCCCGTCTTCCAGACAGACTACCGGCGGCACTTTCGAGCCCCGCTCGAGTAATCGATACTCGACCATAATGCAGACTAATCCACGAGCGGCGAAGTACTCTGTGGCCTCGTTGAATTGGCCCGGACTTCCTCCAACATAGCCACCACCGTGGAAGAACAGAATCGCCGGACGCCGTTCCTCAGGCTTCCAGTCGCTCGGGTAGACGACATAGAGATGAAGATCTCGGCCATCCACAGACTTGTAGACCTTCGGCTTGCCGTTGGGATCGGCAGCTGCCGCGAGATCGCCGCCCCAGATCTTCACTCCCGCAATCGAGAAGATAACAAGTGTAAGTTTCAGCGCCGGACATCCTGCAACGAAGCGCATCGTAAGTTCTCCTGGATATCGTAAAAGGGTCGCCCTGAGAATTATCCTACAGGGTCCGGAGTTCAAGAGCAGCTCACGAACAAGCCGAGAAAGTAGTGAATCTGGTGACTGAACCGACTAAGAGGTAAACTAAACTGAGTTTCGCCGGTGTGCGCAAGTAAGCCTCTAATTGAACGTCTGCTAGAGCAGCGGTGAGCATTCATTTCTTTGGGAAGGCAGGGTATACGGATGGCGACGGTCCGTGTCGCTTGTACGAATCCGAACTGCGGGGCGTCGTTTAGCGTCGCTGAGTCCCATCTTGGACGCCGTGCACGTTGCAAGAAATGTGGCCGACCTTTCGAGTTAACGACGATTTCGGACGTTGGAAAGCTCGGTGATGATGTACCGATGGTGGAGACACCGCTGGTCGGCTCGACCTTTGCCGATCGCTATCTGATCGAACGAGCACTTGGAGAAGGTGGGATGGGCTCCGTTTTCTTGGCGAAAGATCTTGAACTCGGGCGGCGGGTCGCCCTCAAAGTTCCTCATTTTGATCCCGGCCAAGATGCGGGATTAATCAAACGATTCAAACGCGAGGCACGAGTCGCGGCCAGCTTCGACCACCCCTATCTCTTCCAGGTCTTTTATGTCGGTGAGTCGGGGGGGGCGTTCTACATAACCATGCCCTTCATCGAAGGTGAGACCCTCGCTGATCAAATCAAGAAGGGGCTCGTCATGCCCTCAGCGGCGATCGCGATCGTCCAAGCGATCGCCGCTGGTCTTGCCGAGGCACACCGAAAAGGCGTCACACACCGCGACCTCAAACCCGCAAACATTTTGATGAAGCGGGGGAAGACACCAATTGTAGTAGACTTCGGGCTCGCCAAGCATGATGATCCGGAAGACTCGCTTCGGACAAAGTCGGGAGCGATCATGGGATCGCCGCATTACATGGCCCCTGAGCAAGTCAACGGGCAGAACCAGTTGATTGGCCCCCGCTCAGATATTTACTCCCTCGGGGTAATCCTCTACGAGTTACTCACTGGGACCAAACCGTTCCGAGGATCAACGGCCTCGGTTCTGGTTCAGATCGTAGGCGATGCCCCAAAACCTCCCTCAAAACTCCGCGCCCGGTTGGATCCGAAGCTCGATGCCATTGTCCTCAAAGCGATGGCGAAAGATCCCGCCGCTCGCTATTCAACAATCAATTCCTTCTCGATAGCGCTCAAGTCGGTTGATTCGGCGGAATTGACCGAGTCCGCGACGAAGTCGGTCGCTAAAAGTCGCTGGTCCAACAAGCGACCTTCCTTTGCTACTTGGATTGTCGGGATTGTCATCGCGGCAGTGTTGCTGCTGGCTGCCGGCGTGATCCTCAAGATAACGACCGACCAAGGAACCGTAACACTCGATATTGCAGATCCCGATTCAGTTGGAGTGATCCTGATCGATGGCAGTGAAATTGCGCTGGATGTCCTCGGGGAGTCACTCAAATTGCAGGCTGGTGAACATGAACTGAAAGTCACGCGTCGGGACTTAATAGTTCAGACCCGCCAATTCTCAATACAGCGTGGAGTTGAAACCGTCGTCACCGTTGACTACGAACCAAACGACCCCGGAGTTGAGACTCCAGCCTCGACGGTCAACACAACACCTGAGATCACCATCCCACCCGACGAGCCCGATCGTGAGGAAGTTCTCCAGCGTCCGGTCATTCAATCTGGCCCCTTGAACGCACCGGCATCGTTGAGCCCCAGATAGCGAGCTGAGGGTAAGTCGAACCAACTTCACTGAACTCGAACATCCAGAGCCAAACTGGATGGAGCTGGCGTTCGGTGGCTAGATCACTCCAGCGAGCAGAAAAAATCCACCATTAGCAGAACTTCTCCTGCAAACTCTCAAGGTGAAGCCTGTACTGCCCTCAAGGCGTTGCCGGGGGCTCGACAACCTACTTGATGATGTACGTATAAAAGCGCTGTCGAAGATCCCCAGTGATCGATTTGAGTCGATGGAAGAGTTCGCGTCAGCCCTTGGTCGCATCATTGCCGAAGCTCCTACGCAACTCCAACCTCTGACGGAGGATCAACCCGTCGAGTAGGTTTCGGTACAACCGGAACGACTCATTCCTATTACGAAACCAACCCACCGAGGATTTCAAATCGGCTGAAAGACGGGAGTCCTGCTACTTGCCGTAGCGTCCGGTTTCGTCGCCATCTTGGGAGGCGTCATCTTAAGAATGATGACGAATGAAGGCACCCTGACACTCGAGATCGAGAATAGTGAGTCGGTCAGGATGGTCCAAATTCACGGGCAGCGGATCGAACTTGACGTCCTCAACGGACCCTTGAAGTTCGGGGCCGGTGAGCACGAAGTGGAGGTGAGACGTTGGGGATTTTTGCCTCAGACCGTCCCGTTCTCGATCCGCCGCGGCGAGAAGACATTGGTGACTATTGATCATATCCCTAGAAGGAAGTCGCTTGCAGGTGATCCTCGCAACGAGATTGCTCCTGCCGCGAGTTTGGTGGGTGGCCCTCCGATACACAGGATACCTCATCCCTCGTCCTTAGTCGGTATAAGACCAGGACAGGAACAGTCTCTAACGAGTCTAGGGATGGTGTTTTGCTGGTGTCCCCCGGGGACATTGACGATGGGAAGTCCTCCGGATGAACCTGGACGAGATCGTGACGAAGATCAAGTGGAGGTCACACTCGCGCAAGGATTCTGGTTGGCGAGGCACGAAGTAACCCAAGAGGCGTTTCGCAGCGTCATGGGTGAGAACCCCAGCTGGTTCTCTTCGGCCGGAGGTAGTATTGAAAAGGTGTCGGGGCTTCACACAAGTCAGTTGACCGTCGAAATGGTGTCGTGGCACGAAGCTTTGGGGTTTTGCCAACGATTGACAGAGCAGGAGTCAAATGCGGGACGATTGCCTCTTGGCTGGAGCTACACTCTCCCGACCGAGGCACAGTGGGAATATGCCTGTCGCGCCGGGACGTTGACAGTAACTGCGTTCGGAGATTCACTCGGTAGCGACCAGGCTAACTTCAATGGAGCATTTCCCTGTCGGAATACGGTTATAGGTGACAACGTTGCACGTACTACAGTGGTCGGTAGCTATCCACCGAACAAATGGCGCTTCCATGATTTCCACGGTAAAGTCGCAGAGTGGTGCCGTGATGTTTACGTAAACAGACTACAAGGTGGTGTTGCCCCGATAAATCCATCGTCCGGAGCCCATCGAGTGATCCGCGGAGGTGGCTGGAGCTTTATGGGTCGGGATCTTCGTTCGGCCTCCCGTCAGGGTATTCCAACTGCGAGTAAACTCGGTGACGTTGGCTTTCGCTGTGCACTCGTTCAAGAGTGACCATGACACAAGTGAAGCTGCGATGCTCCAGCGCACGAGCACAGACCAATACTGCTCGGATGATCCTGGTCGGCAGCTAGATTGCTCTAAGAGCGAGGGTTCCGCCTAATCCGTCTCTACTAATCTGAGATTCTACACAACAATCACCGATTAGATCAGCAACACTGGTGACACACCTGTCACCAGTGTTGCTGATCGACTATTCGTCCAGGTCCTTGGATTATTGAGCGACCGTAGCGGCTGGGGAATCGTCCGAGAGACCTGTCGAGGCGGGGCTTGGCCCCTTCTCCACGAGTGCTTCGAGGGCTTCGGGGCGGATTCGTACCTCCGCGTCCTGGTGAATCTTGAAGCCAGTTCCGGCGGGAACAAGGTGGCCGAGGATCACGTTCTCCTTCAAGCCAACAAGGTAGTCAACCTTACCGGCAAGTGCGGCTTCAGTGAGGACCTTCGTGGTCTCTTGGAAACTAGCCGCCGAGATAAAGCTCTCGGACTGGACAGCAGCCTTGGTGATCCCAAGTAATTGAGTGCTCGCGGCGGCGGGCTTGGGTCGTGTCCATTCCGCCTTTTCGTTCCCTTCCTCCTCGACCCGCATGTTCTCGCGCTCGAAGTGGTCGCGAGGGACGATGTCGCCCGTGCGGAAGTCGGTATCACCCGGATGCTTGACCTTCACGCAGGAAAGAAGCTCCTGGTTCTGTCGGCGGAACTCGAACTTGTCGACCACCGAGCCAGGAAGGAGTGTGGTGTCACCGACCGACTCAATCTTCACCTTCCGGAGCATCTGGGCGACGATGATCTCAAGGTGCTTGTCATCGATCTGGACCCGTTGGGCGCGATAGACGTTTTGGATCTCACGAAGGAGGTAGTGGTGAACCGCCTCTTCACCGGAGATTCTGAGCATATCGTGCGGCACCAGAGGTCCTTCGACCAACGGGTCACCCGCACGAACGCGGCCACCCGTGTGAACGCGCATCTGCTTCCCATGGGGGACGTGGTGTTCCCGTTCGATCCCTGCTTCGTTGCGGACCATCACCACACGCTTACCACGACGTTTCTCTTCCAGAATCTCGACCTTACCGTCGACTTCCGCGATCACGGCTGGCTCTTTCGGACGTCGGGCTTCGAAGAGTTCCGTGACCCGTGGGAGACCACCGGTGATGTCCATCGTTCGACGGGCTTCTCGAGGCGTCTTCGCCAACACGGAGCCGGCTTTGATGACCTTTCCTTCATCAACTTCGATACCGGCTCGCTCCGGAATGTGGTAGAAGTCAAGAATCTTGCCCTCGTCATCCTCCACGATGATCTGCGGGTGAAGGTCACCCTTGTGTTCCATGATCGTCCGGCGATTGTAACCGGTCCGCGGATCGGTTTCCGTCCGGAGTGTGTCCCCCTCAATAATGTCTTCGAACCGGACTTTACCGCCGACCTCGGCGAGAATCGGGATGTTGTGCGGGTCCCATTCGCAGAGGAGGGTTCCTCGTGTAATGTGCTGACCATCCTCGACGTTCATTTCAGAGCCGTCGGGGATGTCGTACTTCTCCAATTCGCGCCCCTTCGGATCGAGAATTTGGACTTCACCGTTCCGTGAGAGGGCGACCCGTTTCCCTTCCTCGTTGACCACGACATTGATCCCAACGAGCTTGACGATCCCCTCACGCTTGGACTTGAGATCCTTGTCTTGGAGACCGGTGGTTGCGGTACCACCGACGTGGAATGTCCGCATTGTGAGCTGAGTACCTGGCTCACCGATTGATTGGGCAGCGATGATGCCGACGGCCATCCCTTGCTCGACGAGTTGGCCAGTCGCAAGATCCATCCCGTAGCAGAGTTGGCAGATCCCAAGCGAAGCCTCGCATGTCATCGGGCTGCGGACCTGGATCTTCTCGACACCCATTTCTTCGAGCTTGGAAGCAGCCTCGACAGTGATCATCTCGTTCTCGCGGACCACCACGTCATCGGTGATTGGGTTAACAATATTGACGCGGCTGACCCGACCTCTGACCGACTGGCCGATCGAAACTTCGACCTTTTCTGACGTCCCCTTGTAGATTGTTCCCTTCGTGACACCTTGAGTGGTGCCACAGTCATGCATCGTGATCACAACGTTCTGGGCGACGTCGGCGAGCTTTCGAGTGAGGTAACCGGAGTCGGCCGTCTTAAGCGCTGTGTCAGCCAGTCCCTTCCGTGCACCGTGCGTCGAGCTAAAGTACTCGAGCACGGAAAGGCCTTCTCGGAAGTTCGCCTTAATCGGCGTCTCAATGATCTTACCCGATGGTTTCGCCATCAGGCCCCGCATCCCCGCAAGCTGTCGGATCTGCTGGACACCACCACGGGCACCGGAGTCGGCCATCAGGAAGATCGGATTGAGATAAACCTCACCGTTTCGGACATCATTCTTGAGTTCGGCCATCATCTGTTGAGTAATCTGCTCACCGGCGGAGGTCCAAGCATCGAGGACCTTGTTATAGCGTTCCAGCTCAGTGATGATCCCACGCTGGTAAAGCTTGTTAGTCTTCACAACCTCTTTCTCAGCGTCGTCGAGGATCTTCTGCTTTGCTTCGGGAGTCTTGAGATCGTCGGTGGCGAAGGAGAGCCCGGATCGCGTCGACTCGCGGAACCCGAGATTCTTCATGTTGTCCAGCAAGGCGATCGTTTCACGACGGCCGAGGAGGTTGTAGCAGTCGGCGATGATCATCTGCAACTGCTTCTGACCTAACGCCATGTTGTAGTACGGCATCTTGGCGTGAAGGATATCATTGAAGATCACTCGACCGATTGTCGTGGTGACAATCATTCCAGGTGTGAATTCTTTCTCTCCCTCACCTTTTAGCTTCTTGTGTGCGGGGAGCCGCATCTTGATCCGGGCGTGCTGTCCGATCTTTCTCTGGCTAAATGCCTGGAAGACTTCGGTCGGGGACGCAAACACACTGTACTCTTGTCCAGAATCGTCCTTGTAATATTCCCCTGCCTCACCGGGACGGTGGACGGTTAGATAGTAGCAGCCCATCACAATGTCCTGGGTCGGGCTAATGATCGGGCTTCCGTTCGCTGGACTAAAGATGTTGTTCGTTGACATCATCAACGTCATCGCTTCGACCTGTGCCTCGATCGAGAGCGGAAGGTGAACCGCCATCTGGTCGCCGTCAAAGTCGGCGTTGAACCCTTTGCAGACCAAGGGGTGAACACGGATCGCGTTTCCTTCGACGAGAACCGGCTCGAATGCCTGGATTCCCATCCGGTGCAACGTTGGCGCCCGGTTCAGCAGGACCGGATGGTTCTGGATCACCTCTTCAAGGATGTCCCAGACTTCTTCACTCCGGCGTTCGAGCATCTTTTTGGCCGCTTTAATCGTATCGGCCAACATTAACTCTTTGAGTCGTCGAATGATGAACGGCTGGAAGAGTTCCAGAGCGATCTTCTTCGGCAGTCCAGTTTGGTGAAGCTTCAACTCCGGACCGACGACGATCACGGATCGTGCCGAGTAGTCGACTCGTTTGCCGAGGAGATTCTCACGGAACCGGCCTTGCTTCCCTTTGATCATGTCGGTCAACGACTTCAGCGGTCGGTTTGACGAACCGAGCACTGGTCGCTTGCAGCGGTTGTTGTCAAAGAGCGCGTCGACCGCCTGTTGAAGCATCCGCTTCTCGTTCCGGATAATCACTTCCGGCGCATTCAAGTCGACCAGCTTCTTCAAGCGATTATTACGGTTGATGATCCGTCGATAGAGATCGTTCAAGTCGCTGGTCGCGAAGTTACCAGAATCAAGGAGCACGAGAGGTCGGAGATCGGGAGGGATCACTGGGATGCACTCAAGGACCATCCACTCGGGCCGATTATCACTATCGCGGAGGCTTTCAACCACCTTCAGACGCTTGGTCAGGTCTTTAATCTTCTGGCGACTATTGGTGTCGACGAGTTCTTGTCGGAGCTGTTTGGAAAGCTCAACGAGATCAAGCCGGAGCAAAAGTTTCCGAACCGCCTCGGCTCCCATATCCGCTTCGAAGGTGTCACCGTAATCGCTACTATGCTTCTTAAACTCTTCCTCAGTAAGAAGTTGTCGTTCTTTGAGCGGTGTATCTCCGGGGTCGACAATCACATAATCTTGAAAGTAAATGATTCGCTCAAGGCTACTAGTCTTCATGTCGAGAAGCGTCCCGAGGCGGCTCGGCATCGCCTTGAAGAACCAGATATGAACTACAGGAGCAGCCAGCTCAATATGGCCCATTCGTTTCCGACGGACCCGGCTGTGGGTGACCTTGACGCCGCAGCGATCGCAGATCATCCCCTTATACTTCATTCCTCGGTACTTGCCGCAGGCGCATTCCCAGTCTTTCTCGGGGCCAAAGATTCGTTCGCAGAAGAGACCATCTTTTTCAGGGCGGTAGGTTCGGTAGTTGATCGTTTCCGGCTTCTTGACTTCGCCGAAGGACCAACTTCGGATGTCGTACGGGGAGGCGAGCCCGATCTTGACGGCACCGTAGTCGTTGATACGGTCGTAAGCGCTTTCACCCATGCTCACGGGGCACTCTCCTCTGCTTGGTTGGCGGCACTCGGGTGGGTTCAACACATGAGGTCAACGGGTCGACCGTCATGCATTCGAGAAAAGGGTCGATGTACGGGAGCAATGTCAGGCGCGGACATTAAAATGTGAAAGAAAGCAGTAAAACGCTGGCTCGCTGCTGAGTCAGGTGTTGCTGCTAAGAGTAGTTGAAGGACCAACCCTGCCGAACGAAGGGGATGCATCTCCCTCGGGTTGGTCCAGGGAATCGGACGGAATCTGCACTCCAATCGCTCCGTGATCGCGGCACGTTCCGATCTCGCGTCCGTTCCACGCTAAAGTCGTCTCGGTGGATCCACCGTGACAAGGTTCCGTCGGAGTCTCGAAGGGAGTGATTCCGGCGGATTGTAATTTTCAATCGATGCACTCATGGCTCTAGGCGATCCTGCCAGGGAAGTCGACATCCACTGATTATAGTTGCAAATTCCTGATTCTCCAAGTCGATTTTTTTGAATATGCTTGACAGCGAAAATCTGCTCAGTGTGTATCGAGACTGACTCAGGTGATGCCCCGATGGTTCGCCCCGGAGCATTGCTCCAGAGTCGATGCACGTATGCGAAGTGTCATCGAACCGCTCTGCACATAGTTGATTTCTTTATTTGGTGCCTGAGCTCCAGGCGCGTACAGATTTAGTACCGTGCGAACACGATTCAATCATACTCTATGCTCAGAGAGTCGGCTTATTCATCCATCATTGTTATTGAGGCCAGAGTTGGTAGCCCTCGAGGGTCGTTTCGATCCGATAGAGGCTGACGCCAGCAGTGATGTAGAGCGTCGCACGCTGTGGTCCGCCGAATTCCACGTTGGTCGGGGTCTCAGGGATCTGAATAAAGTCGATCGGTGTGCCATCAGGCTTATAGATGTAGACCCCGCCGAGACTACCAGCACCAGCAGCCGCAACAACGAGTCCATCTGTGGTGATCGTCATTCCGTCGATTCCTCTCCCGTTCCCGAAATCCTTGATTTTGCGTGGGTTGGAGACCGTACCCGTTTCGGTATCCAGATCGAGCCGGAACAGTGCGTTCCGCTCGGGACCGATGTCCGCCACGAAGAGTGTTTGGCCATCTGGCGAGACGACAAGGCCATTGGGTTTCAACGCGGGTGTTTCTAATCGGTGGACAGTACCGTCAGGGTCGATCCGATAGACCGACTCCTGATCCAGCTCCCTAGGTTCGTCACCGCGATAACGTGGGTCTGTGAAGTAAATGCGGCCGCGTCCATCGACTGCGACATCATTCGGGCTATTGAACCGTTTCCCGCCGATGGAGTCGACAAGTGTCCTCACGATACCGTCTAGACCTGTGATCGAGACTCGGCGATTGCCTCCCGTTTTTGCTCCTTCTGCGGCGATCAGTCGGCCGCCAGATGTGAAGATCAGGCCGTTGGCACGCCCACTCGGCTCCCGAAACGTGGTCGTCTGACCGGTTGTCGGATCGAATCGGAGGATCCGGTTGCCGATGTCCGAGAAGAGAATTCCACCGCGCTCGTCCAATGCACCCCCTTCCGTGAAGGTTCCATCGGACCAGACCTTTTCAAGAGTTGCTTCGGGTTGGACAACTCCGGACGCAGCGTAAGAAGTCCGGGCAAACAAGAGCTTCGAGGAAACGATCAAGATCACGAAGAGAGATAGCCGAAGGCAGCAGGACATTACCAATTCTCCCGATTGGTGAACGACTGTTAAACGTGCCAGCCTATTCATCATCTTGCGATGATGCTAGTGCCATTTCCAAAGACTTGAACTTTAGTGATGGATCGAAAGGTCGAAACGGGTCTCCGAAAACGTTTACGACGTGGGATTACTCTTGATCGAAAACAAACTGCTTGCAGCGACGAACGTGCAGGGGATAATAGATTCGCTTTGATCGAACGGCTCGGTCCTAACTTCCTAGTCATCCTCCGTGGCAAGAAAGAGGATGACGACTGCCCGCCTCTCGGCCGCTTTCCTCGGCAGTTATTCCTAGCACGACAGGTCCGGTACACGCCGGACGCTGCGTCGCAAACCGAGCTTCAGAAACACCTACGCCCCTTTTCGTTCGATCTACTTGATCCGACATGGTACTTTTCGTCCCATAAGTCACATCATTGGGGGGCTGACTAAACCCAAGGTTTTTTCAATGATCGATCATGTTGCGAAGGCATCAAAGGCCGTCTATTCGAATGGTGTCGACCATTACCTCTCGAAGAATCGCCGCGATGGTGTGAAAGTTCACTGGGAAGAACCTTTTTCGCGCTCGGTTTATAAGAAAGCGATTGACTGGTCCATCGGTAACGAATCAGAACAGTCGACGGTTCGTGTAATGGACCTCGGGTGTGGGACCGGTGATGGATATCGACTGCTCGCCGAGGCGACCGATGATGAAATCAAGGAGATCCAATACGTTGGTCTCGACGCGAGTGAGTCGATGGTTGAAACTGCGAATGATCTCTACAAGGATCGTCCCGAGGTCGAATTTCGGTTCGGTGATATACGGACCGATATTCCCGACGAACCCTTCGATCTCTATCTCTCGTGCGGTGTTCCTTATTCTCACCTCACTCGAGAAGAGATGGCGGAGTCCCTCCGAACGATTTTCGGTTCAATCGTAGAACAAAAGCAGCGTGCTGCGGTGATTATCGATGTGCTCGGCCGGTACTCAATTGAGTGGACACCACACTGGCACGAGACGCGTTGGGACTACAATATGAGTTTCTTCGCTGCGTCGGAAACAAGTGCGCCGACACCGATGACGTTTTACGGGGCAGAAGATCTGGAGTCCGTCGTCCGTGAAAGTGTTGAGGCTGTAGGGAGTCCCCTCTGCCAGATCGACTATCACGACCGCTCAGTAAGTGTCGGACGACACACCGCAACCTTGGCCTTCAATCAAGAGATTCCCGAATTTCGGAACTTGATCAATCGCCTCATCGACCCCGAATCGGAAACTGATCTCTCCGAGATGATCTTCCCGAACATCGAAGGGGACGCCCCTGTGGAGGTGCTTCGGTTCTTCGATGAGTTCGGTACGGCGTGGAACCAGTTGATCAAACGGACAGCGGAGAACATTGGCGAGTCGATCGGTTTAGATCGATTACCAGCGAGTGAATTGATGGATCCTGCTACTTCTCTGGTGGCGAAACTCGAAGAGGTAGGAGTCTGCTCCGATCCCCAGACTCGGGCAAGCGTGTTGGAGCCACTGCTGGCGGAGTGTCTCCGGAGATTGGAGCAGTCGAGCCAGCCAGGCCTTGGCGTCGGACACACGTTGATTGCCGTTGCGCATATCGACGCAACTGCTCTTTGATTGAGAAAAGCAGGTTCAATGAAGATTCTTGTAACCAATGACGATGGGATCGATGCGGGTGGCATCTGGGCACTCGCTGAAGCTGCGCGGATGTTTGGTGATCCTGTTGTCGTTGCCCCGGCAGAAGTGCTGTCGGGGTGTAGCCACCAATTCACCTGGGATCGACCCTTCCAGGTCCACGAGCGGCCTGACGGGAGCTATGTGGTAGCTGGCACGCCAGCCGATTGCGTCCGAGTTGGGCTTAGCGTGATCGCTCCCGATACTGCGCTGGTGCTTTCGGGGATCAATGCCGGTGAGAACCTGGGACTCCACAATAGTCTCGCTTCAGGGACCGTCGCTGCCGTCCGTGAAGGAGTGTTGCACGGTACCCCCGGGATCGCTCTCTCCCACGACTGCCTTGATAAGTCTGCGATCGACTGGAAGCGTCCAGTCCATTGGGCGAGAGAAGTGCTGGATCTTTTGATTCCACGCTCACCCGGCCCTGGTTCATTTTGGAGTGTGAACTTCCCGATCCTCGGTGCTGAGTCACCCGAGCCTCAGATCGCTTTTTGTGCACTCGACCCCACGCCACTTCCAATTCCCTTCGATAGGAACGGTACAGAGCACCGATGGTCCGGTGACTACCGGGTCCGGCCCAAAGTCCCTGGTATGGATCTTGACCTCTGTTTCAAGGGCAACATAACTATCACTCGGCTCACGATGGGACTCAGCTAAGGCGTTCGACCAAATAGCCCCGCTCGCGTCAACTCAACGTCGGCGATTCCTCTGGGCTCGGTGTTTGTGATGACACGATAGGCCACCACAGTGATTGCTGACAACAAAGCTCTGAAGGCCCGGATCCTCGGACTCCCGCTTCATCGATCCGGTGGATCAAAATCGGACGCGGCGAACTTGCCATCGAAGGTGATTCAGCAGACTCACTCAAACCCAAGTTGGCCGTGTGTCCTCTCCCTCGTCCAGATCATCTGGATCTGGTAAGGAACCCAACCAGTTCGATTCATCGAGTGGTTGAACCTTCGATTCGAAGCTTGGTAGCCCCTAATTGCGCCAATCTCAGAGAATCTTGTATCGAATTCGAAGGTTCGCGCATCTTCAAGTCAGAGGATCATCCTCCTTGAAACCGCAGAGAGGCAATCGATGAGGGGATCTCGGGAAGGAACAGTTGTCGACTCGGTTCAGGTGCTTTTCGGTTCGGGCACTGCCGGAGGTGCTCCGGATGCGGAACTGTTGGAGGGGATCGCGTGTGGTCGCCCCGGTGCCGATTCCGCTTTCGAAGCACTCTTGGAGCGACATGGCTCTATGGTCTGGGCGGTCTGCCGAGGACTCATCGTGGATCGAAGCCTTGCCGAGGACGCGTTCCAAGCAACCTTTCTAGCATTGATCCAACGCAGAGACTCGATCCGACTTCGAGGATCCCTTGCTCCTTGGTTGTTCTCAGTGGCACGCCGAGTGGCAAGGCGATCCCTCGCACGATCCAACCGGCTAAAGTCGCTGACTCAGGAAAAGAACGCCGAGCCGGTCGCGCCTCACAATCCCGCTGAATCCGCCGAGCGTTCAGAGATCCGTGGATCCGTACTCGATGAGATCGGCAAGCTCCCAGACCGTTATCGCCTTCCGATCCTCCTCTGCTACTTCGAAGGGTATTCCAGCGACCAAGCGGCCGATGAGCTCGGTTGGCCGGTCGGGACAGTGCGAGGTCGGCTCTCCAGAGCTCGTCGACTTCTGGGCGATCGATTGGAACGCCGAGGTCTTTCCTTATCGGTCGGCGCCGTAATCAGCTTGGTTCAGCTCGAATCGGCAAAGGCGGTCCCAGCATCCCTAGCGGCCTCTCTTCGATCTTTCGCGTTGACCGCTTGTCGAACCAGTACTGTTGCTTCCGGAGCAGTTCCGGCAGCGCTGCTTGCACTTGCAGAATCAGGAGTCTCAACAGTGGCATCGACCTCTATCAAATTCGCTGTTGCTGGCCTCGTGATGGCCGGTACGGTTGCCCTCGGTATGGTGATGACTGCCTCCGCCCAATTCGGCGGCGGTGAAGGCCTTGGTGCTAGTGCTCCAGAACAGCCTAAAGGTGTGCAGTTTGAAAGAGGAGGACTAGGAGGTGGATCACTTCCGAGTCGTCCGGCTTCGTCCGTGAGCGCCGGGGCCGATGTCACGTTAAACGAAGCACTGCGACGAATCGAAAAAGCGGGTAATGTCAAGATTGTTGCAGAACTGGACACCATTGACGAGTTAAACCGACCGTTGGGAAGTCCAATCAGCGTAGGAGGGGTGGAATCCGTTGAGGGAGTAAAGGTCGCTCTTCGATATGCGATCAGAGGGAGTTCCAACCTGGCCTATCGGTTCGAGAACGACAATCTCGTGGTTATTGAGACCAGAGAACAAGCCCGGATCAACGAGCTTCAAAACGAAATCGATCGCCTCAAATCTGAGTTAGAAGAGTCACAGAATCCTGGAGGTCAGCCACCACCGGCGGATTTGAACGATGCGCAAGTCGGTATTAACGACCCTTCGAACCCTGACTCGATCCTCCAACCGGTCGAGGAAGCCAACGATCAGTTTCTGACTGAAACGATTGCCGCAGTGGAGGCGAAGTTTATCGAAAAGGCGTCTGAGGCAATCGAAATACAAGCCGTGATCGATGCCTGGAAACGAGTCGAAGCGCTCGATTTGCACACCGAGAATGAAACATCTGAGACATCCACAGAGCTGAGCCTCTTCATACGGCAAATCAAAGAGCGGATGGTCGCCCGGCTCGAAGATTTCTCGGGTAGCTTTGAAGAAGCCGAATCCGGATTGGCACAACTACGGAAGGAACTCAAGGGATTAACGGCAATCCACGTGGCACTGGTCGGGGATCAATCCGAGTCGCATGCACAGCTCAGGATATCATTGTTGGTAGCGAAAGGTTTGATCATGGACAACAGATTTGGATTAGGAGGTGGATTAGGAGGACTCTCTTCGGTCGTCCTTACTGGCAAGTCAGGCGAGTCACAAGTCAATGCTCTTTTTGATGCACTTGGAATCTCTCCTCCTATGCCGTTCAGTACGAATGGTGGATTGCAGTAAGCCAATTTTAGGCTACCCTCCGTCGGACTCCCGCCAGCGTATCCAAGCTAAGATGCGCTGGCGGGTTCTTGCAGACTTGCTTCGGGAACTCGATCAACTGAGACGTCGGTGTCGGGCACGATAGAGCCCAACAAACACCAGGCCGAGACCACTGGCCGAGAGAATCAAGCCGGAAGGCTCAGGGATAACGGCAACAGAAATTCCTGCGAGAAATGCTCGCCCCTGCGGATTGCCGGCATTGGTCCCAATAAATCGGATCTCGGTCAAGGTTTCGTCGCGGAAGGTTGGCGGGAGGATAAAGGTCTGGCGGTCGAGCCGAACGTTGCCACCGAAGTTTTCAGTCACGATTGCCGGGTCGTTGATCAGGTTATTAAAGCCACCGTTAAAATGGTCACGGATGTTATCGCCCTGGATGAGATCGAAGCTCACGAAAGCGTCGTCGTCTCCAACGAACTCAATCCGACCATTGGTGGCCCCAAACTGACCAAAAGCAGAGTTAATTAACGTATAGATTGTCGTTGCACCGAAAATATCGGTATTAATTGTAAACTCTGAATTTCCGTTTGGTGTGAAGATAATTCCTAGGCTGTTGGGAGTCGCACCGTTTGGAACGAGTTCGAACGAGACACCCCCGACGTCGAGCGTTGTTGGGGCGATCGGATAGTTTGCACCGTTGCTGAATGAACGCAGGTTTGCGTTCGTGAGGCCACTTAATGAAACGGGGATAGTCGAACCACGGCAATCGGTCATGACGCCAAGCAGAACCGATGTCGATATCATCAACGTGAAGAAACACTTCATCGTTCTCAACTCCAGGGAGAAAGAAAAGAGGCTGATTTCTGATGTGCACGGGAGCTGCCCAACTACCGGGCCGTAGTATACTAGTCCAGCGGTGGCACACGGAATAAAGTGGAAGGGGAGACTCTAGACTGTGTTGTCCAAAATCAACATCTGCCGCTACTTGAAATGAATTGCATGACACCAGAGCATAAGAACGAATAGCCCCGTTCTCTGCCCCCCAATGCAATGAACACTCTGTGTGACCGACCACGCGCCCTGGTCTCGGTTTGCGAGACGAACAACAAGCAGTGCTCGGAAGGCAAATCCAGAACGATCTCATGAATGAGCGCCAAACTCTTGACCATTAATACGGGACGGCTCTTATAATCTGTGTTGATCCTTCGCGAAAACTTCCATTCGCATATCGCCCCTCCATCCTTGAAACTCCCCCGTGCGTCCCTCGAACTCTGACAGTTTGGATGGTAGTCGTCGAGCGTCGATGAGCCGTGCTAATCAGGATCACGGTATCGTCACGACGTTTCATGCTCCATTTATGCATCGTCTTTTGTTTACCGATGACGTCCTTGGTGATGATTCCGAGGTCCTCATCGAGTCTTTGGAGCCGTCAGGGGATCGTCCCCCTCGGGTACAATTCTGGCTCGACGACTGCATTGTCGAGGCCAATCCTTCGCTCTTAGATCGCTTAGTCGGCCTGATTGAGCGTTCCCGAGGTCGCATCGAACCAGCTGAATCGATCGAGCTTGTTCCGGGTGGTGAGGAGATCAAGAACGACTTTCGGACCATTGAGCGGATACTCGAAGCAATCAACGCCGCCGATCTTGACCGTCGGAGCTATATGGTCGTCATCGGTGGCGGAGCCGTTCTTGATGCAGTCGGGTTTGCCGCGGCGACGGCACACCGAGGAATCCGGCTCGTCCGACTCCCGACAACGACCCTGGCACAAGGTGACTCGGGTGTCGGCGTCAAAAACGCCATCAATTTTTTTGGTAAAAAGAACTGGCTCGGTACGTTTGCCGTCCCTTGGGCGGTGATTAACGATGAGGCACTCCTCACGACCCTCTCCGACCGCGATTTCGTCGCTGGATTCTCTGAATCAGTCAAAGTGTCACTCCTAAAAAACCCTTATATTTTCGAAGAGCTTTGCCAGGTTGCAGATCGAATCCGTCGACGCGAAATGGATGCCGCGCGTCCGATCCTCCGAGCGTCGGTCCAGATGCACCTTGATCACATCACCAAAGGCGGAGACCCCTTTGAAGCCCTCGAAGCCCGGCCTCTTGATTTCGGCCACTGGTCAGCCCACAAGCTGGAACCCTTAACCAATTTTGAAGTCCGGCATGGTGAAGCAGTCGCAATCGGAGTGGCGATCGATTCTGTTTACTCCTCCATGATCCATGGATTCCCTGCGGAGGATGCAGGACGGGTCCTCGATTGCTTATCCCGACTCGGATTCCAACTGGATCACCCCGCACTTGATGACGGTACTGAATTGCTCCAGGGTCTCGAGGAGTTCCGACAGCACCTCGGAGGGAGACTGACCATTACCCTCCTCCAGGGCGTCGGCGATCCAATCAATGTTCACGCAATCGATCCAACTGCGATGCTCCGCGCGATCAAGACCGTCCAGCAGTACCACCTAAAGCAACGAGTGAACGGCGATATTCAGATCAGTTGAGAACGACGAGACGAAATCAAGGAGCACCAACGATGACCCGGATTCTCTTCGCTCTGTTATTCCTAATCGGAACGGTTGCTCAGGCGGAGGAAGTGGTCAAGGTTGGCACTTTCGACATTGACGCCTCCCCCCCGATTGGGACGCCTATGGCCTACGACCCAACGAACGGGATCCAAGACCCACTCCACTGTAAGGGAATTGTCTTCGATGTACCCGACGGTCCCATCGTGATCGTCGCCATTGATTGGATTGGTGTCGGTGGTGGAGGTCAGACGGCGTTCAAGGAGGCGATAGCGGCGTCGGTCGGGACGAGCGTCGAGCGGATCGCAATCCATGCCTTACACCAGCACGACGCACCAACCTGTAATTTTGGGACTGCCGAAACGCTGATCGATTATGGAATCGACCCCAAAGAGGCTTACTTTGACACCGATTTTGCTCGGAATGTGATCAAGCGAGCAGCCGAAGCCGCCTCAATCGCAAAAGCGGAAGCAGTCCCGGTCACCCAGATTGGTGTCGGAAACGGATTGGTAAAGCAAGTTGCATCGACCCGTCGAATCCTCGGAGAAGATGGTAAAGTCCGTGTCGTCCGCTACACAGCATGTAGGGATCCCGAAATCCGCGCCGAGCCTGCTGGAACAATCGACCCCATGGTCAAGCTCATCGCACTCTTCCATGAGGATCAGCCCGTCGTCGCGCTGACCTATTATGCTTGTCATCCACAGAGCTATTATCGCACTGGACTCGCGAGCTGTGACTTTCCTGGGCTCGCACGCAATAAACGTGAGGCCGAGACCGGAGTCCGTCATCTTCATTTTGATGGTGCAGGCGGAAATATCGGGGCAGGGAAGTGGAACGATGGGTCGCCTGCGAATCGTGCCGTGCTCGCGGATCACGTCGCGGAAGGAATGTCGATCGCCTGGGAAGAAGCGATGGTGTCACGGACTCCACTTACACCAACAGATCTGGGCTGGAATCTCATCCCTGTAGCATTACCCCCGGCGCATCATCTCACACTCGACGCACTCGAATCGACACTCCGCGATGAATCGCGAGCAATTACAGAACGGATCACTGCTGCACGCAAACTGACCTGGCTTCGTCGTTGCTTAGATGGTGACACGATCCCGGTTACCTGCCTAAGCCTCGGACAGGCACGCGTTCTTCACCTCCCTGGTGAACTCTTTGTTGAGTATCAATTGGCCGCCCAAGCATTTCGCCCTGATCTCTTCGTCGCGATGGCGGCCTATGGTGACTATGCTCCCGGGTATATTTGCACTGCTCATTCGTACTACCAAGGCGGCTACGAACCAAGCGAGCGGGCCTCGAACGTGAGCCCGCTAGTTGAAGCTCGATTGCTGGACGCGATTGCCCGACTCCTCCAGGATTGATCAGGGAACAGCACCACAGTCGCCCTTCCCTTGTACCGTTAGGGCAATTGAATCCGCCATGCACATCCTCTTTGTCCATCGCAACTTCCCTGCACAGTTTGGTCATATAGCCTCACACTTGGTCAGCCATCGAGGTGATCGCTGTACATTCATCTCAGAACGACCGGCAGGGAATGTCAACGGCATCGAGTGTATACAGTACACAACGCAGGGTGGTGCGACTGTCAAGAATCACTACTGTAGCCGGACGTTTGAGAACGCGATCTGGCATACCGACGCCGTCTTTCAGACCTTGAAGACGCGGCCCGACATACGACCTGATTTGATTGTTGGGCATTCTGGCTTTGGCTCGACACTCTTCCTTCGTGAGCTTTATGGAAATACACCCATACTTAACTACTTTGAATATTATTATCATTTGGTAAACTCAGACATGGATTTTCGACCTGATTTTCCCTCCAGCGAACAGAATCGACTGCGGGCGATGGCAAGGAATGCCATGCTGGTGCTCGACCTCGAGAACTGCAACCTCGGATATAGTCCGACCACCTGGCAACGCGACCGATTCCCAAGCCGCTATCATGACAAGATCAAGGTGGTCTTCGATGGCGTCGACACGACCATCTGGCATCCCACAGACGTCCGAGATCGAACCATCGCAGGACATCAGATCCCTGGTGGCAAGAAAGTGGTGACCTACGCGACTCGAGGGATGGAGTCGATGCGAGGGTTCGACATTTTCATGAAGGTTGCGAAGCGGCTTTGTGACCGACGCCACGACGTTGTCTTCGTGATCGCGGGGCAGGATCGGATCTGCTACGGCGGCGATCAGAACGTAATAGGTCAGGATTCCTTTAAGGAGTGGGTGCTCTCCCAGGATCAATACGACCTCTCTCGATTCCATTTTGTGGGACTGGTTCCACCAATTGAACTTGCGCGACTCTTTAGCCTCAGCGACCTCCACTTTTACCTGACGGTACCGTTCGTACTCTCTTGGTCTCTCATGAACGCGTTGGCGTGTGGAGCAACGGTGTTAGCATCGAACACGGAACCAGTCTGCGAGATGATCCGCCATCACGAGAACGGGTTGCTCGCCGATTTCTTCGATCTTGACCAAATGACTGACCTCGCGGAGTCAGTACTCGACCATCCCGATCGCTATGCCCACGTTGGCCCTGCCGGTCAAAAAATGATCCAAGAGCAGTACAGCCTTGACCACTGCCTTCCACAGCTTCTTGGGGTCTTCGAAGAAGCAGTTCAACAAGTTCTCTGAGATTCAAAGACGCATCAAGAATCGGTCCAGCCAGGTGTAGGCCGCCTCCTGTGCTTCACGAGGAAAGGAGTGGCCCTGTCGGTGGTTGTAAAATCCGAGAGAGCCAGGTCTATTGTAAAGCCCCCAGAGTGGCTGGCAGGTGTCGATGTACGGCTCACTGCGGGCACCGTCAGCCGAGTCACCACCGATAAGTAGGAAAGAACGGGGAGCGATCAGCGCGAGAATCTGAGCGTGATCGAGTGCAAATCCAGGCTCCCGGATTGCTGGACCGTGATACCACGGAGCATCCCAGTTCGAGAACGTAACGCCAATCCCCCCTTCACTCGAGACCGTCGCGCGGACCCGATCATCAAACGCAGCGAGGAATAGGACTTCTTTGCCACCGAGGGAATGACCGATGGCCCCGAGCCGATCGGAATCGACATCGGGTTCACGGGCAACCGCCTCGAGCGCACGTTGTGCATCGAACCGCATCAGTTCAGTACCGGTTGCTCCAGGATAGCGATCCCTAAGCCACTCGACTGCGTCCAGATATTCTCCGGGTCCTCCTTCTTCCCAGAGAAAGCAGCGTGGGCAAATACATACATATCCACGACGCGCCAAGTGGAGTCCGATGTGCTTCTCCGTCGGACCTTCCAGTCCGGCAGGCTGCCTGATCGTGTAGTCCACAGTTGAATGGAGTACGACAACTCCGGGTCGCTGTCCTGCCGTTGCCGGATCTTCGGGGCGTAGTAAGTATCCCCCGATGAATCGATCGGGCTCCACTGCAATCCGGATCTTCGTCCGAACCACCGGATAATCGCTCGGAGTAATCGGAGCTACACGTTCTGAATCCAGTTCTTCGATGGATGCTGGCTGCTCGGGTACGGGTATTTTACCCAAGAACAATCGCCAGGCTGCTTCTAGTTCCTTCCGTCGACGCTCCCACGCTTCAATCGTCTGAATCGGCTGGTGCTCGGCATCAAACAAGATTGGAGCGAACGGTTGGTCTTGCGGTTCTACTTGGTCTGGCCGAGATCTCATCATGCAGCACCGTTGTAGTTTCGTCCGACGTTCCTTGAAGTTGATGCGGAGGTCGATGTGGGAAAGGCGGAAATCGCCTTGGTTTCAATTCGAGCGACGGAGTAACTCAGCTGCCCCCTGCGCAAGAAGGCGCCCCGCGGCAATCTTGCCCAAGCCTTCAGGATCAGTTTGCAAGCCGACTTCCTTGACTGATAATTTCGTCGTCCCTCCGGGATCAAGAACGACGGCATCAATCACCAGCTTTCCAGACTCCGTGTCTTGATGGTCGCGTGCCCAGCCCGCCATTGGGAGCATGCAACCGGCTTCAACGGCCGCAAGACAGCTACGCTCGGCAAGCACCGCTCGGTGAGTTGGGGCGTCATCAAGAATCTTTAGCAATTGTTGCGTTGTCTCATCATCGGCTCGGCATTCGATACCGAGCGCACCTTGTCCGACCGCCGGGAGAAAGCCCGGAGGATTGAGTAGCTCAGTGATTTCAGCGTCAAGTCCAAGGCGCCTCAGGCCAGCTTCAGCAAGGATCACTCCATCGCATTCGCCACTCTTCGCTTTGTCGAGTCGTGTTTCCAGATTTCCACGGATCCCGACGACTTCGAGATCAGGGCGGAGGTGGCGGAGCTGGGCTTGTCGTCGCAAAGAACCGGTCCCGATTCGCGATCCGGTCGGGAGCGCTTCGAGCATCCGATGGATTGGCGCGATCAGCACATCAGCAACGGCTTCACGAACAGGTACCGCAGCGAGGATGAGACCCTCTGGTCCCTTCGTCGGTAGATCCTTGAGACTATGGACCGCAAGGTCAACGGTTTGATCAAGCAAGGCACGCTGAATCTCTTTCGTGAAGAGCCCGGTCCCTCCAGCGATCGACGCTAATGGCGAATTTCGATCGCGGTCACCACGTGTCCTGATCTCAATTAGCTCGACCTTGAGTCCTTTGTGCAGACCTCGGAGTTGCTCTGCGACCCATTCGGCCTGCCAACGTGCGAGACGGCTCCCTCGAGTTCCAATCCTCAGGAGGGCTTGATCATGACCATCGGTCGAATTCCGAGTCATCGTGGGCGGTCTCCGGCTCGACCGATTACAAGGACAATAATGGTCTTCACTCCAGCCTTCTTGAGAGTTTGGCTCGCTGCATTACATGTTGCTCCGGTGGTTAAGATATCGTCAACGAGCAACACAGCCTTGCCTTGCAATCGAGGGATCCAACGTTTATTTACTGCAAATGCATTTTTGACTGCAAGATTCCGGTCCGTCCTGCTCATCGGGTAAAGCGGCTTCGTCTGACGGACCCGTCGTAAGGCCGGAATCATCGGCACTTGGAGTCGCTTAGCGACCTGACGCGCCAGGGCCTCAGACTGATCGTAGCCTCGGGTACGACGCTTCATCCAGTGCAAGGCAAGTGGAACGACACCCGCGAATTCGTATTTCTTGATCCTTGCTGCACGAGCGTCTAGGACTAGATCGGCGAGACGCGGTGCAAGCCACTGGTGGTGTCGATCCTTGAGTCGAAGACAGAGAGAGCGGATCGGGCCCTTGTAAGGTCCGAGGGCGATGACAGCATCGAATTTAAAACTCCTTCCAAGGCATTCAGCGCAGATTTCCTGCTGATTAAGCAGCGGCCCGATTGGCATCGCACAACGATGGCAGACCCGATCATCTGACTCGACTAGCTCATCACGGCACGCCTCACAGACTCCCGACGGAATCTGCTCAGCTCCACAGATCTGGCAATCGACTGGGAAGAGGACAGACTCTAGTGCTACTCGACAAGTCTTCCAGACCGATCGCCAACGTAGCGGAGTTGTTCCGCAGCCCTTCCAACGCATTGATTGAGTGGAGCCAGTAGATTCAGCATGACGATCGGTTGGCTTGCTGACGTGAATGTTGTTCATGATTCGACTCTCCACCGCCCCGCCGATCGATGAAGATCAGTTCGACTCGACTTCCTCGGTTTCTTGGGATTCAATGAGGAATTCTTCTAAGGGTGGTCGTCTCAGATGATCTCCAGTCGCTCGTTGGAAGGCAGATGCGACTGCCAGTAGTATTGATTCATCGTAGAGTCGACCTGTAAAGGTTACGGTACCGGGACCTTCACGGCCGTTGATGTCGCGGAAGCCGAAGGGAAGCACGGCGGTTGGATGGCCTGTGAGATTGGTAAGTGTCAGGCCCTCATAGGGCTGGGAGACGTAGAGGTCAATCGACTCCATCAACTTGGCTATATCCTGCATGAGCATGGATCGAACACGAGCAGCCCTGAGGTATTCTACTGCAGGGACGAATTGGCCAGCCCTAAAAGTTGTCGGCCAGCTATTGAGCCCTTCAGTGATATGTTCACGAGTGAGTTCGTCGAAGACTGTTGCTGCCTCAACGCCGAGCATGAGCCTGACAGCACCGGCACGTGCATCGTCGGGTAATGTAATCGGCACTAGCTCGACACCGATGCCCCGGAGTGTCTCCAAGTCAGCCCGAGCGCCAGTGGGGCGATCCTCATCCTCCAGATAACCGACCCGGAGCCCGCTGAGTTCGGTCTGAGGAGGCCACTGGAACGGTTGATCCACGGCGGTCGGATCCAAACCGTCAGCACCATGAATGGCATCTAGAACCAGGGCACAATCCTCCATCGACCGTGCAATTGGGCCGATCTTGTCCATCGACCAGGAAAGCGGCATACAACCCTGGCGGCTCACGCGGCCGAAGGTCGGCCTTAACCCAGAGGCACCACAAGCTCGACAAGGTGAGACAATACTCCCGAGGGTCTCGCTACCGATCGCAAACCCGACGAGACCTCCAGCGACGGCGGCTGCAGATCCTGCCGACGAGCCACTCGAACCGCGTCTCGGATCCCAAGGACTCCGGGTCCTTCCTCTAAACCAGCGGTCTCCTTGGGCGAGGGCACCGAGCGACAGCTTGGCAATCAAGACTGCACCGGCCTCTTCAAGCCGTGCAGCGACGGTCGCTTTTTGATCGATCACCTGATCCTTGTAAGGCGTGGCTCCCCAAGTTGTCGGATAGCCAGGGTAGGCGACGAGGTCCTTCGCTCCCCAAGGAATTCCGTGGAGTGGCCCCCGATAGATGCCCGCAGCGATCTCGGCATCAGCTCGAGCTGCTTGTTCACGGGCGACCTCCTCTGTCTGGGTCACCACACACTTCAGAAGTGGGTCAAAACGTTTTAGGCGTTCCAAATAGAGTTCGGTTAATTCAGCGGACGTTACCATCCGTTCTCTGAGGAGCGCGGAGAGTTCAGTCACCGGGAGAAAGGCGAGAGACTCATCGGACTCCGGGCGGGTCGGGGCGTGCCATTCAGCTGGTCTTGCCTGGTTACGCTGGATCGGTGCTGACGGTCGAAGGTTGGTCGTCGGCACAAAGCTGAGGGCCGGTGGAATCTCGAAGCCAACCTCAACGTCCCGTAATGTCTTGAACTGATCAAGTGAGTTGTTGACTGAGCTGATTATCTCCTCGCGTTCTTCGTCGGAGAGTTCCAGCCCCGCGATCCATTCGGCTTGAGCAATTTCCTCGGCGGTGACCGCTGTAGCTTCCTGGACGTTGGCGGCGACGGCGCGTTGGAAGGTCACCGTACCAATCCCAAGAGCCCCCAACGCTTGTAAGAGGGTCCGTCGTTTCAGCGTCACGGTTCGGGAGGATAGACCTAACTCTGCAGGTGAGTCGCTTGGATTGTGGTGATCCAATGTTCTACTCCGAGATCGAGAGGAATCGCTCAGCGTCGATCGCAGTCTATCATGGTCTCGATTGATGGCGAAGAGACCAGTAGGCTCCAGTAAGCTCTGTTGTCGAGAATCAACTGAACCGATTTGCTTCCACGCCGACTCTCTTCTTCGAGCGTTGCAAAGAAAGAGAGGTGCCCGATGTCGAGGACACTCGAACATGTCCTGGACGAGTGGCTAGTGCTCAAAGCTCAGGGCGGTGATTCGGGAGCGCTTGAGGAATTGGCGGAGCGTTACCACCGTCGGTTCCTCGGTCTGGCCTACCGCTTTACCGGGACCGCTGAATCGGCTGCCGAAGTTACGCAAGAAGCCTGGGTCGCGATCATGAAACGGCTCTGGTCGCTCGATGACCCTGCGCGGTTCCGTGCCTGGGCCTCACGAATTGTAGTACGTCGTGCGGTCGATTGGGTCCGATCGCAGCGTCGAGGACGTCAGCTTAACGACCGACTCGCCGCCGATCCGAGCTTGTCACGCCCCGAGGCGCTCGAAGATAAAGCGATCGAGCTTGAAGACGGCCCCAGTGAGTCGATTGCACAGCTCCGAGCCGCGCTCCGACAATTGACGCCCGACCGCCGGGCCTTGCTCAGTTTGTACTACAACGATGGCCTCTCGATCAGAGAGATCGCCGAGGCCCTTGAGATTCCCGAAGGAACTGTCAAGACACGACTCTTTCACTCACGTCAGTTACTCAAGAAGCACCTATTATTGGAGGTACAGTGATGAAACTTAACGACAAAGACCTCGATCCGATGATCCGAGAAGCATTGAGTCGTGAAGAGGCTGAACTCTTCGACCGTCTCGGCAAGCCTACGTTACCCGATCTGATCACCGACACCTTCAAGGGTCGATTCGGACTCCTGAACTTCTTTAGCATTTTCTGGGGGACGATTTTTGTGGGGCTCTCAATCGTCTCGGCCATCGGATTCTTCCGAGCCGACGAATCCATTGCGATGTTCCGATGGTTCGCGGGGCTTTCCTACAGCCTCCTGATCGTCTTCGGACTCAAGATCTGGTACTGGATGGAGCTGAATCGTGCGGCGACAGCCCGAGAGATCAAACGGGTTGAACTCCAGATCGCTCGGCTCTCCGCCGATCTCAAGGAGCAGCGTACCAACAGGACTCCATCGGAAGAACTCGGAAGTCCAGGGTTTTGAGCGATCAAGTCATTCTGATTGACCCTGCTCCGGATCAATCTGGTAGGATCTGATTTCACAAAGAGATGTGGCAGAGAGAGACAGCAACTGCTCTGTCACATCCTCTGCAAGTGGGATAACCAAACCCAACCACGGGTGCGCATTAGGAAGCAGTGAGTTTGGTGTGGAGTGTCGGTACGATGCGATTAGGGCTTTTTGGGGGGACTTTCGATCCGATTCATCTCGGACATCTCATCCTGGCGGAGTCATGCCGTGAAGTCGCGCAGCTTGACCAAGTCTGGTTTGTCGTTGCTGGACAGCCGCCCCACAAGTCGAAGAACCTCACACCGATTGCGGACCGGATCGAAATGGCGCGGATCGCGGTGGCGGGGCATCCGAGCTTCGAGGTTTCAGAGAGCGAAGCGAAATCGCCCGGCCCGCACTATACCTATGAGACGCTTGAGTCTATTCAGCGGGAACACCCAGATGATGAGCTCTGCTTAATCATCGGTGGCGATAGTCTTGCCGATCTCCCAGGCTGGCGTGAGCCGGGAAAGATCCTTGAATTGGCGACGATCATCGCCGTCGGTCGCCCTGGGTCACCTGAGTTATCAGATAAAGCACTCAAGCAGCTAAGTGATTCAATGAGGATCACGCCCCGGGTTGAGTTAGTCCATTCCCCTTTGATTGAGATCTCCTCGACCGACCTCCGAAGTCGGATTCTCGAAGGTCGGAGCATCCGTTACCAGGTTCCCCGTGGAGTCCAGGCGTACATTGAGGCTCAAGGGCTCTACCAGGGAGCTGATGCGGAAGAGTAGGGCCGAGACTGAAGAAAATCATTCAGTACAACATCTGGTTACAGTGATCACGCTCAGCGGTCTTCGGCGGACCCCGGTTCCAAATAAAGCCCCAGGGGCCAACCGGGCTCGCTACTCATATATGGCCCTCGGTAGCCGGGGTCGGGAAGAGTCCAGACATCCCCGTAGGCTGTCTGTCGACTCACTAGTTCGTCGTTGTCGTTGATGACCGCATTGATCCGGATGAGCGAACCACTTGACGCCGATCGATATGCACCGCCATCCACCGTATCAATCAATTCGAGGGGGATCTCGATCTCAATGATGTAGCCGTCTTCCGTTTGGCGACTCGCGGCCTTCCAAGCAGAATCATCGAAATCGTGGCTCACCGTGAGTTTGTTGCCGGCAGCGTCGACCAAGAGCTGGAAGCCTTCATAGTTGCTGGCGTCGATTCGCCCTTTGAGCGGGCCATTCCGGAAATCATTGGGAGTACAATCCCCGTCGATGAAAAGTTCAATTCCGTCGTTTAAATTCGGTTGGAGGCTGTCTTCAGGTTGGGCGTCGATGAAGTCATCAACTACCCGAAAGGCAAAGTACAGCGATTGGTCGTCATGAGTGACGAATAGTTCGGCTTGAATATCATCAACCGGCACTGATCGTCCGGGTAAGAAAATGAAAATCCCCGGGTTTTCATCTTTCGAAAAGTCGATCTTGAGTGGTCGGTCGTATTCGCCTTCATCGATCCTGCCGTCGACCCAAGGATTCGTCAGGTCAGGCGGCGTTGGTTCGAATCGAGGGACGACCAAGAGCGCAGCGATCTCGCTCTCCGACTGCTGGGAGATCTCGGCGAATTCATCTTCAAACGGAGCTAACAGAACTTGCCCGTAGGGACCTGACCCGTCCTTTTGGTGATGGTCGGCAGAGACCGGAATTCCGGATGTGGCAAGCAGGACAATGAGGGATTGGGTAGCAAGGCCCATTGATGCGACTCCCCAGTGATCTACGAAGGAATTCGGATCGTGTCCTGCAGCCTAGATGTCGCCGCTCTCGATTTCAAGTGGAAGGTCTTGCCATTATTCGCTCGGAGCATCCTTCAAGGGTCGAACCTTGACCAGTCGAAATGCCACCGGCCCGTGGTCAGCTTGCAGCATCAGAGGGCCACGCGGAACTTCCGGCTGGGTCCTCCAGGCATGTCCGGTCGGAAAGGGAACGCTGAGATTCTCATGGATGAGCATCCCGTTCAACACTACGCGCTCAAAGCATGCGTCTCGAATCTTCTCCCCATCGGAGTCAAACCGCGGGGTCCGGAAGGTGACTTCAAGACGTTGCCATTCGCCGGGGGCTTTGGAGGCATTTGCTCGTGGTGGGAAGCCTTTATCGATGTGGTGATAGGTCGGGAGAAGCTCAGCACGGGGATAAACACCGCCATTTCCTTTTGCGTTGATTGGATCAACACCGTAGCTATCGTAAATCTGAACTTCATAAAGACCGTTAAACTTCACCCCCGAGTTCGATCGCTTAGGGACCATAAATTCAATAATCGCTTCAACATCACCGAATCTCTGGACACTGTAGAGATTATGAGTCCGTCCAGGAGGATCGTTCACCATGATCCCCGAGCCGTTCTCCGAGGCCAGTCGTCGCGCATCATTGGGATCAAGGAATGTGTCACCCACAACCCGCCACGCACCTGTAGGCGACTTAAAGGCGTCAAAGTCCGAACCTGGACCGAAGAGCGTGACCCACCCGTCTTCCTCCGATTCAGCAGCCCCGAACGCCGAGCCAAATCCACTGATAACGGAGAGAACGAGGACGAGGAGTGTAGGTGAAGTGGCGATTCTCATGGCAATTAATCTCGATTCCGTTTGATGATCTTGAGAGTCGTACCACCAACTTGAGTGATCTTGATGGTACGACGCTCTGCTCGTGCAACGCAACCCTGTGGGTCTTCGGAGCGAGACACTACAGCGGTTCACCTTTGGGTTGCTGAGTGGGTACGATCAAGGTTAGGGAACCTCTTGAGGATGTATTCCATGAGACCCTATCCCTCCGATCTCCGACAACGCGTCATCGACGCAATCGATCACCGCGAAGGAACGCAAACTCAAATCGCTTTCGCGTCAATGTCTCCTTCATTGCCCGGCTGATGGAGAAACGACGCGAAAGCGACTCCATCACACCGGGACCTCACGGCGGTGACCATTCGCCCGCGCTCGATGACCAAGCCCGATAACCCTTGATCTCTGCTGTCGAGCAGCCCCCGATGCCACCTTGGACGAATCGGCCAAACCGGTCGGTGTCTGCTGCAGTCGGATGGCGATCTTGCGCACACTCCGCAAGCTGAAGATCACACTCCAGAAAAAGTCGCTGCATGCTCAGGAGCAGGACACATCACGTGTCAAGCATCCTCGTCGACGGTCTCGCCAACACGTGAAACGCTGCGATCCCCGACACCTGGTCTTCGTGGACGAAACCGGAGTGTCCACGGCGATGACGCGTCGCTGTGGTCGGTCACGGCATGGCTAGCGTGTGCGTGGTGCGGTCCCCGGTTACTGGCAGAAGGAGACGTTTGTTGCCGGTTTGCGTTTGCGTGGTGTCTTGGCCGCGTTGGCGTTCGAGAGAATCACGGACAGGATGACGTTGAGCACGTCTGTGCGTGTCTGTTTGGCCAACCACCTGCATCGCGGTGCCATCGTGATCTGAGACAACCTGCGTCGCCACGAGGCGGCTGATGCACGTGCTGCAATCGAACGTTGTGGTGCTCGTTCGGTTTGGTTGCCGCCGTCCAGTCTTGAGCCTGATCGAGGGGATGTTTTCGAAGTTGAAGAGCTAGCTCCGCTCGGGGTGTGCTCGGAGAATCGCGGTACTGAACGCGGAGCGTTCGCGTGACATCCAAGGCTGGTTCCGATCGTGCGGACTCTACGGAACACAAGCGTGAACCGCTGTAAGCATTCACAATACAAGCCTTAGCCTCGTCAGTTGCGAACGAACGAGGACGGGGTGGATCGGAGGCACGAACCTCTGGTAATCGATCCGGTCAAGCTGGAGGATAGTTACAAGCGTTCTTCAGCTTGTCGGGTCTGATTCTCGACAAGACCACCTGGGAGGTCTGTACGTTGACCGTTCCGTTGTTCATCTTGATCGCCGTTGGAACACTGTTACCGAGGGTCCCGAGCCATTCCGCTGGCGATGCCATCGATGATGATGCGCTCGCAAGACTCCGAGCGCTTGCTGAGTCTTACAAGCGTCTCGAATACTACGAAGACCGAGGTTCGCGATCAGTCGAAATGGTGATCGCTGGGGAAACAATTCAGTGGACTGACTCTTACACGTTTGCTTATCAGCGTCCCAACCGAATCCTGATCGATTTTCCGAATGCTCGACTTGTTTCGGATGGTCAGACGATGATCTCGACCTTGAAGCCGGTCGACCGCTATCAGGAGATTGAGGGACCGGAATCGATCAATCGAGGGAACGTGGCACCGACGTCTGCCGGGAGTGCGCTTCTGGGTGATCCCCTCGGACCCCCGCTGCTTCTTGTCCTTGAAATGTTGACTGGCGAGGCTTCGGAGGAGGGATTCCTGCGATCGCTCGAATCAGCCACAATTGAAGAGGATGTCGAGCAGAATGACCAGACGCTTCAGGTTGTTCGGATCAGTCGATTAGGGCGGTCTGACTTGCGGTTATTGATCGATCCCCAGCTCCAACGTCTCGTCGGGGCGGAACTCTTCGTCTCAGGGGACGAGGTGACCGATCTTGTCCCTCCCGGCGTCTCGGTCGATCGCATCGAGGTTCGTTGGACTCCAGGGTCGATTCGGACGGAACCACCCGAAGCCGGGGAAGGAACGACAGTCTTCGATACGCAGCCTCTTCCTGGCACCGAGAGCGTCGGAACCTTGATCGATCCCTGACTTAACGAGGGGAGCGCGACTCAGATCTGGATACGGTCGGTCGTGTAGAGGAGCACGGCGGTCATCCCGACGACGGTCAGTGGCATCAAGGCGACGGAACTGAACGGGATCAAGAGTGCAATCGCCTGGATTGCGAGTGATCCGACAAAGATCCGATTGAGCCAGAGATGGCGGAGCCTTCGGTGTTGTCGACTCTGGTATCGTCGCGACGGTCGGAGGACTGCGTTGCTGATCACCGCTCCCCAAAGAAGCAAAACATAAAGACCACTGATGGCGAGGAGGGCTAACTCGCGATCGTAATCGCCTGAGTATCCCCGGACTTTCTTGGTCGTCAGAAACCCGGAAAGTGGGATCAGGAACAGAATCGCACTGGTGGCGAGGAGTGCGAAGTCAAAGATCCTGAACCGTGACTGATTGGAGTCGTTGGAAGGATCGCTCATAAGAGTTCTGATAATCGGTTGAGAGAAGACTGTTCTGAGGCGCTTGCTGAAAGAAAGATAGTTCTCCGAGGCGTCCAAATCGACACCGCACGAGGGCCGAGGAGAAGCGGGCTTGCGAGGTCTCTCTGATCGGGAACCCCTGAAAACTGTCTTGAGGGGTTCAGGTGGATAACCAAGATAACGCAGATCACATGAGATCGTGACGATTTGTTCCCGAGTATTCCCGTTCGTAGCTTGAAAGAAAGATCAACCACTCAACCTCGGAGAGCCCCTCGGGTAGAGAGTCCGATTGGCGCGAAGTCGAGAGCTGTTCGAGACATTGTCGTAACCTTTCCTTCGTCATGATCTTATCAGCACGGATGACTCGACCCGATCGGACCATCTGCTCGATATGTTCCCAGATCGTCCCGACTGGGATTCGGCGGATCGCCGAGGCCTCTGCGATGCTGAATCCGCGGTCAATCAAGCGGCAGGTCCATTCCTCTTGGACGACTTCTTCGATCGGGGTTTTCGCGAGCGTCGATTCCAGGATCTTGAGGGGCGGGGCTGGGGGCTGAGTCTTTGTCTCTGTCGCTGTTTCTGTCTCTGTTTCGAGAACCGCCTTCAAAAGGTCTGTTCCAAAACGTTCCAGCTTGGAGGGTCCGATCCCGTTGATTAGCGCTAAGGCCCGTGGGGTAGTCGGCTTGAGGCGGACAATCTCCGCAATCGTTTTACTGTTGATGAGGTAACCTGGCGATTGACCGGTCTCGTTAGCCCATCGTGCACGGAGCGACTCAAGCCGCTGACGGAGCCGATCGTCCGGATCAAGATTCGTTGAGTCATCGTTGTAGTAGTCTTCGGTCGAGATCTCTGCGTTCTCTTCTGAGGTTGAATCCCGATCAGAGACCGTAGGTGCATGGACGAGGCCACCGTGTTTCACTTTGAACGAGAGGTCACCGGCAAGCCCGTCGATACTGAGGTCCCTAAAAGCTTCGTCAAGGCCTCGGGCCTTGAGGTAGTGCCAGCCGGTGGGGCTCACTTTGACCACTCGTTTGAAGCGATCAATTTCGTCGGACTCAGTGAGTCCTGCTTCGTTGATAGCGTCGAGAAGGCGGACGACTTCGGATTGGTTGAAGGTGTGGAGGAGTCCAAAGGTGCTCAAGCGGTCGAGATTGAACTTCCGGATCTTCTCCGAATTTGAGCCGGTCAGCATCTGTGCCAAGATTGTTTTACCGAAACGGCCGTCTGCCCTGGCAACACCCGAAAGGGCCTTGAGAAGGACTTCGCGGGCCGCTGGTGTATCGATCGGCAACTGATCAGTCGGAGCGTTCAGACCGTCGACTCGCTCACATTGATCACAACGTCCACAGGGATCGGGCGCCGACTCGCCGAAGTAGTTGAGGATCAACGACCGCCGGCATCGACGGGCTTCGGCGTAATGGATCATTCCTTGGAGTTTATCCAGTTCATGATTCTTCCTGGCTTCGAGCGCCTTGAAATCGATCGACCATTGCCAAGCACGTCGCGAGCGATCCTTAAGCCGGATCGCGTTGCCACGGAACGGGGGTACATAGGTAATCGGGAGCTTCGCGCTGAGTTGTAGGAGTGCCCGGTTCAAGGCGGGACGATCGAGCCCAATCCTTCCGGCAAAATCATCAGGCTGGAAGTAGACTGGCTCGCCGAACCGTCGATCAACGAACCCTTCGAGCGCGATCATGACGAGCCGCTGGACCTGGGCTTGCGGGGAGACTTGATCGGCAAGGGGTTGATCAGCGTCGTCGTCACGGTCAATCCTGACGATCGCCATATTCTCACGAGGGCTAAATCGTTCAATTGCGCCCGCATCGTCGAGGATCTTTAGCGCAGCGCCGACTGCCGATTCGCTGACAACAACATTCGCTAATTCGCGGATCTCGTCACGAGTGAGTTCAATCAGGTCAGCGTCGATCGTCCGGAGCGTCTCATAGACCTGTGTCACAACCTCACGGCTCGGATACTCGTTTTCAATGAAGTGGCGTTGGACGCGTTGGTCTGCGGGCGAGTAGAGCAGGGCACAACGGGAGTTTTTCCCATCACGCCCAGCACGGCCGGCTTCTTGATAGTAGGCTTCCAGTGTTCCCGGAATGTTGTAATGGATTACGGAACGGACATCATGTTTGTCGACGCCCATCCCGAAGGCATTAGTTGCGACAATCAGATCGGCATCACCACGCATAAACCGGTCTTGGGCCTCGTGGCGCTCCTCGCGATCTAACCCAGCGTGATAAACGACGGTTCTTCGCCCTATGTCTTCCGCGATAGTTTCTGCGATCGTCTCACAACGCTTCCGACTCGACGCATAAACGATCGCTGGGCCAGGCTCCTCATCGAGAAGCCGCTTTAAGGCCTGATTCTTCTCAAGGTCGCGGGGCGCCGGGACCACCTCGTAAGAGAGATTGGGACGATCAAAGCCGTTGACAAACCGGGCCGGGTTTTCGAGTTGAAGTTGTGTACTGATGTCATCGCGAACTTGATCCGTCGCAGTGGCCGTGAGGGCAACGCAGGGTGGCATCCCGATCGCTCGCCTCGCCTCGCCGAGCCGTGCGTAATCAGGACGAAAATCATGACCCCACTGGCTAATGCAGTGAGCCTCATCAACCGCAAATCGTGCGACATTCGCCCGACTGATTGCATTCAGGAACGATCGGCTCCGAAACCGTTCCGGGGCGATGTACAGGAGGTCGATTTCCCCAGCGATCGCGAGTTGGAGCCGCTTGAGCTGTTCGTCGAGATTGATCGCACTGTTGATCAGCGTTGCTTTGAGGCCGAGTCGATCAAGGCCGTCGACCTGGTCTTTCATGAGGGCGATCAACGGACTGACGACCAGTGTGAGTCCGTCCAAGATTACCGAGGGCAGTTGGTAGCAGAGGCTTTTGCCGCCGCCGGTCGGCATCACGCAGAGTACGTCGCGACCTTCGATCACTGCTTCGATCACCTCGCGCTGACCGGCTCGAAACTCCTCGAGTCCAAATCGATCTCGGAGTGTCGCAACAAGATCCGGGGGTGATTCGATCGGGTCGGCAGTCATCGACCTCTACCGTGAAACAACGCTCGGCAGGTTTACTTTATGGTCCGGCATCAGGGCAGCCTGGACAAGTCATCTTTGCTCAGATCTCTCGAAGTCTCGTACGCCCAAGGTAGTAGAACATCCTGACCAGAGTCTTCGAGAACGGGCAGGATCGAGTCCCCGGAATCTTGAAAGACAGCGTGCGATGAGATTCGAGATTGTATCAAGGACCGCCAACGATTTCCCAACGATCCAGGCGGCTGGGCATATCTCGACTACGGTCAGGATGCCAACGACGCCGAGACCGCTCCGGTACTCCCGACCGTAGATTGTATCGCCTGCCATGGCGCCAATGCCGCGACCAATCATATCTTCACGCAGTACTATCCAGTTCTCCGGGCTGCAGAACCTGAAGCTCACGGCGAGGATCAGCAGGATGGCTTAAGGGAGTCCGTCGTGGCGGTACGGACTTCAAAGAGGGCGTTTACAGGTATCCAGGTGGTCTTTTTGACAGCGATTGTCGAAAGGACCGCCTATTCGTGCGATCCGCTCTCGAAGGATCGCTGCCGAGGACGTTTCAAGCGATCGTAACGAGAGTTGCGTCGGCCTGATTCCCTTCAAGCGTTCAGAAGAGAGTGTAAATGAAGGGTGCTACGGCGGTTCCGGCCAAGTAGATCAGGAAGCCAAAGAGAAAGAGAACGAGGAGGATTGGTAGCATCCACCACTTCTTGTTGTATTTCAAGAAGCTCCAAAACTCCATCAGGATGGAGTCATCATACTGCTCCTGGGCAGCTCTCTCGAACACATTATCAGGCTCTGAATGGATATCATCTAGCCGATTCATGGCAGTTATTCTTATGTTTTGCTTAAAATTGTTTGAAGTAACGACGGATGTCATGTGGTTCGTGCTTCGGAGTCCAGTACGAGTCTTTCTCTGGTCGCTTCAAGGCCAATGGATCGTAACCAACGAGCCGAAAGACCAGGCCAATCGGCAAGAACACCCCATAATAGATCGATGCCAGGAGGATCTGCGAGACCAGCCAACGGATTGGCAGCGTTAGGATCATCCAAGTGACAAAGATCGGTCGGACAATCGTGGGGCGGAGGAGACCTGCGGAACCGACAACAATCGCCAGTGTTGCCGACACGATAGCAAGCGTGATTCGATGGTTTACGAAGGCTTGCCAGCAGGAAAGAACGCCGAAAAAGACGAGCCAGAGCCCTCCGAATTGACGAAGGAGTCGAGGTGATGGCCGCATTGTAGGATCAGACAAGCGCACGATGTAAGGTCCTTAATCGAGCTGGAACTGAGCGAGATGATGCTCTCGTGTTGCCTGATCCAGACGACTTCGTTGTTCCTCTTTGAGCAGCACAAGATCGCCCATCACTATCGCATCCATGTCAGTTGCGTAGAAGCAATCATAAGCGTCCTTTGGAGTACAAACGATCGGCTCTCCTCGGACGTTAAAGCTGGTGTTCACCAGGACCGGACAACCAGTCCGTCGATAAAAAGCGTGGAGGAGGCGGTACAGTCGCCTGTTTTGGTTTGCGTCCACGGACTGGATCCGAGCACTGAAATCGATGTGCGTTACTGCGGGTATTGTCGATCGCGGGATGTTGACTCGTCTTCGGAGGTCAGGGTCTGTTGCCATGATCTCCTGGTCCTCCTTGGGAATTGGCAGGCGATGTTGATCGCGGACAGGCGCGACAAGCAGCATATAGGGACTCGCTTGCCCCGGTTCCAGCTCAAAGTACTCGGAGGCGTGTTCAGCGATCACACAAGGGGCGAAGGGGCGGAAGCTTTCGCGGAACTTGATTTTCAAGTTCAGAGTCGATTGCATGGTGGGCGAACGTGGATTTCCTAGAATACTCCGTGCTCCTAATGCCCGAGGTCCGTACTCCATCCGCCCTTGAAACCACCCCACGACCTTACCATCATCCAATAGCCCAGCAACATAATCGAGCAGCTCTGCTTCATCGTGAAAGCGATGCGAGACGGTGGCACCGACCGTTCTGAGGAAGTCATCGATCTCATCCGTACCGTACTGAGGGCCGAGGAAGCTTCCCTCTTGGAAGTCGAGACCATCCGGTTGCCTCGGTTTTCTCAAGAGCTGATACCAGACGAAGAGAGCGGCACCGAGCGCTCCGCCAGCATCTCCGGCAGCGGGCTGAATCCAGAGTTCCTTAAACGGCCCCTCACGGAGGAGTCGACCATTCGCCACACAGTTGAGTGCCACGCCACCAGCCAAGACCAGGTGATCCATCCCTGTCTCAGAATGCAGGTGACCGCCGATCCGCAACACGGCCTCTTCCGTCACTCCCTGAATACTTGCGGCGAGATCCAGATGACGCTGGATGAGATCTGACTCTGGATTCCGGGGAGGACCGCCGAAGAGGCTGTGGAACCGGCGGTTGGTCATCGTCAAGCCTTGGCAATAATTGAAGTAGTCCATATTCAGCCAGAAACTGCCGTCCGGCTTGAGATTAATCAAGTGCTTGAGGATGACCTCCATATAGATAGGTTGGCCGTAGGGGGCGAGCCCCATCAGCTTGTACTCGCCACTATTGACTTTAAACCCGCAGTAATACGTAAACGCCGAGTAGAGGAGACCGAGGGAGTGAGGGAAGCGGATCTGATCCGTCAGGTCAAGCCGATTCCCTCGTCCTACTCCCTTGGTCGTCGTGCTCCACTCACCAACGCCATCGAGAGTCAGAATAGCCGCCTCGTCGTAAGGGCTAGGGAAGAAAGCACTCGCCGCGTGACTTTCATGGTGGTCGATGAAAAGCAACTTGGCGGTGGTTGGTCCACCAAGGTGCGCGCGGATCAGGCGACGGATGTGGAGCTTGTCTTTCAGCCAAACTGGGATCGCCCTCGCGAAGCTCCGAAATCCGCTCGGTGCCACCGCGAGGTAGGTCTCTAAGAGTCGGTCAAACTTCGAGAGTGGTTTCTCATAGTAGCTGATGTAGTCGAGGTCGGCTGGTCTCATGCCAGCTTCACGGAGACAGTAGGCGATTGCCTGCGCTGGGAACTCGGCGTCATGCTTTTTGCGACTAAATCGTTCTTCCTGCGCCGCAGCAACGATCCGACCGTCAACAACGAGGGCGGCAGCACTGTCATGATAGAACGCAGAGATCCCAAGAATTGCAGTCATAATCAAACTACTCTTAACGAACAGGGCTGACTTCCATGTCGGTTTCATTTGGCGACTGGTGTCCAGGAAGCCTACCGTTTTTTTCGAGAACGAGAACGAGTCGACGTCCGACGACCTCAGCCCAGACCTTTGAGGAGCAGGACTCCGGTGATGCCGTGGCGAATTGCGAGTCGATTTGCCAAGATGGCTCGCGTCTTGGGCCGGAGCCGATAGGATCGCTGTTCATCTGGCTCAAAGACGTCCGACGAGAGCAACAGTGTGTTCCGAATCCCAGACCATTGGAGGAGTGCCGTATCGGGCGCAGGTCCCGAGATCCGGAGCAAGTGCTGCACTGAATCCGGCGACTCCACCTCAACAGTCCGATAGAACACACGCGTCGCCTCCATCCGACGTTCACGTTCTAATCGCTTCTGAGCTGCAATTTCCTCAGGTGTTTCTGGAAAACCGAGGAGTCTTGGGATCGCGGAGGAGAGAGCAAGACCGGCCCGGGCCGCCAGATACCGTCCCTCCGGAAGAACCGCGACGATCAAGGCGATCAACCCCAAGGTGCTTGCCAGAATGATTCGTTTGAACCGACGCTCTAAGCGTTGAGACCTCTCCAAGAAGTCGGAGAGGAGTTGAGTTTCAACTCTCGGATGTCGGGTCTTGCGCTTCCGGCTCCAGCGTCGCACAGCATCCCTCCAAGATTCCAGAGTGCTCTATCTACCGATCCAGACTCAACGTCCGTGCTGAGTTCGCCGATTGGTTCCAACAAACAATGATGATACAGCACAATCTCGGCGCTTAGAATCGCGTACCCGAGTGTTAGCGAATCACCTTGCCGGGATCACTTTGGAGATCAACGAGTGGGATCTCGTGAGGATGCGATCATACCTAGAACGAATCGCTTGCCCTGCCGACTTGAAGACGGCTGGGCATCACTGCTCTGATCTTGATCCGATTCAAGTATCCATTACTTGTTCCGGACTGGGAAAGGTGGCGGTTCCACGGTGGTGGTCGGCTCTTCTTCCAAGAGTTCAAGGGCGACTTCGATTGCTTTCTCAAGTTGCGGGTCACGTCCGGCGATGACCTCGGCGGGCCACTGCTCAACGTCGATATCGGGTGGGACCCCTTGGTTCTCGACGATCCAACCGTCCTCGGTGAAGATCGCGAGGTCGGGGGCAGTCACCGAACCACCGTCCATCAAGGTCGGGAAGCCGAGGATCCCGACGAGCCCGCCCCAGGTCCGTTTGCCAACAAGCGGCCCGAGTTCGAACTTGCGGAACATCCAGGGAAGGAGATCGCCCCCCGAGCCCGCTGTCTCATCAATGATCATTACTTTGGGACCGGTAATGCTCGCCGTCGGCGTCTTGAACGGCTTACCGTGTCGAGTCGCCCAATAGGCACTCACAGGTCGGTTCAGAAGGTCGATGAAGTAGTCGGCCACCGATCCACCACCGTTGAATCGTTCATCGACGATAATCGCCTCTTTGTCGGCCTGCGGGAAGAAGTAGCGTTTGAAGTACTCATGGCCCGCCGTGCTCGTGTTCGGCACGTAGACGTAAGCGACCCGGCCCTCCGTTGCCTCGTGAACCTTCTTCAGGTTCCCTTCGACCCAGTCCCGGTTCCGGAGACCCGATTCATTGCCGATCGGTACCACCTCGACGGTCCGGGCTTCTTTACCATCGGGGTGAGGTCCAACCTTGAGTTCGACGATCTTCCCCGCCGTGTTTTCGAAGAGGCTGTAGAGGTTGGTTGGTGGCCGGAGGTCGGTGCCATTGACGGCGAGAAGGTAGTCGCCTGCCTTGACAGCAACACCAGGGGCAGTCAAGGGAGCGCGGAGTCCGGGATTCCAATTTTGACCACTGTAGACCTTCTCGAAACGGTAGCGTCCTTCCGAGACTTCGTAATCAGCTCCCAAGAGGCCGCCGGGGACTGATTCAGAATCGTACCGGTCATCGCCACCGCCGAGGTAACTGTGACCGACCGCGAGTTCACTCAGCATCCAGCGGATCACCCGGTTGAGGTCGTCGCGGGTTGCAAGGTGCGGTAGGAAGGTGCGGTACTTCTCGCGGATCGCTGTCCAGTCGACTCCGTGATAGTTCGTCGCATAGAAGTAGTCGCGGTTAATCCGCCAGGCTTCTTCGAAGATCTGCTCCCACTCGTCCCGAGGCTCGATCCGGACCGAGATTTGGTCGACGCCAAGCCTTCCTTTACCCGGTGAGAACGGACCGGCGTCGACGATCCCCCAGTTTTCGCCAGCCTGGTAAAGGATCTTCTTGTGATCGGCAGAAAGCTGGAAGGTCGAGACACCCTCGGCAATCGTTGTTTGTTCTCGATCGCTCAGGCTGAAGCGTTGGAGGATTGGTTTCCCTGAAGTCATTCCGGACTGACCGGGACCGCCAAGCTCGCGCCTCACGTAGTACAGTTGACCTTCAGTACCTGGCTTCAAAGAGGTGATGTACCCGGACGGAATTGGGAGAGAAAGGATACGGTCGGAAAGTCCATCAAGGTCGATTGCGTTGGATGATTTGTCGTCATTAGACGAATCCTCATCCTTGCCATTACTTTTCGCATCAGCCTCGGAATCTTCGACGTCAGCTTCGTCTGCTGGAGTTGCTTCCTCTACGGGCTCGTCGTTTTCGACCTTCTCCTCATCGCTTTCTCTGAGGAGCGGCGAGGGCGTGTCCGCATCCAAGACCGCCATGTAGATCGAACCAGTGGCTTGGGAATCTTGCGAGGAGAGATCGAACCACTGCTTGACTGGTCCTGCGTTGGTGGAGGCCACGAAGTAGAGGTACTTGCCACTCGCATCGAAGACAGGTTCGGTGACTTCCGCGAGCCCCTCGGTGACTTGGTGTGAGGTTCCGTCTTTGATCGAGTGGAGCCAAAGAGTCTGAATGTTGGTGGCGGTGGTTAGCGTATATGCAAGCCAGTTCGAGTCCGGCGACCAAGCACAGCTTGTCGATCGAAGCGGTGTATAGATTTCGTTCGAGCCGGCTTGTTTGATCTCACCCGATTCCAGGTCAATCCACGCGAGGGTCTGGGAGTTATCGACGAAGGCGATTTTTTTGGAGTCGGGCGACCAAACGAGCCAGTAGTAGAAGCCACCGCCCTCAAGTTTATAGGTCTTCGTTCCGCCTTTGCCGTCTTGCGGGGAGATCACCAGTTCGTATTCACCGGACTCATCCGAGAAGTAGGCAATGGAAGCGCCGTCGGGAGACCAAGCCGGTGATCGCTCGTGTGCCCCAGTTGTTGCCGTGAGATTCCGAGGATCTCCCTTCGAAGCTGGTACCGTGACGATATCGCCTCGGAATTCAAAGACCGCCCGCTTTCCTGTCGCAGAGATCCCGGCATTCCGGATCCAGTTGGCACCGTCGACGTAGCGGGGCCTTGTTTCGATCAGGTCAGCGGCGATACCGACCGCCAAGGGCTCAGGAGAACCGACTTCGGGATCGAAGAGGAAGAGCCGGCCCCCCTGCTCGAAGACAATCCGCGTTGGATCACCCGACATGGAAAGGACTGGGAAATCTTCGAAGTCAGTGAGTCGCGTGACTTCGTCGGCGCCAGGCAGGAATCGGTAGAGATTGAACTCGCCATCACGGTCGGAGAGGAAGTAAACGTATTCACCGATCCAGATCGGAAAATCATCATTGCAGCGTTCTTCAGGTCGAGGAATCTCCTCGACGGAATGGTCAGCTCGATTGTAGATCCAGATCCGCGAGGTTGTCCCACCACGGTAGTTCTTCCATTGCAGATAGCGCGGGGGCAAGAGAGTGTAGGCGATCCGCTCGCCGTCGGGAGAGTGAGCCGCCCGATCACCATTCGGGATCGGCAGTTTTTCGGGCATCCCCCCTGAGGTTGGAACAGTAAAGAACTGGCGATAGCGATTAGTGAAGACCTCGCGTAGTGAGGCAAAGAGAACCGCCGATCCATCGGGAGTAAAGCCGCGGGCGAGGTCGGGTCCGGGATGCCAGGTCAACCGGGTTGGGGAGCCCCCTGAGACGGGTATGGTGTAAATGTCGGTGTTGCCGTCATAAGAACCGGTAAAGGCGATGGTTGATCCGTCCGGGGAAAAGCAGGGGGCCGATTCATCGCCGACGTGGCTCGTCAGTCGCCGAGGGTTTGAGCCGTCGATTTCAGCGACCCAGAGGTCACCTGCATAAACAAACGCGAGATGATCCCCGCCGATCGCTGGCTGGGCTAATAGCCTCGTGTCCTTCGGATCAACCTTCGCCGAGGCAAGTCCCGAACCTCCAGGTTGAACACCGATTATTCCGCCGAAGAGAAGGGCGGAGCCGATCATCCAAGATCGTACATCCGATCGCCGCATTGACGTATGCTCCTGACAGTTGGTTGATTCGTCGACTGGATATCTGCTTTCCATACGTGGAATCAAGTTTCGTTTTGAGTGTTCCGCAAATCGACTATGAACAGATGCGAATGAAGTTCACGACCGTTCTAAACACTGATATTGACAGCAACTCAATTGCGCTGGGTTGGTCGGACATCTCGATGATCCTTATTGAGGCGGTCCTCCAGCGCACAGAGGAGACTAGCGCTACCCCCGCCCTTTGGTTCCACCAAAAACCCCATGCGTATGCAATCTCAGATCATATAGTGTGCGTACGCGCAAGGCGACCCACAAGTGTGGTCCGACTTTCTCACCAAATTAGTTGAATAAGACAGGCAACGACACTTAATCGATGGTGCTACTCAGTCGATCAACACAAACGATCAGCAATGAAAAAGGACAGCCTCACCAAGAAGGCTGCCCCAATCAAGCGAATCTACTCTTCTGATTGCTCAACACCTACGGGAGTCACGACGAAGAGAATCCAAGGGGTTCCCATCCAAAAATCAATTGCGTCGGTTACGGATTCGGTTCGCACCCAGACCTGCGAGTGCAACCAATCCCATGCCAGCCATCATCATCGAAGTGGGCTCAGGAACAACGCTCGCGAAGACTACTTCATCTCCTTCGAGGGTCAGTGTATACTCACCAGCAGCAAGTTGGAAGTTGTTAAAGATCGAGAGATTCTGACCACTAAGAAGTCCTGTGCTAAATGAGCCAGTACCCAACACGGCACCACTGAGGTTGAGTTGAGCTGTAGCCCACGACATGACAACGTTGCCGGTGCTGTTGTCAATAATGGTGGCTTCGAATGAAAACTCAGCTTCGGCATCACCGAGAACGACGTCAATATCGATCTCGTTCATGTAATCCACAGCCAGTGACACAGTTCCGCTCGATCCCAGGGTGAACTCCTGGGCGAGGACCCAAGTACCACTTGAACCAGAGTCAGCAAGAGGTGTTGTGAGGTAGGTCTCGGCAACATTGTCAGCAGTGGTTGCTGAAACAAGCGCGTCACCGCGAGCGTAATCAGGGGTTTGTTGTCCATAGGCGGTGAAGGAATTCTCACCCGGTACGGTGCCTACCAACGCCTGCAGAGCATCGGTAGTTCCAAGCTGTGCATCAGCACCGGAAGGAATACCGTTGTTGATCACGGCTGAGTTTAGCGTGTCAAACTCAGTGAAGCTGCCACCCGAGAAATTGATGTTGCTCAACGATTGTCGAGCGTACGAATAGCTGTACGATAATGTCGAGGCCAGTGCGGAAGATGAACTAACTGCAATGACGAGAGCGAAAGCGACAAGGGCGAAGGTATGCTTTCTGGTGATCATGTGTCGGAAGTCCTTTGAAGTCAAAAGAGGGTGGGTAACATCAAGTACTACCCGGCAGGTGTCGTAACGAGCCTCGGACCTGGTGTGCAAATTCCGGGAAGATTCATACGAAGCGATCCAGAAAGTAGAGAATTGTAAATTCTCTTTGTGTAAGCGCGACGATGATGGGGAGATAGTACGAACCTATCACCCTCAGTCTTCGTCTGAAGGATCTTCCGAGATTGCACGACCCACTAGACCGACGACCCTATTGGGTGTGGGTTGAGTGCTTCAGTTGACACTCGCACGATGTAGGAAGGTGGAAACGACTTTGTTATCCACTAACCATCAATACCCAGTGAAGACGGTTGTACGCAATCCAGTACTAATAGTTAGTCCTCAGAGTGTTTCGAGAAATCAACACCCACGTCTTGTGAAATCAACATGCACTAACTAAGGAACAGGCCGGGAATAACTTCCCGATCTCATCCGGCCTCGGGGATGGCCCG
>CAZEAN010000035.1:0-22401 GCA_964510225.1 uncultured Isosphaeraceae bacterium
GAGAATGTAGCTATGGCGCGATGGCTCGCGGCGAGCGAAGACCGCTTGATCGCACTCAGCGTGGTAGAATCCCGTGCAACATCGGTTGGGACTGCCTTTGGTCTCGACCATTCGGGAGCGTCTCCACGGAGTGTTCCAGAGCGTGCGGCCTAATTGTGTGACCCGTCTCTTAAACCCTGCGTTTATAATCCTATGAAGCTCGATCCGGCTCGTGCGATCACTGACAGGGTACAACGATCGGATCCGCCCTGGACGGGACGGTTTCCAAGGACCGACGACCGGCTCGATCCTTGTCAGAGATTCCGAGATTGCCGAGACGAGAGTCGGATCCGGGTCTTGGTGGCGATGCCGACCTCCAATCAAATGTACTCAGGGATCGGTCGCGCGATTAAAGAACTCTGTTGCCGCCTGGATGACCGAATCGACTTTACATTCGCGCTCGATGATCGCGATCCGAGGACACTCCGCCGAGTCTGGGAATTGACCTCGAGACTCCGAGGTTCGCTCTGTATCGGGGCACACCGGATGGAGCCCGATTGGATTGATCCCTCGAACGTTGACTTGCCTGCCTTGGTGGCCCGTGGCGACTGGGACTTGATCGAGCTTATTGGCTTTGCAAACGCCGCAACGGGCCGCGATGTCTTGGAGCACATTAGCGATCGAACGGCACTCTGCTACACACCGCACGATCAGCCCTTGTCGACGATTATGATGACGGCTGAAGAGGCGGCAAATGTGGCAACGATCCACCGCCGGGTTCTCAATCGGGCCGACCTCGTACTCGCTGACTCACCTGCCGAGCGTCTCGCGCTGCAACGCATCTGCCCTCAACGATTGAACGTCCGCGAGTTGCCGCTCGGCTGCGATTTCGGATCCTTCAAGCCGGGCAGAATCGATCGACCGCCACAGCTCCTCTTCGTCGGCGATCTCGCCGAGCCTCGTAAACGGTTTGATCGAGTGATCGAGGTCTTTGCCGATCTGCATCAGCAACACCCCGAATATCAGCTCCTTGTAATCGGGAATCGATCCGATGCAGCGGCGGATCAATTTCCAGAATCGGTTCGGAGCGCCGTGAAACTCCGAGGCTATGTTACTGAAGCAGAGTTGAGCGATGCCTACGCGACGAGTCGGGCCTTGTTTCTTCTCTCCGAAGTAGAGGCGTTCGGCCTCCCGATTCTCGAAGCGATGGCCTCGGGTACACCCGTCGTTTTAAGTGACCTCGAGACGACTCGGAGCCTCTTTCAAGACTGTCGTGCCGCTCATTTTGTCCCTGGAGATCGCCCCGAAGAGATTCGAGGAATCGTCGGTCGACTCCTTGAGCATTGGTCCGATTCGGTCCGGGCTGCGATTGACGATCTACCGAACCTCCAAGCCCGGTTCGACTGGAATCAACTTGCGGATCGGAAGTCCGAAGCAATGAGGGCGGCCTGGTATCGACGAAACTCCTGGTCCTGGAGCGCTTGAGTCGAATGACGATGATTTCCTATGCTCAGAATGGTGAAGATGTTTTGCTTAATCGGTTGTTTCATGGTCATTATCAAGGCTTGTATGTAGATGTGGGTGCAAATCACCCCACGCTGCACTCGGTCACACGGCACTTTTACAACAGCGGCTGGCGGGGGATCAACATCGAGCCAGTCCCCCAAGTCTTTGCTTTACTTGAAGCTGAGCGCCCTGACGAGATCAATTTACCAGTGGCGGTCTCCGACCATGAAGGGACGATGACGCTCCACGAGCCTCCGACCTCGCTCGGGATGGCAACGTTGAATCGCGATTTTGCCAATGGTCTCCGCACACATGGTTATCATTACATTGAACGAAATGTGACCGTTACAACATTAAAGTTGGTTTGTGCTCAATATGTTGGCGACTCACAAATTGACTTCATGAAGATTGATGTCGAAGGGCATGAGGGGGCAGTGATTCGGGGAGGCGATTGGACTCGCTGGAGGCCACGGGTAGTGCTGGTTGAGGCCACGATTGCGCCTGAATCTTGGGAACCTGTCTTACTGGAAGCAGGTTACTGTGTGGCGGCATTTGACGGCCTTAATCGTTACTATGTCCGATCTGAAGATGCAGAGTTGATGGTCCCGAAGCTTCAAGCACCGGCCAACGTCCTCGATCAGTTTACGACGTTCGAGCATCTTCAAGAACTGGAATCGCTTCGAGCCGAGCGCGATGCAGCACTCGAGCGGCTATTGGCATATGAAGGGCTCGGGCCGACCGCGACCGCACTTGCCCATCGATTGCAGGTCATTGGCAAGGGATGGCCACTCGCCGGTTCCTTAGTACGTCGATTTATATCAAAGGCTGGTTAGGCAAATAGGTGTCTTAAGCGTGAGAAGCGACAGAATCAGCGATGTGAACAGATCGGAGTTGATTCATGCTTGACCGACATGTCGGTAAGGTACTTGAACGAATCGGCCCCGATGATCGGGTTCTTGATGTTGGTGGCTGGGCGCGTTGTTTTAATCGAGCCGATACGGTCATCGATAAGTTTTCTTATGAGACCCGAGGTCAGGCCTACAACGATCGTCTCGGAATCGGCCCGCAAGGGGGATCGGAGGAGCGATTTAGTCGCGAGCGCTGGATCTGCCGCGATCTCTGTGATCGAGAACCCTGGCCGTTTCCCGATCGATGGTTCGACTACTGCACTTGCTCGCACACCCTCGAAGATCTCCGCGACCCGCTCTGGGTCTGCTCTGAAATCCAACGTGTTGCCAAGGCCGGCTATATCGAGTGCCCATCGTTAGCGTTCGAGCTTACGCGAGGGCGCGAAGCCTGCGTGCCCGTGGGGCTTTCCCACCACCTCTGGTTGGTAGAGGTGGAGGACCAGACAATAACGTTTCTGCCGAAGCTGCACAATCTCCACGGTGATCCCGCCCTTAGCCTCCCTGCTGAAGTCGGAGCAACACTCAGCGAAGCAGATCAGGTGACCTCGCTCTTTTGGGAAGATCAATTCGAGTTTAAGGAAGGGTGGCCCCATAGGCATCTCATCGAAGCTTTCGTTCACGAGTTAATCAAGGCGAGTACAGTAACAGTTTCAGAAGATCAAACTGTTTTAGAAAATCAAAAGTTGTTTGAGCTGAAAAAGTCGAATCATGAACTGATGGGGAAGCTTTGGGAAGCTTCGGAAGAACTTGCCTATTCGAAGCAACAGTGGGAAGGGACCCAAGGGATGCTCGGGGCGGTCCAAGGGCAACTCAATGATGCTCTCAGAGCACTCCACGAATCGAACCAGCAAGCCGAGTGTTTCGCCAACGCGATGCGGGAGGTGCGAGTCCGGCTGGATCAGGTCGAAGGACTTGGTCCCAGCTCGCTCCGGATTGCTCGGGGGATCCAAAAAGCTGCCGTCCGCCATCCACGACTCGCGTCACTCGCCCGCTTGGTCCTGAATCGTCCGCGATCTTGACGGGCGTTGCTCGCGTTTCTGACGATCGACGACGGAGTGGGGAGCGATTCGAATTTCGGCTTGACGACATACCCCTCGAAGATGTGGCAGAATACAAACTGTTGAATCCTGAGACTGCCTCGGGCAATACGCCATCGTTCGCTTCAGGATGAGTGGAGGCATCTTCGGCAGACCGCTCGGGGACTCCGATCGATTGATCCGATGGTTTCTCCTTCTACGGGATCGACGGGTTGTGTCAGCGCCAACCGGTGGATGACATGAAAGCCCTTCGATCACTGCACAGAGTCTCGACGACGAACCGGAATGTGACAGAATTGCAAGGGACTTGAACGGCCTGGAGTCAATCCATGAGTTTTCGGCACAAGCTCGCGCTTTTGATTGTGGTCCTCGTGATCATCCTATTGACGCCGTTTGCAATTTGGCACGAGGAAATGGATGCCTACTTTGCGTCGGAGGACTATCAGCTATGGTTGGCTTCGGTCAGGCCCTACGCTTGGGCGATCGGCATTGCATTGATCGTGGGTGACCTGATCTTGCCAGTGCCGACAACCACCGTGGTTGCGACGATGGGGACCCTCTATGGGACCTTCGTCGGGGGTCTGATCGGTGCCGTCGGAAGTGTCCTCGCTGGCCTTACCGCCTATGGCGTCGCACGATTGTTAGGGAAGCGTGGGGCGCAGCTCCTCGCTAGCGACGGTGAACTCTCTGAGTTTCGCCAATTCTTCGACACGTGGGGAGTCGCGGGTATCGTGGCTTCCAGGGCCTTGCCAGTGCTTCCGGAAATCCTCACGCTCTTGGCCGGTTTGGCTCGGATGAACCTTGGCCGGTTTGTTCTCGCTCTCGTGGCTGGTGCGGCCCCGATGGGGTTCCTCCTCGCGTGGGCTGGATCCGCTGCTGGGCAGTCTTCGGCTCTCTTGCTCGTACTGACGCTCCTGCCCGCTGGGCTCTGGTGTGGCTATCTTCTCATCATGGGTCGATCGAAAGATGAAGCCACGCAGGAGATCGATCGCTTGGAGGTGGGCTCGAACCCAGGCTCTTGACGGGTTCTTTTCCTCTCCCCCTCGCGACCTTGTTCCACTGAGTGCCTTTTACGAAGTCAATCTTGCGCGACCTGGTGGAAAGCTCTCTCCGTGCTCTTCGGAAGGTCGTGACTTGATCAAGAACGCTGGCACATGGATGGCGCCGATTGCAAGAATAATCGTTTAAGTCGGAACAAGGAGACCGCTGACTCGGACCATCGTTCACGATACGGACACCTTCAATTCGTGCTGAGGACAGTAGGCAGGTTCGCAACGGCAGTTCACGCCAATTCGGAGGCGTCCATCTGACTCGCCGTCCTTGATTATCCGACTTGAAATGTTGCTCTCGCCAGATTCGGCATTCACTGTTTGAGACTGTAAAGATCCCGCACAGTGGTCGAACCAGTAATCCCTTTAAGGAATTCGCTGATAGTTGCATCCTCGATTTGGAATCTCGTCACTCCAGGTCCGTCGCCCTCAACCTCAGTGATCCAGGCAGCAACGTAACCTGCAGGCGCTGGCTTGGTGGAATACGTCGCCGCCTTATCGCCTTCCAATATGACGTCCAGACCATTGGCTGTGAGATCATAATCCGCCACGGTCGACTCGATGAGGTAATAGCAAGTGCTTCCGTTCTGTCTCGCCACCACCAATACACCGTCCGCTAGGTGGTAAATTTCTGCATTGTCTACAGTCTCCACATCGCCAGGAGAATAGCCATTACGGAAACCATCACGGGCACAACCGAAGAGGAGAAGAGCAGACAACATGAGAAGTGGGAATCGGTTCATCTTTTCCTTCGTTTCGCCTGCCCGGCGATTGTCTGAAAATGTGAAGCTTTCACGCTTTCTGTGGCGGCGTTAAGCTTGGGTGGATATCACTAATCCGTCATCATCGCAGATCACCGGGTAGGTTAACAGACCGAGGCTGTTAACCTGTTGACCATCTTGTTTGTGAGCGACTAGCTGACAACGTAGACAGTTAGACGGTCACGATTCAACAACTATTGCAACTCAATGCGGTCGCTAAAGGCCTGGCGGGCGGCATTATCCACATTTAAGTGTTTGACATCGGCATTCACGCCGCAACCAATCAGATCGAACCGCTCCGAATAGCGTCCAATCAGATTCTCATGGCTTGGATCGTATTGATCATTCTTCGCAAAATCCATGACAAATATGTTCTGGCGACTGGTGTTTCCGTCCTCGCATATCTCGCCTGCAATAGTCTTGTTCTTCTTCGTGAGGGCGTGACCAATCCCAATCAAGGGGGTGAGTACCCCCGTGGTGCTGTTTGTGCTCGTCGGTCTCACTGTTGGGTTAGCAATCCTCCTCAGTCACAAAGAACGCTGATGGTTGTTGTTTATAACGGCTACAGACGGTTAGGGTTGAGGACCTGACAGAGTCCGCTCAACGGCTGGGCAAAATGAGGGGAGTACATTCGTTCGCTCGGACCTGTTTGGTTCGTGTCGATTGTAATGATCGCGCCATTTGGGCAGAGAGGGTGATTGACACCGCAATCCTCCGTCGTTATGGTTCAAAATGTCACTGCCAGTTGGGCATGACATTGTCGATTGAAGAGATTTTGGGTCGGCGTCTCAAGGACTTATTACTAGGAAAGTAGTGCGCTGACTCAGGGATTGGCCTAGTAATGTCACGTTGATGGCCGGAGGAGGCTGTGCGTGGCATTCGCACACTACCACCAACGGAGTTGAACACCGATGCTTCCGAAGATCTTGCTCGCCCTGCTTTTGGCGTTGGGTATTCTCGTTGTCACTTCCAACCACGCCTCTGCACACTTCGATAACCACGAAACTGGTGCATTAGAAAACGGCGACCACAAAGACCACAAAAGTGTGATTTACTACTATCCCTGCTACCCAACCTACACCTACTGCTATCCGACCTATAGCTACTGCTATCCGACCTATACCTACTGTTACCCGACCTATAGCTACTGCTATCCGACTTACTCTTACTGCTACCCGACCTACTACCACTGCCGTTGAGTACAACCGAGGGCAGTTAGGTAAAGGGCTGTAGCTTCTAATAAAGTGGGGGGCTCAGCCAATCTCGTTGTTAAAGGGCGAGTGAAGCATGCCACTCGCCCGTCGAAGCTCAAGGTAAAATCTCGAAGAGACTAAACTTGGTTCGGAACGATAAATGGTGCCCGATAGTTTCGTGTGAGCATGGCGTCCGCTTCGGGATCGTTGACGAAAGATTCTGAGGTGCTGTCGATCTGGAGCTTGCGACCAAGGCGTAGGGCAATGTTCCCGAGGTGGCAGTAGGCACTCGAGAGGTGACCTTCTTCGATGTCAGCATTGAGGATCGAAGAATCCCGAGCACGGACGGCATCAATGAAGTTCGCGAAGTGATCGCCACCACCAGAACCCTTCGGACCTGGTTCCATCTTGTGGCCGAAGTAGGTCTGCCAGCTCGAGTAGCTGGTAATCGTGAGGATCCCTTCAGATCCGTAGAAAATGTCACCGATCTTGACATCCATCTCATCGTTGGTCGGCAAGCCGCGGACCTCGAATTGGAGAAGGATGTCGTCGAACTCGAAGTTCACCGTCTGCGTGTTGGCGGTGTTGCCGTCGTCATCCACAGCGTAGCGACCGCCAGCCGACTGGACCGTGTTCGGGAAAGTGTTCTTGCCGATCCCCCAACGGGCGAGGTCCATCTGGTGGATCCCTTGGTTCCCCAAGTCGCCGTTGCCAGTGTTGTGAACCCAGTGCCAGTTGTAGTGAAGGATGTTCGGGTTGTAGACCGAGGGATCGCCTGGCTTGTGGAATTCAGCAGGACCGGTCCAGAGGTCGAAATCGAGTGTTTTCGGTACCGACTTCAGGGGTGACTTGCCAATCGAACCGCGAGGCTTGTAGCAAAGCCCCTTCGCCATGTAGAGCTTGCCGATTCCGCCGTCACGGATGAACTTCATCGCATCCTGGAGACCCTTACTGCTCCGGCATTGAGTCCCGGTCTGTACGATCCGATCGTACTTCCGAGCCGCATCGACCATCTTCCGGCCTTCGAAGACGTTATGGCTGACCGGCTTCTCAACGTACACATCTTTGCCAGCCTGACATGCCCAGATGGTCATCAGCGAATGCCAATGATTCGGGGTCGCAATCGAAACAATGTCGATGGTCTTGTCTTCGAGGAGTTCACGGATGTCCTGATAGAAGGTCGGGCGCGTCCCGTAATTCTCTTCGACAGTCGTCATCGCTTTGCCGATGACTTCCTCGTCCGCATCGCAGATCGCGGTGATTCGGATCCCTTGGTCTTTGAGGTTCGAGAATCCCTTCACATGGCTCATCCCGCGACCACGGACCCCGACGACGGCGACATTAAGTGCGTCGTTAGGGCCAGTTGCCTTGGATTCGCCTTTTGCTTCGGCTTCGGAATCGCCTCGGGCAACTGTCGATGCCCCAAGTGCAGCCATGCTTGCGGCTGATGCTTCTAGGAAATGTCGGCGTTGAATCGACCGCATGACGCTCTTCCTCCGAGGAGTTCGGATGAATGTTTTAGGAAGGTCCGACCACCCTCATCAGAACGCTCTCACGCTGATCCGTCAAGGATTGGATCGATCAGATTCCCAAAGATTGCACGATTGATTTGTATGTGTGCTGATGTCTTTTAGGGTCGAGTTCGTACGGTTGCTCCCATCAAGGCAGATTCTCTTCCCCGTTCTGGATCCGAGCGATGAGTTGTTCCAGCTCGTTGAGTTCATCAGTAAAGGGGTTTTGAACAGGAGGGAAGCGAAAGCCGGTTTTGGGGTCGAGGTCGAAGGCGGTGACGCGGAAGCTAATCGCAGTCCGCTCCCGTTTCCACTGCGCAAAGCAGAAGAGCCGGACGAACTTTCGGATATGGGACCCGAAGGCGGCATAGTCGCTGTCATACCTTGATTGAAACGCGGGCCAGAGTCGCTTGAAAATCGCGACGGGCTCAAGGCCGAGCTGGACAAAGGCGTACATAATCTGATCGAGAACTTCGAAAGGCATCAGGTCAGCTTCGTCGGTCTGAGCACGGTCTTGGGGCCGAAGCTCGGCTGTCGCCTCCATGGCGTTGATCCGTTCGAATCCGCCGAGGTTGTGGAACTCGGTGGCCCAGGCGAGGTAGAGCTTCACGAGACTTTTCGGAACGTCTGCGATGGGGGCCAAGCCCCCCGAGCTATCGCCGTCCATCGTGGTGTAACCCACGGCCGCTTCACTTTTGTTGCTGGTGACTAATAACAGGGAGCGGTTCAGATTAGCGATCGTCCAGATCAATGTCCCGCGCAATCGTGCCTGGATATTCTGGAGCGTGAGGTCATGATCTGGATTATCCCAAGAGAGTTGGGAACCGACCAATCGACCGACAGTTTCGTGAGCTTGATCAAGGGCCGATTGGACCGAGCCTTCGAGATACTGGGCGCCGATTTCATGAGCGACTGCTTCGGCAGCGCTCCGTGTCGCTTCACCTGAGTTTTCGGTTCCGAGATAGGCACAGGTGAAACCAACACGGACTCGATCACGGATTTCTGCATCGGAAAGCTCAGGATAGGAATAGCGGTACATCCGATAGACGAGGAGAGCGACCATTGCACTGTCACGGCCACCAGAAAGCGCTAAGCAACACGAGCGGATCCCAGTCTTGGCGACATAATCTCGGAGTGCGAGACTCAAGGCAAGTTCGAGTTCAAGGTGGTTCAGATCACGGTCGGTAATCGCTCGGTTTTTGAGGACAGTCTCTTCAAGGTACTGGAGCGAAGGATCGAGGTGTTCTGGGGCTCCTGGAAGATAGTAGGGAAGGGGTGGGGGTGCCTCACGATTAGTCTCGAATCGACCCTCGACCCGAACGGTCGGCGGTGACTTGCCGAACTCCCCACCGAGTTGTCGAGACAACTGGGCACGCCAGGAACCTTCCTCCATCCGGATCTGACGGATCGCACCAAGATCGACCACGCGGTCAACGAGTTCCCAGTCACGATCAAAGAGAAACCGTCGTCCTTCAGCCGTGACCTGCCCATCAACGGCAATGAACAAGCTTCCATCGAAGATCACTCGGGTAGCATCACAACCGAGTAGTGAAGCGTAAAGATATGCGCAGTGATCCTCCATGCTGATCTGCTGGACGAGCCGTCGACGCTTCTGTTGCTTTCCAATGTAGAACCAGGAGGCTGACGGATTCATCAGAATCTCAGCGCCGGCAAGCGCGTAGGTCGAGCCGGGCCGGATCCCGCGCCAGGCATCCTCGCAGATCTCAAAGGCGACGACTCCGAGCCCAGGGAGTTCAAACAATTGAGTCCCGAGCGATACTGTCGTGCCGTCCGGACCTCGGTACTCAACGACTCGACCGTGCGGCCAAGGATTGAAGTAGCGGTTCTCGTATTCAACGTCACCGGTCGCGAGGTTTTCCTTCGCCGCGAGGCCGCTAATTCCCCCGTCCGCCACCAGCGCCATCGCGTTGTAGATTACCCCTTCAAAAACGATTGGAAGTCCGACCCCGACCGCGATTCCCGACGTTTGCTCAGCAATGGAAACGAGCCGATCCCAGGAACGCTCCATCGTCCCGGCACGGAGGAGTCGATCCCCGAGGCTATAACCAGAAACACACATTTCCGGGAGACAAAGTAGCTTGACACCGCGGTTCTTTGCTTCCTCAATGACCTCAAGGATCCGGCGCTCATTGCCGGACCAATCGCCGACGGTCTGGTTCAACGACGCTACCGCAAGATGAGCTTGGAGTTGGCCAGTCACTGGGAGGGCCTCCATCGGAAGGGTGCGAGCGGACTCTAGGAATATCGTAGGCCGATTGCGACCAACGCGCCCAGTGCCGAGCAAATAGTGTCCGCCCAAGTCGTTTGCCATTGCGGATCGCTGGAATTCTAATTCGTAACGAAGCCTCTTTATTCTGAATGGGCAACGATGAAAAAAAGCTCGACATTGCATGGGGCTGCAGGGAGTCGTGATGGAGCCAGACTACCGCGGCCCTTGGAACAACACCTCAAGGTAGATGAAGCAAGCAACAACGGAGTGAGGCCAGCACAACGAGGATCACCGCATAGCCATCGGAAAACGGTCCAAGTCGAGAAGACCGCGATACTCCGACTTGAGAGAAGTATGTCCTGGATGCTCCAAACGACTGGTGCTACGATCTGAATCGGAAGAGGCATCTCGTGAGTCCCGCTCGTCGTTCAGAACCAGGGCCCTTTGAGACGATTTAAACCGCCGCAACGATTCGTGGCGAATTCCCTGAAGTTGAGAAGCATACATACAGATCCGGGTTGTCGAGGTCGCCGAGGTGCATAGGTGATATTTTTTGCATTCAGTTCACGGAATTGAGGAGACTTCAGACCATGTATCACTGCAGATCGCTCGCGCCCCTGGTTGCTCTCCTTTCGGTAGTGCTCGTCGGTCTTGAGTGTAACGCGAGTGAGCAACCGTCGGACAGGCCGATGAATGTGCTCTTCTTAGTCGCGGACGATATGAACAGTTGGCTTCTGGAGGATCCCAACCGGTATCCAGGGAAAGTCTTAACGCCAAACCTCCATCGCTTTGCCCAGAGTGGGGTCAACTTTATTCATGCCTACACAGCGGCACCCGTTTGTTCGCCATCCCGTACCGCGTTTTTCTCCGGAGTTGCCCCCTGGAAGTCAGGGCACTACCACAATACACCGGGGGCGGGCAGCAGCGAGCTGCTCAACAACGCTCTCTCCCTTGCAGGACTTTTTAAGAAAGCCGGCTACACAACGACAGCGTACGGAAAAATTACACATGGGTGGGATCAACGGAACAACTGGGATCTGAAGGTCGGCCACAAGCGTGATCCCGCTCCGCCAGGCGCTCCGTTGACTCCGGTCGGCCGGGGAGAACAGGATTGGGGCCCGATTCATCTCACGGAGGCTGAGATGAACGATTCCAGGAACGCAGACGCCGCGATCAGTCGACTCCAGGAGTCACATGACCGGCCTTTCTTCATTGCGTTCGGCACCTTCAATCCGCACATGCCCTGGTATGTCCCTCAGAAGTACTTTGACATGTTTCCGCTCGAAGAAGTCGCCCCCCCCGCCTTCCTGGAGGATGACCTGGATGACGTCGCGGCTCGCGGTCGTGCGTTGACCGAGTCCAAGGGTAAGTTTGTCGATGCCGTCCTCGATCATGGTCTGCACCGAGAAGCCGTCCGGGGATATCTCGCAACGACTTCCTATGCTGATGCCCAGATCGGTCGCGTCCTCGATGCCCTGGAAGAGAGTCCACATCGCGACAACACAGTTGTGGTGTTCCTGTCGGACCATGGTTTTCACCTCGCGGAGAAGCATCACTGGCAGAAGGCGACTCTCTGGGAAGAGGCTACTCACTGCCTACTCATGTTTCGGGTCCCGGGGGTAACGCCTCAAGGTGTTGTCAGCAAGCGCTTCGTCTCGCTACTCGACATCTACCCAACCCTGGCAGAATTGTGCGGTCTGGACCCTCCCGAATACCTGGATGGAAGGTCGCTGGTCCCGCTACTTAGGATCCCAGGTGCAGAATGGGAGAGCACAGCGATCACAGGCCTGACCAGTAAAGCTGGACCGTGGTTGCCGTACATCAGTCTCCGCAACGAAACCGGACGCTACATTCGATACGGCGAGGACCAGGAGGAGTTCTACGACACGGCCGAAGATCCACACGAATGGACCAACAAGATTGACGATCCCCAGTATGCGTCGCTAATCGAGAAGATGCGTCGGGCAATCCCGAGTCCAACAGACGCCGCCATTCCATTGCCGGAGGTCCTCCGTAACAGTTCGAGATGAGCTGTATTCGGCTCATGGCTCACCTGCGGGCCCGGCCACATTCAGAACAATCGCCTCGAAGATCTCATGAGCTGTTGCAGTGGTCATCGGGGCGGGCGATCGATTTGCCAACATGTTTTAGTGAAGATTTAGCAAGTTCTTGAAGTGTCTTTGGATGATCCGATGAAAGGGAACTCTGAGATCGGGGAACTCGTCCAAGAGTTTAGTAGTCCACCGATCCCGTACTCAAATCCCGGCCCCGACCACGTTCAGCCGTCGGTGTTGTAAGATGGTACAATGATACCACTGAACCATCGTCAGTTCAAAATGTCGATGGTTAAGGACGATAAAGTTGTCAGATCGACCGCAGTGAGTCAGGAAGAGGCATGGCGACACCGTTTTATCTCACGACTGCTATTGATTATCCTAACAGCAGGCCCCACATCGGAACCGCATTCGAGAAAATCGGGGCTGATGTTCAGGCCCGTTTTCGACGGATGGAAGGGCAAGATGTCCACTTCCTGATGGGGAACGACGAGAATACAATCAAGGTCGCCAAGCGTGCCGAAGAACTTGGAGTTGAGCCACAGCCGTACGTTGATGACATGGCTCGACAATTCCAGGAGGTCTGGAACGCACTCGACATCTCCTTCGACGATTTTATCCAGACCAGTGAGGAACGGCACCACAGAGGGTGTCGGCACTTTATCCAAGCAGTCTATGACGCTGGCGATATTGTCAAGAACTCATACAAAGGTCTCTATTGCGAAGGGTGTGAAGAGTTCAAGACTCCGAAAGAAGCCGTCGCACCGAGCGGCCAAGAATTCAAGACAATCGAGGAGGTTGAGGCCGGAGGCGGTTGTTGCCCATACCACCCAAACACACCACTTAGAATCGTCGAGGAAGAGAATTACTTCTTCCAGCTCTCGAAGTTTCAGGATCGGCTTCTTGCTCATTACGAAGCCCATCCCGAGTTTATCCAGCCCGAGAGCAGACGCAACGAAGTTGTTAGCCTAGTCAAATCGGGATTGCAGGATGTTTCGATTAGCCGAAAGGGTTTTCGTTGGGGAATCAAGGTACCCTTCGATGATGAACAGACGATCTACGTTTGGTTCGACGCTCTCTTAAATTACATCACGGCATTGGGTTACGGCAGCGATGATGCCAAATTTGAGCATTATTGGCCGGCCAATGTGCATGTGATCGGCAAAGATATTACTCGATTCCACTGTGCGCTTTGGCCGGCCATGTTGATGTCTGCGGGCTTACCCTTGCCCAAGTCGGTCTTTGCCCACGGGTTCGTCTACCGAAAGGATGAGACAAGTGGCTTAGTTCAAAAGATGAGCAAATCGTTGGGGAATGTGGTCGAACCGATGGATCTGATTCAGGAGTTTAGCGCCGAAGGGTTCCGTTATTACTTCATGAGTCAGTGTCCCTTCGGTGGCGATGGTGAGTTCTCGTTCGAACGGTTCGCAGAAGCCTACAACACGGGACTGGCGAATAACTTAGGAAATCTGTATAGTCGAACTGTGAAAATGTGTACGACCTACTTTGACGGCAAACTTGAGGATTCGGTCCAGATTGATCCAAATGCATGGTACAGCGGTCTTGATCTTCGTGCTTTTGTGGATAAGATCGTAATGTTCATTTCTGGATTTCAATACTCTCAAGCACTTGAGCGAATTTGGCTTGAAGTGATCGATGCTGCAAATCGTTACATCGAAGCCACGAAGCCGTTCAAGCTCATCAAGACTGATGTTGACGCCACCAAGGTCGTTCTCGTGAACCTTGCGGAATCACTTCGAGTCATTGCGATTCTGATCAAGCCTTTTTTGCCAAAAACAGCAGAGACATTTTATCACTCTTTTAATTTCTCAGACCAAGCCAAATGGGATGTCGTCTCTTACGATGATATTACGACGAGACTAAGAGTAGACGATCTTCGGGTGACCGCAACTCTCCGTGATGGAAAGGTGATCCCACTATTTCCTAAGATCGACCATCAAAAGTAGGTTGATCATGGTGCTCCTTTTGAGAGACCTCGGAGACACTCGGTGAGCGGTCCGACCTGGTCAGATTTTCCTTTCTCGACGCAAGATGTCCCGATCGAGCCCGTCTTTCGTAGTAGTGACAGTGGTCCGACTTCAACAGAGTCAGTCGATTCAGGGAGTGAAAAGATGAACATCCATACTTCCGATCTCTTCGTCACCTTGTCGCCTGAACTACTCGAGAAACTCCAAGAAGAGGCCGACCTGCTTGGTGTTGCCTTAGAGTGGCTCGTCGCAAGTCTTGTATACGACACGATGGAAACGACCCCGCTCTGCTTGAGCCCTGTCGCAGCTTAAATACTCTTGAATGCGAGATGTTCTTAGATCTCAAACTTGTTCAAGTGCTCTTATTGAAACTAAGCAAGAGATCTAAGAAATGAGGAGGTTAGCATGACGCTGCCAGACTCAGAGCGGATGCCGACACTCTGTGCAGCGCTCACCTATCGGGATGCTGCTACTGCGATCAACTGGCTTGTTTCTGCCTTCGGTTTCATCCAGAGGATGGCTGTTTCGAGCGACGATGGCAACATCGCTCATGCCGAACTTAGCTACGGACACAACGTCATCATGGTCGGTTCCTCGAAGTCAGAGCAAGGGTGGTTGAGCCCACGTGACCTTCCTGGGGTCAACCAGACTCTCTACCTCACAGTCGATGATCTCGACCAACACTACGAACGCGCTAAGGCCGGTGGTGCCGAGATCGTCAAACCTCCGTATGACACCGAGTACGGTAGTCGCGAATACTCCTGTCGTGACCTTGAGGGCCATTATTGGAGTTTCGGTACCTACCGTCCCGGCTCATTTTGGTAGCCCTTTGTTGAACTTTATTTGCATCGCAGAGATATATCTGTGTTGCTTGTGAGACATCCATGTCTCAGGCGATCGATCCTTAGAGTCCTTCCACTTTCCAACCATCTCGATACTGTCGACGCACGAAGGGGTTCGCTTCAGCGACATTAGTGACGCGGAGATTCTCCGAATCCCACTCAAGGGTTGTTTGGGGGAATCGAGTTGCTAGGCAACCCAAGAGTACCGACTCAGTGAGTGGACCGGCATAGGAAAAGGGTGCGGACGTTTGATCTTCACCACGGCAGGCATCCACGAACTGAAGATAGTGGTTGTTGCCCCCTGGATCTGGTGCGGTGTAATCGCTGTACTGTTCAGCAGGTAAGAGGACTGGTGCTGCAATGTATGGCGAATACAGTACACCATCTTCACCAATGTAGAGTGACCCCTGATTGCTCAAGGGGCGATCACCGATCAGGCTAGCGACGGATTGTGGTGGTCTGAGGTTGCCGTCATACCAGGTGAGGCTAACGCTCTCGGTACTATACGGTGTCTGCCCAAACTCAAATCGAACTTTGGAATCGAGCCCCCAACTGACATCGACCGGAGCGCCACCCTCTGACCGTACGGAGGTCGGATAGCCCAGCTCCACACTTGTGAAGACAGGGTCGAGGATGTGGCAGCCCATGTCGCCGAACGTCCCAGTACCGAAATCGAGCCGCTTCCGCCACTGACCAGTGTGGTAGCAACCGGAAAGGTAGGGGCGGTCTTCTGCAACACCAAGCCAGCCGTCCCAGTCTAAACTGCTCGGGATCGGATCAACCCGATCCGGCTTCGGTGATCGGGCCCCCCACTGCTTACCTGACCAACTGTGGATCTCTCGGACCTTACCAATGGCGCCGTCCTGGATGATCGCGACCACTGTCCGATGAACGGGGTGAGAGTGAATCTGGATTCCCATCTGGGTTACCAGCTTTGTCTCGGCGGCCATCTTGGCGAGCTGCCTCGCTTCAAAGATTGTTTGAGTGAGCGGCTTTTGAGTATAAACGTGAATCCCTTGTTGCATGGCCCGCATGGTGATTGGCGCGTGCATATGATCGGGAGTTGAGATATTGGCAGAGTCCAGGTCTTGCTCGTTGTCCAGAAGCTCGCGCCAATCTTGGTAGATACGGACGTCAGGGAACTGCTGACGGAGCTGTTCCGCTCGATTGAGGTCGACTTCGGCAACGGCAACCAGTTTCAAGTGGGGACTCGCGGTGAGAGATCGGATGTCCGAACCTGCCATCCCTGCTGCACCGAAGCTTGCGTGTCGGAGCTGATCGGTCGGCCGGGACCCGAAGGCGACGCTGCTTAAGGCGGGCGCTGCGAGCCCTGCTGCGGAGATCCTTCGGATCAGTTCCCGTCGTGTGATATGTCCTGATCTCTGAAGCATAATCAACTGCCTTTGCTGTATCCGGATGGTTGTTTTGGCTGCGCTGTTGTCAGTACCTCCGCAGCCTAGCGTCTCTGAAGGCGTGATGCCAGGGTGTACAGCCGGAGTCGATGATCTCAAGACGGAAACCATCACTGATCCCTTTCGAGTCAGTGATGGTTTGACGGCTGATCGTGTCGCTTTACACCCGCGATCGTTCTCCGTGAGATCTTCTGGCTCTTAAGAGGAAAGGAGCACCGCGCGGCTCTGGTTGTGGTGTGGTTCTACAATGTTAGCAGTACCTTGAGGCGCGATCGTTTGTATTTTGGGTCTGCCGATGTCGGACCCAATGACACGATCGGTTGCCGGGAAAGCGTCAAGGAGTCGCGATGGCCGGTGGAGCGTCACTGGAAGATGGAGGTTCGTGGTCTCCCCCAAGCCAGCGAATGCTTCGGTCGGGCAGGCGATTCGAGGGATCAAGAGGGCCTCGCCATCTAGCTCCTCGTCTCGGAGTGACTGTGGGACCGCCATCTCCAGGCTCATTGAGCCGATACCGAGGAAGAGGAGCAGGTATGGTACCGGCGCTTCATCGTCGGTCCGCCGCGCGAGGGCAGCCCAAGGGCCTGCATCATCGGGAAACCCGATGCGACGATGGATAAGACAGGCGTCACCACCAAAGAGGCCGTGGTCACAGTCGGGGTCAGGATTGCAAACCCATTCGAGGGCGTCCGGAAAGTACTCCAGTTCGTTGACTGGGAGCATCGAGAGGGCAACCCGCGTGAGCGCCTTGTAGGCAGAGAGCGGTAGTAGTGAATCAAGACGTTTCGCCCCAGAAGCGGGTGTCAGCCCCTCGGTCGAGTGGTGGAGCCAGGTCGTGAGGAAGGCCGTAAGGTCTGGTTCGCGCGTCACTTCAAACTGATCTCGGCAGTCGTCACAGAGATCATCGGCCGTGATTGTGGCGGGTCCAAGGACGGTTGGGAGAATTGGCTGAGGCCCGGAGAAGTTCGCTCGGGGCTCCGCTTCCTCACAGAATCGACAGACCGGACCGTGCCACTCATCGATGGTCGGCGGTTCGTCGGCTCTGGTGTTGGGCGCGATGACTTCATAATTCAAGGCAAACAGCAGGTCATGTTCGGCGGCATGCCAATCGTCAAAGTCGCGGCCGTGGCCATGGCCTCGGCGTTCCCAGCGGTGGTAGGCGGCCACCCGCACCTGCTCAAGGGTCGGGAGCATAAGGCGGGCTCTCCATCCTTGGGGCCGTCGTTTCGGTAAAGACGCATTTGGGCGTTTACAGCCCTGTTTCAATACCGGAGCATCGACAGATCGGCAAGCTCGGTTTTTTAACTCGGCTAACTCAGGATCGACGTCACTGGGTTCCCTCGGTTGATTGGGAGCGGACGCCCGACTGGATCAACGACTTCCAGCCCGGGGTCGATCCCGAGCGCCTTCAAGATGGTCGCCACGAGATCAGCAGGCGAGACCGGATCGGAAGCGGGATAGGCCGCCCAGCGATCAGAGCTACCGTGGATCATCCCGCCTCGGACGCCGCCACCCGCCAGAATGGCTGAGTAGCAACGGGGCCAATGCTCGCGACCGGCATTCGCTTTGGTGATCCGAGGATTACGACCGAACTCGCCCACCCAAACGACCAGGGTCTCATCGAGCAGACCGCGCTGATCGAGGTCATCCAGCAGCGCAGAGAGGCCACGATCGGTCGGTGGCATCAGCCGGTTCTTGAGTTGGTTGAAGTTGTCGCCGTGAGTGTCCCAGAAGTTCCGGCCGTCATCATGCCAGTTTACGGTCACCAAGCGGACTCCGGTTTCGATCAACCGACGTCCGAGCAAGAGGCATTGGCCGTGGATGTTACGTCCGTAGCGATCGCGGGTGGTGCTTGGTTCACGATCGATTTGGAAGGCGCCTCGTGCTTCTGCCGAGAGCAACGCATCAAAGGCCCGCGCCCGGTAGTTTTCCCAGGCAGGCGTCCCCGGACCGCCAAGTTCCAGTTGGCCAAGCAACCGCCGACGGTTCTGCAGCCGATCGGCGACCATGCCGTCCGGGAGTCCGAGACCATCGACCTTGAAGCCGTCGGCATTGGGATCCCCTTTCACGAGGAAGGGGTCATAGGATTTCCCGAGCCAGCCGCCGTGTTGCCCCGGCGCTTTACCACCCGGAGCCGCGGGGTGCGCGACGATCCAGGGCATTATCACCGACGGAGGGAGATCGGCGTTCCCCGGTTGGACCCGAGCGATCATCGACCCCAGATGCGGCCAATCCTTCGGCGAAGGACCATCCGCATCCGACTTCGGCTTCGGAGCGAGGTAGCCAGTTTGTTGATGGTGAACACTTGACAAGTGAGCAGGGTCATCATGAGTCATTGATCGGATAATTGCGATCCGGTCCATCCGTGAGGCGAGCATCGGGAAGTGCTCACCGATCCGGATCCCCGGGACGTTCGTTTCAATCGCCTGGAATTCGCCTCGGATATCATCCGGCGCTTCCGGCTTCGGATCCCAGGTCTCAAGCTGGCTCGGACCGCCCCAGGCGAACACCAAGATGCACGATTTCGCCTTGCCCAGCCGCCCTCCAAGGCTGTTCGAGGCCTCAGCCACTGCTGCTGACGACGCCCGGAGTCCCCAATCCAGCCCAGGCAACGAAAGCCCCGCCATGGTCAAGGCACCGGCCTTGAGGGCGTCTCGACGGTTCGGGTTCGAGCGCTGGAATCCTTCACAACCGGCCTTGGTCTCGACGATCGGTTGTCGACTCATCTGCCGGCTCCTTTCTGCGAGATCGAGCTGCTGCTTGAGGAGTTGCCGCAACATCCAACAATCGCTCAACATTTTCGATTGGTGGAACTCTACTGTCATTCCTTCCGGAAGTCTACGGTCGATCGACTTTTATACTAAGCGCCGTGATCAACGCGGAAACTTGCCATCATCCGATCAAAAGCTGGGGCCACCAGCGACAGTCACCCCACACGCACTATCCATATCTTCGTGTCGGCCAGTGGTTTGCAGTCTGGTTTTTCGACTTTTTCCAACGATATTCGCGGATATGGCCGAGAGATTGCCTAATTGCGATATCATCGTGTTATTGACGTACAAAATTTTCAACGTACGATAGAATTGTTGTATTTCTAGTGGGGCGTCAATGGAGAGAAACGATGTCCGAAAAGATCTCCGAAAAAATGACACCAAATGCGGGCGGGTCGCTTGCCATCGACCAGATTGTCGGTCGCGATCTGTTTATCGAACGGATCTGGAAGGCACTTGAAGGTAACAGCCTCCGGATGGAGGCGGAGCGCCGGATCGGTAAAACAAGTATACTCCGTAAAATGGCCGCGCAACCGCCAGAAGGTTGGGAGGCGGTGTTCATGGATCTGGAGCACGTCCATTCTGCGGACGAATTTGCAGAGGAAGTGTCTCGGCACGTCTTTAAATGCTTAAAAGGTTGGTCGAAGCATGCGAAGCGGCTCCTAGAGTTCCTGGGGCAATCGGTCGAGGAAGCAGGTCCATTAAAGCTAAGGGAGCCGAAAGAGCGTCCCGAAGGCTACTGGAAAACCCTCCTCAGAAGTTCGATTGAAGACCTCGTGGAACAGCAGCAGGCCGCTGACAAGCGAGTGGCGTTCTTGTTCGACGAAATGCCCTGGATGATTGGGGCAATCCAGCAGAAGGAAGGTGAGCACGCCGCGATGCAGGTTCTCGACCTGCTACGGAGTCTCCGCCAATCGCCCGAGACTAGTAGTGGCTTCCGCATGATCCTCTGTGGCTCGATTGGGCTCCACCACGTCCTGACGAGCTTGAAGGAAGAAGGGTACATCAATCAGCCGGTCAACGACATGACGCTGATCGAAGTCCCGCCACTTAACCTCAAGGATGCCACGAAACTGGCCCAAGGACTATTGAAGGGTGCCGAGATCGAAGCGACACCAGATGCTGCAGAGTCTATAGCCACCGCTGCTGATGGCTTCCCTTACTACATTCATGCGATCGTCGCGGCGCTGCAGTTCAATGAGGGTAAAGTGAACGTTCCGGTCATCGAGCAGGTGATCAAGGGAATACTCACCGCACCCCATGACCCGTGTAACTTCCGACATTTCAAAGATCGAATCAAGCACTATTACCCTGATGATATAACTGCAGTAATTTCAATTCTAAACCACGCTGCTGCCAGCACAGCAACGCTGACCCAAGCGGACCTGATCAACGCGGCGAAGTCGTCGGTTTCGATTGATGACGAGAGGGTCCGCAACGTCATCCGTCTTTTACAGATGGATCACTATCTCGATCGTGATCAGGAGAACCACTTTTCCTTCCGCAACAAGCTAGTCAAACGCTGGTGGGTGTTGGAACAGGGCTTGACGGCGAAGAGTTGACAGGAATGTGGTGATGACCAAACGGGCATTTGTCTCACGATTTAGTCCCAACAGAACCGATCCAGCGATTCTGGAGCGGATCTTCGTCCAGCGCCACAAACTCGCCGAGGTCTGGTCGCAGAAGCTCCACGAGAGCATGCTCGGGAAGTCGAAGCACCACCTCCTTGCAGTCGGACCACGCGGGTGCGGCAAAAGCCACCTTGTGACACTGCTCGTTCACCGACTCTTGAAGGATCCAGCAGTACAAGAAAAGGCTCGGATTGCTCGGTTACCGGAGGACGAAACGACACCATCCTTCTGGAAGTTTCTCCTCCGAATCTTTCGGGCGTTGAACAACGAGTACGGCAGCGAATTTCCATTGCCACCTCGAGAGCTGCTGGAAGACAAGACTGATGCCGGGCGGTCGAAAGTGCTTGTTGACGATCTCCTCAAGAAGCTCGATGGCAAGATGTTGTTAGTCGTGGTGGAGAACCTTGACTATGTGCTCAGTGGGCTAGGGGTCGAAGGTCAAAAGCGGTGGCGAGCATTTCTGCAAGAACATCCCGTCACCGCGACCTTGGCAACCTCACAGCAGTTGACGGAAGATATCTCGGATCGTGATCGACCGTTCTTCAATTTCTTTCAGGTGGAGCACCTCCAGCCGCTGAGCACGGAGGAAGCACTCCAGCTACTCACCAAGATTGCTACACTCAGTGAGGATGACGAACTACTGGCATTCCTCAAAACACCGATTGGCCGTGCCCGAGTTCGGGCGATCCGCCACATCGCCGGGGGAAGCCATCGCGTGTTCATGATCCTCTCCGAATTCGTCACCAAAGAGAACCTGGACAACCTGGTATTAGCCTTTGAGGAGCTGCTCGACGAGCTAACGCCCTACTATCAAGAGCGGCTCCGCTGGCTCCCGGAACAACAGCGCGAAATTGTGGAGTATCTCTGCCGTCAAGCAACGACTGTGGCAGTGAAGGAGATCGCCGACGAACTGTACCTATCCGAACAAAGCTCGGCCTCACAACTGAAGGGGCTTAAGGACAAGGGTTATGTATACCGCGAGTCCTCGGGCCGCGAAGCACGTTACGAACTCGCCGAGCCGATGATGCGGCTTTGTATTGAGGTAAAGGACCCCCGACGAGAACCGATCCGCCTCATTGTTGACTTTTTGCGCGTTTGGTACGAACAAACCGAGATCCAGGTGCGACTGACTCTCCTCGCTCCTGAGGCTGACCTCGAGCGCCGCTATTTTCAGGCAGCGCTCGAACTCCACCGTCCTGATCTACCGACTCCAATCCAAGAAGCATTGGATCGGGACCTTGCCGCCGCTCGTGCGACGGGAGATCCGAATGAACTCGCACGTGTCCTCGTAGATCTTGCCGTGACATCGGATTCAGTAGCGAAGTGTTTCGCAGCCGGGTTCGAACTAAGTAATCTTGGCCGCTTCAGCGAGGCTCTTGCGGCGATCGAGCGAGCATTGGAGATCAACCCGAACGACGACAAGGCTTGGCACAACAAGGGATGGGTGCTAGGCAATCTTGGCCGCTTCAGCGAGGCCCTTGCGGCGATCGAGCGAGCATTGGAGATCAACCCGAACAACGGCTTGGCCTGGA
>CAZEAN010000035.1:22501-50439 GCA_964510225.1 uncultured Isosphaeraceae bacterium
CTTGCGGCGATCGAGCGAGCATTGGAGATCAACCCGAACAACGGCTTGGCCTGGAACAGCAAGGGATGGGTGCTAGACAATCTTGGCCGCTTCAGTGAGGCCCTTGCGGCGATCGAGCGAGCATTGGAGATCAACCCGAGCTACGACATGGCTTGGAACAACAAGGGATGGGTGCTAGGCAAACTTGGCCGCTTCAGCGAGGCCCTTGCGGCGTACGAGCGAGCATTAGAGATCAAGCCGAGCTACGGCTTGGCCTTGTCAAATAAGGGAGAGGTACTCTGCAAACTAGGACGGCCAACCGAAGCGGTACCAACGCTGGACCGAGCCATCGAACTTGATCCGAAAAACGCCAACGCATGGCTATGGCGTGCGATCACAAAAGTAGAGTTGGGACTGGACCAGGAGGCGGCTGAGGACTACTTGAAGGCAACCGAGCTTCAAGTGGATGTGCCAAGAGCCTATCGAGAATTCGCCGAAGCTCGACTGCTTCAGGGTGACTGGGTGAAAGCAGAGCGCGTGTTAGAGCAAGGTGCAGAACGTGCGACAGCAATGGAGAAGGAGAGAGCAGATTCAACGTTTCTGTCCACACTGATCGAATCCCTCTTTCAATCCACGGCGGACCGGAAGGTTTGGAGCAGACGAGTACGTCGCGTGGTGGAACTCGCTATCGAGGACCGGAGCGGAGAGTCGACAACCACGCTTCCGTATCCTCGGCTGAGACGATATCTCTTCGGGGCAAGACACCGAGAAGATGGAGACAAAGCTCCTTCAACGACAGATCCACTGACTATTCTGGGAGATGCACTGGTCCGAAGTCTCACAAAGCCGTCCTATATCGAGGTTCCCGCCGAACTGCTCCAAAGTTGGGCGGAGGTCTGGAAGGAAGTGGCGGCAGAACACCAGGATCTTTCGCTTGCAGTACGAATCTTTGAGGTCGGGGTTCGTTATCTGACCACGAAGAAGGAGCGGGTGTTGTTCGATCTCTTGCAGGAAGAACGTGCGATCTTGCGTGATCTCTTCGAATTGGGAGAGCAGGGGAGTGAGCGCGAGCGCTGAGGATCAGGATCGTGTTGCTCACTGATCGGTAGCACTCTTTGTCACTAGCGACTCCTTGTGGGGTGCCTTGGTGCCGAACCCTCGGACGAGGAGATAAGCCAAGGCACCGAAGGCGAAGGTCAGCAACGTCCCGACTAACTCCCAAGGGTTCGAAGTTGTCCGGATCGCCGCCGCCGTGAGAGTGCAGCCAATGTAGAAGGCGGGGATCAGATGGATCGGATGCCACAGTGGTCTTTTCCGGACCGAAGGCAATACGAGGCAGCATGCCGAAAACGCTGCTGAGAGCGAGAGCGTTAGGCCAAGGTAGGACAGCAGACCTTGTAAGGTCGAGATGAGGACGAAGAGGAGTGCGATCGCGATCTGTGCAACGGTCGCGCCTCGGGGTGCATCACCTTGAAAGCGGAGGAACTTCGGCATCAAACCGTCCTCTGCCATCTTGGCATAGACTCGGGGTGCCGCCATCATCATGCTGAAGACTGAGGTCAACAATCCCGCCGCAATCACACCACGAACGAATGTGGCAAACCCTGCACCACCCAACGACTCGGCTGCAATGGCTGCCACATCTTCTTTGCCGATAATACTTGAGGCCGGCGGTGCATACACGAAAATTGCGTTCAAGAGTACGTACAGAATCGTCACAAGGACCGTCCCCACCACCAACGATCGTGCGACCGTTTCTGTCCTCGCTTCTTCCGTCACATAGACCGCCGCATTGAATCCCGAGTAGCTCAGAGAGATCCAGACCAGGCTACCGGCGAAGGCACTGATCAATGCCCAACCTTCAAGATCGGTTCCTTCTCCACCAAGACCACTCCAATCGTCCCCGCCCAACTTGGTCGCTGCGAAGAGGAGGAGTACTGCCAAAAGACCAAGCTTGAAGAGAACGACCGTGTTCTGTGCAATCGCTCCGACTCGGGGACGGAGTCCATGAAACGCCCCTGCAAGAATAATGACCCCACTCGCCAAGGCACCCGACGGCAGCCAGGCCGGCCTTACTCGTTCCGGGAAGACGTAGCCTTCGAAAGCACTCGCCGCAAACGCAATCGCTCCCGAGAACCCAGAGATCAACGAGACCCAGCCCGCGATATAGCCAAGGATCGGGTGTGTAGCTCGTGAGAGGAAGAGGTACTCTCCACCCGATTCTGGCATCGCTTTCGCCAGCATACCGTAGCTGAATGCTCCTGCCGTGGCGATTAAGCCACCAACCACCCACGCCAGAAGTACAATGTGTGGTGATCTGAGGTCCCCGAGTGCAAAGCCGGAGGTCGTGAAGACTCCGGCCCCAATCATGTTCGCGACCACCAAAAAGGTCAGGGTCCAAAACCCAAATCGCTTCGTCATTGTCCCCTCATTCTCTCAGGCTTGGACCACGGACATTGGCTCGGATTCAAGTACCGCTGGCGGCTCGGTCTTGCTGCGTTGGAAAAGTCGGCTGAGATCGTCGAGGAAAGAATAAATTACGGGGACCGCCAAGAGGGTCAGCAGGAGCGACATCATCTGGCCCCCAACGGTTAGGACAGCGATCGATCGCCGTTCTTCAGCGCCCGGTCCTGTTGCGATCAAGAGTGGGATCAGACCCGCCACGAAGGCAATCGTCGTCATCAGGATTGGCCGGAGGCGGTCGCGGTTCGCTTGAATGATTGCCTCAGCACGATCGAGACCGTTCTCACGGAGCACATTCATGTGATCAACCTGCAAGATCGCTGCTTTCTTGACGACCCCGAACAGGACGAGGATTCCGAGCGCTGAGTAGACGTTCAAGCTCTCGCCGCCCCAGTACAGGCTGAGCAGTCCAAATGGGATCGCGAGTGGAAGGGAAAGTAAGATTGTAAGCGGGTGGATTAGATGTTCGTACTGTGCAGCAAGGACGATGTACATGAAGACAAACGAGAGGATAAAGGTCCAGCGGAAGTCATCGAAAGTCCGCTCCAATTCGCGACCACCCCCCAACACTCTTGTTTCCATCTCGGGTGGGATTCCCATCTCGATCGCTGCATTTTGGAGCGCTTCGATTCGATCGCCCAACGAATAGCCCGGTGCGATGTTGGCCCGGACTGCCACCATCCGTTGACGATCAAGGCGGTCGATCCGGGCGGCAGCATTTCCGATCCGGAAGGAGACGACGTTGTCGATCCGAGTCAGTACCGGTTCGGTCGGTATTTCTTGGACAGCAACACCACGATTGTTGATGCTCGGGACTGTCCGAACAAAAAGTTGTGAGATCGATTGAACGTCCCCTCGATCAACACCAACGAGCCGAAGTTCCACATCATATGCGTCGTCCACCGTGTCATCCCGATAGCGCGAGACTCGGTCATCACCACCGACAGCGACCCGGAGAGTGTCGGCAATCTCGCGGACATCGACGCCAAGAATCGCGGCGCGTTCGCGGTTGATGTCGACCAGGAGTTCCGGCTTATCGAGCTGTAAGGTCGTCGTGAGATCGACGATTCCCGGAATCTCTGAAGCACGATCAAGGAGAGCATCGGCGAATTCAGCGAGACGCAAGAGGTCCGGACCCGTGATCGAGAAATCAATGTCGACCGGGGCCCCTTGACGCAACGAAGTTAAGTTCCGGACCGAAAGGCGGACCCCTTCGATCGACTTGAGCCGATTCCGGAGTTCGACCATCTTCTCTTGTTGGCTAAAATTCCCGCGGAACGCTTCACCAGGGTCACCTTTGAGAATCCCTCGGATCAGCCGGGTGATGGAAAAAGTCCGGGTCTCGATGTCGGCAAGTCGGACGAACATCTCACCTCGATTAACCGTTCCTCGAGAGCCAACAGTGGTGAGTATTGTCTCCACGCCAGGTTCGTTGAAGAGGTACTCCTCAGCAACACGGAGGGCTTCGTCGGTGGAACTGAGGCTGGCACCTTCCTCAGCCTGGACCCGGATCTCGAACTCCGACTCATCCACATTGGTAGGGATGTAATCGCGTTGTACAGTTCGATAAAGCCAGACATTTGTCCCAATCACCACGATAGAAACTGCTAAGACAAGCCAACGAGCCTTTATCGCGAGCTTGAGCAACCAGAGATAGGAACGCTCGATTGCACCATAGAATCCACCGCGGGATGCCGGGTTTTCAGGGTCGGGCATCCCTCGCTTGAGTAACCGACTGCACATCATTGGCGTCAAGCTAAAGCTCACAAGCATAGAGACTAGGATTGCCACGGAAGCGGTGATCCCAAACTCGAAGAGCATCCGTCCGGTAACGCTCGAGAGGAACGAGACCGGTAGAAACACGATGATCAACGAGAGTGTGGTGGCAAGGACGGCGGGACCGATTTCACGGGTTCCTCGGATCGCAGCCTCCGTCGGATTCATTCCTCGCTCTTCGATACAGTGGAAGATGTTTTCTAACACAACAATGGCGTCATCGATTACCACACCGACCATCAGTACGAGTGCGAGCATTGTCATGTTGTTCAAGGTAAAGCCGAAGGCTTTCATGAACGCAAAGGTCGCGATGATGGAGGCAGGGATTGCTACTGAAGCGATGATGGTTGAGCGCCAGGACCGCATGAAGATTAGGACAGTCAGACACGCTAGGATACTCCCCATGATCAGGTGAGATTCGATCTCATGGAGTGCGGCGACAATATAGCGTGACTGGTCTTGGATTAGTTCCAGTTTGACATCGGGCGGGAGCATCGCTTGGGCACGTTCAAGCCGTTCCTTCACCCCTTCCACGACACGGACCGTGTTTTCCCCCGATTGCCGCTGGACTCTGACAATCACCGCCGGTTCTCCATTGAGCCGCGCTGTGGTCCGGACCTCCTTTGTTCCGTCGGTTGCGGTCCCGAGGTCTTTGAGTCGAATTGGGCGACCATTAACGGTTGCGATGACGAGTTCTGGGAAGCCTTCGGAGTCACCCACACGGCCTAAGGTTCGGAGACTCCGTTCGCGACGGCCTTCGTCGACGAGACCGCCTGGGACCTCGGCATTCTGTCGAGCGATGGCGTCACGAACTTGGAGAATCGAGAGCCGGTGGGCGGCGAGCCGACTGGCATCAATTTCGACTTGGATCGCTCGCTCGGCAGCACCTGCGATCGTGACTTCACCGACCCCCGGGGCCGATTCGATGACGTTCTTGACCGATTGATCTGCTAACAGGTAGAGTTCCTTCGCCGACCGTGGTCCTGAGACCGCCAGTGAGAGAATCGGCGATGAATCGAGGTCCCTTTTTTGGACCACGGGTGGATCAATCCCAGGTGGCAAGAGATTAAGCGCTCCGGCGACCGCATCCCTCACATCTTGGGCACCGGCGTCGGGATCGCGGTCGAGGTCAAAGGTCACGATCACGAACGACTGACCGTCCCTCGAAATGGATCGGAGTTCGTCGATCCCCGCAACGGTCGCAACGGCATCCTCGATTACCTGAGAAACTTCGGATTCGACTTCAGTTGATGCGGCCCCGGGATAAACCGTCCAGATGTAGACGGTCGGGAGGTCCATATTGGGGAACCGATCGACCCCCAATTGCGGGAAGGCGGCGATCCCGGCCACAACGAAGGCCAAGATTAGCATCATCGCGAACACAGGTCGTCGGACGCAGAGTTCGGAAAGCCAATACATGAAGACTCATCCCGGAAGGATCAATTTAATGGGGGCGGCCAGGGGAAGGGAATTAGTGGGAAGCTTTGGAATCACGGAGTTCGGTACTGTGGTCGGCTCTTTCGATGCCAATGATTTCTTGAATCTCGACCTTCGCATCGCGCCCTTTGGAGCCATCGATCAGTACCAGATCGCCCGGCTCGAGGCCGCTGAGGATCTCCACTCGGTCCTTTCGTTTCTCGCCAATCTCAATTGGCTGCTCAACGGCATGACCCTTGACCACTTTCCAAACCTTCTGAGTGCCGGCGAACTGTACAATCGCAGACTTCGGTAATGCGACGGCCCTTCGTGCTTCATCAAGGACGACTTCACCTTGAGAGAATCGACCGGCCTGGATCGATCGGTCTTCATTCGGCACGATCGCCTCGAACAAGAGTGATCGGCTGAATGGATCGATCGCGGGGCTGATTCGGGTGATTGCCACTTCGATTGACTCAGGGCGAGATTCAACGAAGAGGCGGACAGTTTGACCGATTGCAATACTGGAGGCGTATGGTTCGGGTACTGTCCCCCGATAGCGCACGGGATTGTCACGGATGAGGGTTACGATGGGATCACCGATCTGAACATAAGATCCAGCCGAAACGTGCCGATCTTGAATTCGGCTGTCATAGGGAGCACGGATTTCGGCATCTTCAAGCTGTTGGGATGCAAGTGCCAGTTGAGCATCACGGACCCGTGCCGTCGCGATTTTTTCGAGGACCTCATTGATCGCGGTGGCATAACGCGCCTTGGCGACCTGCTCGGCAGTGACGGCCGAATCGTAGTCAGTCCCTGCGGCGACCTGTCGGTTTCGAAGCGAGGAAAGCCGGTCACGATCGATCCTCGACTGATCCCAGAGCGCCTTTTGCTCAATGACGATGGGTGTCGTCTGCGGATCGAGTTCACTGAGGTCGGCCGCTCGATCGAGACCAATTGAGGCGAGGGCTTGAGTCAATTCCGCTTCAGCTTGTCGGACCCGCTCCTGGTGCTCACGACGATCCAGTGATGCCAGCAGGGCTCCTTTGTTCACTTGGTCACCGAGATCGACAGCAACCTGGTCAATCCGACCAGCAACCTTGGCACCAACAACCGTTACTTCGTCGGCGTCGAGATTACCTTGCGTCGCGACCACTTGTGGCCAATCTTGCTCACGAACCTGGATCACCCGGGCCTCAACCGAACCAGAGGCCAGCAGCGTAGTATCTGCGTTTCCCTCGGTTTCCGAGCAACCGGATGCGCTGAGGAGCAAGAGACCTGCGAGAAGTAAGAGTAGAAGGCTGAGGGGGAAGCCTGTTCTCGTGTGGCCGAGCATCGTGGAGCGTCCTTTGGGGATGGTCGAGTCGTCGTGGGGAGGAAGAGAGGATTGAGGAGCCGGATTCAAGACGAACCGCCAACCAATGAGGCAGGTGATAATACCTTATTTACTGCTATCATGCGCGAAATCGAGAACCCTTGGGCCAAGTTTGTGCAACATCTCTCAAATTAACTCAGTCGAGCGCGCTCCTAGCCACTGAGGGAATAGTGGGGAGTTGATACTGCAAAATGAGGGGATCGCGATTTTTTTAATAAGTTTAAATGTCTTGATGGTTCTGACCACGAGCCAGGGTCGATGGATGCAGCAGATTCCGAGTGCTATAATCTGCGTCGGAACGAGCCGCCCGCAACCTCGGGCCGCGGTTCACGATACAGTCCCGACCAAACTGAAGGTCTGTGGCGAGGAGGTGGCAACTGGTGTCGTGCCACAGTCAGTCAGCCTCTTCATTCTTTCCCTAATAGCGATGGGTTTGGAATCGGGGCTGATCCGGATTCACCGGTTTCGGCTGCCGATTGAGGTACCCCGGCGGGATTCATCTCCCTCTCGACGTCACACTGAACCTCGTCAGCGACCATTCGACCAAGAAACGCAACCAGGACCTAATCCACTAATGAAGTATATACTCCTCGCTCTTGTTGCAGCGACTATCGATCTTACCATAGGGCAGAACCTCGGCCTCGCCCAGGACTCCGCCGGTCTTGATGCGGCCGAATTCAAGGGGAGGCCTTATTCTCCCTACGCCGACCGCGCTTTTCCGACGGAAGTCTACTTCGGAGATACCCACGTCCACACTGGCCTCTCCGCCGATGCCGGCGGCGGTGGTACGACGCTGATGCCTCGTGACGCTTATCGCTTTGCCCGTGGAGAGCAGGTTACTTCAAACACCGGACAGCCTGTGAAGCTAAGCCGCCCGCTCGATTTCTACATGATCACCGATCACTCTGATGGAATGGGTGCGATCACCGATATCTTCCGCGGCGCCCCCAACATCCTCGCTAGCGAATCGGGCAGGAGGTTCTACGAGGCCTTCAATGCTGGAGGCAGGGAAGCACAATCGGCTGCTATTGAACTGACCCGCCAGTTCGCTCAAGGAACCCTCGATCCCGCCCTCAACTACCAACCCGGCAATCCGGCTTACAAGCGGATTTGGGACGAGATCATCGCAGCCGCAGAGGAGTACAACGAGCCAGGCAACTTCACTACATTTATTGCCTTCGAATGGACCTCCCTGGTGAAAGGAAACAACCTACACCGCAACGTGATCTTCCGCGACGGCCCTGAGAGAGTCGGCCGTATTGAGCCCTACACCACTACCCCACCGATCGGTTCACCGAACCCGCGCGACCTATGGAAGTGGTTGCAAAACTATGAGGACACAACTGGAGGTGATGTTCTCGCCATTCCCCACAACGGTAACCTCTCCAACGGGTGGATGTTCGCCTTGCAGGACGATTTCGATGGTGGTGCGGCGCTCGATGCCGAGTACGCTGCTACCCGCCAGAAATGGGAGCGCCTCTACGAGACCACCCAGATCAAGGGAGATGGGGAGGCGCATCCGATGCTTTCGTCTGAAGACGAATTTGCCGATTTCGAGACTTGGGACTGGGGCAACCTCGACGCCAGCCAGGCCAAGACCAACGAGATGCTTCACGGCGAGTACGCCCGCTCGGGGCTGCTCCGGGGTCTTGAGTTGGAAGCGAAGCTCGGTGTGAACCCGTACAAGTTTGGCCTGGTGGGAGCCAGCGACACCCATACTGGACTGACCGCCCCGGACAACGACAACTTTTTCGGCAAGTTCACCGCCTACGAGCCCAACGAGCATCGATCCAATCACTTGGCTAAAGAGAACACGGAAACCGGTATTTCCTATCGTAGTTGGCGCTACATCACTGGTGGTCTCACGGCGGTCTGGGCTGAGTCCAACACCCGTGGCGCGATCTTTGACGCCATGGAACGTCGCGAGGCTTACGCTACTACTGGCCCACGGATGCGGGTCCGCTTCTTCGGCGGCTGGGAATTCGACAAGGACGACGAGAACCGCCGCGATCTCGCCCTAGTCGGCTACACGAAGGGTGTCCCGATGGGGTCAGACCTTAGGAAACGCCTCGAGAAGGCGAAGGCTCCCTCCTTCCTCCTCTACGCCCTTCGCGATCCAATGGGCGCCAATCTCGACCGCGTCCAGATCATCAAGGGTTGGCTCGATACCCAGGGTAAGCCGCAAGAGCGGATCTACGACATCGCCGTTTCGGATGGACGCTCTGTCAATGCCGAGGGTCGCTGCAAGATGCCCGTTGGTGACACGGTCAACCTATCCATTCCCAGTTGGACCAATACCATTGGAGACCCGGAACTCGGCGGCCTCTGGACAGATCCGGACTTCGATCCCAACCTTAAGGCCTTCTATTACGGCCGGGTGATCGAGATTCCGACCCCCCGGTGGACCGCCTACGATGCGGTGAAATTCGGAATCGAGATGCCAGAAGAGATTCCTCTGAAGACGCAGGAACGGGCCTACACCAGCCCGATCTGGTACACACCTTGACCCGATTGTGAGGGGTCGGCCTTCTCTCCACGCGCGAGTGAGCCACCAAGCTCAATAACCCTCGATGATTAGCTCGATGCCACTTCCTCTAAGGACTTGACCCACAGTTCAAGCTCCTCGATTTCGTTGGCTAAATCGTCCGGCAATGCCTTCGGATGTACCTCAATGAGGCCCTTGAGTGCTTGCCAGGCGTTTTGCGCTCGCTCCGCGGCAAGCTGGGCTTCGTTGGGACGATGTTGAAAGAATCGGACTTCGGCTACCCGTGTAGCGAAATACTCCCAATGGTCGGAGATTGCACTCTCAAGGCTTTTCAGATACTCACGCTCCCTCCCACTGAGCGGCTCGCGCGGGACGATTCGGTTCTGAGTGCTTCCGATGACGGTCAACGTCTGAAACTGCTTTGCTTCCCGGAGTCGCGTAATCCGCGTGATCTCAAGAATTCGTCGAGTCGCCCGTTCAATCGTCGCCTTTTCGTACGGGACCTCCGCCGGTCGGTATTTACTGCTGATCACCGGGTCATCGGGAAACGGGACGGGCGAAAGGTCAGTCTGGACCGGTCTCGCATATGTCGGTCCGTTCTGTGGCGTTCGCTCGTGCGGAGTCAGGCTCAGACCGCCAATACCCATCAGAACCAAGAGGACGTTCGAAACCATGATCTAACTCCTGAACTTAACTCGTGAATGCTCAAGCAAAATCCTGGAGCCCTCCCCAGAATGGTCTTCCTCGAGGTCTCCAAACTTATTCTAGTATTGCCTATTTTGCCCAGATTGCCGAGGGATGCAACAAGAATCGAGTCTCCGCGTTCAAGCTTGACGCGCCAAAGCTCGGCCAAAGGAGGTGGGCGATCGCTTCGACAGGCTCGGAGGCGATCGCGGTCTCAAGTCTCTTGAGATAGCGATCCACCGCATCCTGTTGGCCGCCAGGATTTACGGACCAAGGTGGATCGAATCGGATCGCAAACCGACCATCCGGACGATGTCGACAGAAAATCGGCACGACAGGAGCATTCGTTATTACCGAGAGATCGGCCCAAGCGGACAAAAACCGCGACTGGTTTCCCAGGAATCGACCGGGCCGCGCGCAGCCAGAATCCCAAGAAACATCTCCATTGATGTAGAGGATCATCCCGTCGCGGAGGACCATCCGTGCGCGGAGCATCCGACTCACACTCTCAGCGCGGGAGAGATCACGCCTGAGTAGGAGATCGGCGGGTGGATGCGGGCGACCATCCGAGGGATCATCAAACCAGTGTTGGAGTTCTGCTGAGACGTGGCGAGGTCGTTGGAGCATGAACCGGATCGGTAAACGTCGACGGATGAGCCAATGCAATCCAGCGATGTAACTCCCGAAATGCGAGCCCAAGAGGATCAGACCGTTACCGTGACGTAGCGCCAGTTCAAGGTGCTCTTCCCCCTCAACGTCAAAGCGTCGGAGTGCCTCAAGATCGCTGAGACCTCCGAGGGTGAAGTCTCGGGCGACGAATCGTCCGAGGTTCTCCGCGATCCGCAAGGCCGACTCGGTGACTTCTAGATCGAGACCGAGCGTTCGATTTGCACGTTCGATGCCATCCTTGATCCGCGCTGTACGCCTTGGGACAGCACCACCGATCCCCCCGAGGAGCTGGAGGACCTGGTCAGCCCGCCGCGGGCCCAATCGATTCAAGATCGGGAGCAAGACACGGTAAAACCAGGTCTTCCAACTGAAGAGGTGTCGAGGGAAGAGCCGCACGAATCAGACTCCAGTGGAGGAACGTATCCTAGTCGATGTATCGGAATGGCCTCGGAACAGATGAGTTCAATCGAGTCGTCAGGAATCGTTCAGCCCACCATCCCTCGCGAGACCGGTGACGCTGCGATCGCTTCCAACTTGGGGTAGTCGACTTTGGCAGTCGATGTCTCCGGAAGTTCAGGGAGGAACTGAATAAAGTCGGGAATCATAGAGGAAGGCAGGGTCGCTGCACAGTGTCGTTTCATCGCGATGACTGAGGCTTTCTGCCGTGGCTTCACGACCACAAAGGCGTGGATCGAAACTCCTTCGTCACTGGTTACCGCGACGACGGCAATCCGATCAACTCCTTCATGCTGATTGAGCGCTGCTTCAATCTCGTTAAGTTCAATCCGATATCCTCGGCGCTTGACCATCCGATCACGACGGCCCCGGTACACCAAGGAGCCCTGCTCCTCCTCGACTACCAAGTCTCCAGTCCGGTACCAACGTTGACCTTGCTCATCGGTAACAAAGGCCGAACGTGCCAGATCAGGGCGACCAAAGTATCCTTGCATCACTCGAGGACCTGCAATCAATAGTTCACCAACCTCGCCGGGAAGCACCTCAACGCCTAGCTCATTGACGATTTTCGCCAGCAGAGGCGGACAAGGCTCTCCAATCGGGTACGGTTCAACTCGGTCTTCCGGGATCCTCTGGGGGATCCGGTGCGCCGTGCAGACATTGGTCTCAGTCGGCCCGTAGAGATTCCAGAACTCGGCTTCAGGCCAAGCATGTCGGAGCGCCTTCAGGTGTTTGACTGGGAACACTTCACCGGCAAACAGCACCAACGACGGTTCAAGGAAGCCAGGACGGTCGAGTCTGCCGAACTGGGTCAGAAGCCGAAGAATGGAAGGAGCGGAATACCAGACATCGATTGATCGCTCCGCAAGGAAATCCCCCAGCCGTCCTGGTTCCTTTCCGAGCGATTCGCCGATCAGGACGAGAGTTCCGCCAACCCGACAGGAAGCGAACAAGTCGAAGACAGAAAGATCAAAATGGAAGGGAGCGTGTGAGGCGAACCGCTGTCCTGGAGAGAGTCCAAACGTCTCCTGAGCCCAATCCAGAAAACAGAGTGCGTTTTCGTGGGAGAGCATGACACCCTTGGGTTCACCGGTTGACCCAGACGTGTAGAGGATGTAGCAGAGATCGTCGGAGCTTCTCGGTGAGGGGTCGGGTCGAGGTAATTCTCCGGCCATCAACGCTTCCCAAGACACCTGACTCTCAGAGGGGATTGACTCGCCCCCCACGACAATGAGCTTCGGGAACGGCTCAAACGCGGGCCAATGGTCCTTAATCCCGTTGATCAGCGACTCATGAATCACAATTTCCTTGACCTGTGCACTCGCCAAGATAGCGGCGGAACGGGCGAGTGGAGCGACAGGATCGATCGGAACGTAGGAAGCCCCTGCTCGGAGGATTCCGTGAATCGCAACCACCGCTTCAATCGACTTCGGCAACAACACCCCAATGCGGTCCCCTCGGGCGACCCCATCCATCGCCAGTTGAGCATCGACCAAGTCAGCCGACTGATCGAGTTCAGCAAAGCTGAGCGTTCTTCCCTGTTCATCCTCCACTGCGGGCTGATCAGGCCATCGGAGTGCTGCACGTTCCAGGAGTTGTGCTAAGTGACAGTACTCCGGAAACGGCCTGCACCATTCGGCCGACTCACGATCGGGAGTTGAGGATTGGATTCCGAGCGGCTGGGAATCTTGATCCATGGCCAGCGCTGCATCGGATCCAGTCAACAGTTTCTGCTGAGCTGCTGGTGTTGGCATGGTCGTCATTCCGTTGACGTGGTGAAGAAACAAGAGGAACCGAGCTTCAGATTCAGGACGCGGTCGATCATGAGCCTCGGAGTCGTGTCAACAGCCCGACTTAATCGGTTCCGCTGACATCGATCCGGACTAAACCGTTATCATTTCCAGAGCAGTTGATTCAGTTTCTCGTTCTCCAGGAGGGCATCGGCCAAGGCATAGAAGAGTAGTTGGTGCCCCTCCGCATTCGGATGGTCATCCCAGGGAGCAATCGCGAGTTCAACCGGATCTTGATCATCAAAGGCATCGGAAAGATCGAGAACGGGTACGGCGTAACGTTCTGCAATTGCGTTGTACCGTGCCGTTCCCTCCATCCGCGTCCGAGGACGGTCAGAAAGGCCAGCTCGGGGGACGAAGAGGAAGACAAGTGGAGTTCCCGAGGTCCGACACTCAATTGCGAGCTTCCCGAGAGCACCATCGATGAAGTCCCAGAGGTAAGGCTTCAATTTCGTCTTGACTTGATCCTTCTCCTTCAGGGTACCGAACTCCTTCAGTATGGTGTCAGCTTCGGTCAGCCCGGCTGCGTCGAACCCTTCCTCCACAAATCGATAGGTAGGATCTGCCTGGTAGCGGAGGAGGTCACAGAGGTGAATCTGGGTCAACCTCGTGTCAAGCATCGTTGCCGAGTACAGGACCAAATCCGGTTGGAACTGGTTTGCAAACGTGATGTAGCGTTCCATCCGTTGTGCCGGACTGTACGCTGCCATTGAGAAGTTGATGATCTCAAAGTGACGGTCCAACCCTCGCTTTTCCACTTGGTGATTCAGCCACGCTTCGAGGCGGTTCTCATAAGTTTCCTCCAGTGGAACTCCCCAGCCCATGTCGATCGATGAACCGAGGAGTACAATCCGGAAGGTTCCTGCTGGCTTGACGAACTGGTAATGGGGGTGATCCCTAAGCCCGACACTACTTGTGGTAAAGACATGATCCAAAACAGGGTACTCAATGTTGGGACGCAGGATAAATTGGATGAAGGAATCTGGGATATAATGGGTTGCACCCATGTCATGAAAACTAATCCAACGTTCGGGCTCACCAAGAAGCCGTAAGGCGAGTTCATCACGGGCACGGTCATTGACGCTCCCGCGATTAATCAAACCCTCGTAATAACCGCCTTCGTTCGCTTGTCGATCTGCTGTATTCGGTTCTCTCGAGCGGATCGATTCCATCGCGGCTTGGACTCGATCCCACGGCCAATCAATCTTCGGCGCAATCAGGAGCAGGCTAGTGATCACAAGGACGCCACGGATCGAACTCTTTCCGACCCCAGAACGACTCATGGCACCTGACTCCCGTACCGCCTCGTGGAAGTGATTGAGCCGAAACTCCCTCAACAGGCGTTGTACGGTAATCAGAGTCGAGTTTTTGTCTACCCCAGGTCATGCCGACGAATGGTCAGGGGTATTGAGCAAGCTAGGCAAGAGGATACAACACCGATATCGCCATTGGGAGGTGTGGTATGCGACGGCATGAGATCAGTGATTTGCATTGGGAGCGCTTCGAGATTTTCTTCGGGCCAGCCGATTGATCCAACGAAGACGGCTGCTCAGTCTCGACTGGAAGTCTTGTTCAGAGCCCGTTGATTCAAGTCAGATAACCCAGCAGCCACCTGATTGAAGGCTAAGCGCGTTGTTGCTCGCAAGAAGATTGACTTTGGCAACGCAGCGACAAGGCGAGCCTCGTCCCAGAGTTGACTTCGGTCTGAAAGGAAGCGAATGAGTGCGTTGGAATCGACATCCGCGAACATCTTAAAGAACAGTTCCGAAGCCTGCCGAGGCCGATCCTTGAGCACTTGAAGAAAGATGGAGTCGAAGAAGTCGTATTTTCTTGATGCGACCGAAACCGGGCTTGTAGGAGCCCCGCTGACAAGCTGATTAGCGAGTTGAGCGCATTGCCGTTGAATCCGAACAAAGGCGTAGCCACTGGAAGGACGAGCCGCTGCACCTGCAAGACCGATCGGCACTACTCGGGCATCTGCACTGATTGTTGGTTTAGAGACCGTCATTGGGATCATCCCTGCTTCTTCTTCAATGACATCAAAGGATCGGAGCCCGAGAAAACACTTGAGGTAATCGGCAATTTCAGATCGATGGCGATCACCAGATACCCGTGTATCGTACAGATAGGTGTTTTCAACGAGTGCGTCATGGGTCGAGAAGGGAAGGAGATAGATGAATCGAGGCCCCTCGGCTTGAACGACACGGAAGTCCATCAGCGTGACGGTTCCGGGCTCAAACAGAGGTCGATCGGCGCGGATCCGCTGCCCAAAGAAGTGCTGAACCAAAGACGGATTCTGACAAGTTCCCGTCTTTAATAAGTTAAGTGGTCGACGTGCACTGTCGAAAGCGCAACGCCCTCGGATAGTCCCCTTCTGAGTCTCGATAACAAGATGATCGGATTGTTGGTCGCGGTCGACAATCGATTCACCGGAATAAAAATCGACTTGGCCAGAGCCATTGAGCCGTGAGACTACCGTCCGATAAAAGTCGATCGCTCTAATCCGGAGGTACTGATATCGGTCTGATGTTGAGGTCGCGAGTTGACCTTCATGATCGATCACCGACCATTCTGACCAGCGATGGGTAGCGAGTTTGTCAAATGGAGTGCCTTCGACGTTCCAATAACACCAAGTCCGATCATTCGAACAGCGTGAACGTTGCTCGACAACGGCAATTTGCCCTTGATAACCTGATTCAACTAAATGCCAGGCAAGACTAAGTCCTGCACAACCTGCCCCCAATATGAGAATATCGTAGGTTAAATTCTCGCGATACTTCAGAGACCGCGAGGAGGGCAAGTCAAACGTCTCAGAAGCATCGATTCTTCGGACTTGATCCGAAGTAACTTGGGTGTGATTATATGGTTGCGTTGCGACGCTGATCATGGTGAGACCTCCGACCGAAGCCTCCAGACTCCTTGGACTCGGTCGAGCCAGAGAACTACAAGGACATGGGGGACTGTCAGTGCAGCAATCATCGCTAACGCGACAAGTCCGAAGTCGGTTAATTGCTCGATGCGGCTCCGGAGAAGTAATGCCAGCAAACAGGTCATGAGCAGTGCGCCCAATGTCATGGGAAGCGCGGCACCCAAGAATCGAGCAATTGCCATAAGAAATCGACCTTGTTGAACTGCCTCTCGTGTTGCGAGAGAGACAGGTAGCAAGCGACTGATATGTCGAACCGAATGCCAAGCGTTGAAATAGATCCCCATCGCAAAGATAGGCGGCGTCAGTCCAAAGAAAACGACCAAGAGGCCTGTCTCGATAATTTCCACAAGAGCTTGACGACGTCCTGCTGTGCTTCCCCAGATGACCACAAGGCTCGTGACGAACAGGTGTGCAGCGACGACCAAGCCAATCATGCCGAGGCCAATGAGCCGAACTTCATTTGTTATTCGCCAGGCAGAATCTCCTTGGAACAACCGTTCTAAGAGGATATCAGCTGAACGCGCGAACTCCCCGACCGAAACGAAGAGCGGGAAAATTACCGGAATCAGCCCACGTGCGAGCACGAACAAAACGGCACGAGTTCTTATGAGTCCGATCTGAATAGGCGTTGTTAAGTCCTGAGAATCTGAATCGTTAAAGTAATCACCGACGATCCGGCTCCAATAAAGATCACCTTGTCCGAAATGAAAACTCGCTATACCAAGAAAACAGAGAAGGGAAATCAGAGGTGAGACCCACCAACCGATCAGCACAAGGACACTTATCGAAATGTATTTGACGATAAACTTGATGTTAAGATTTCTTGGACGATCGGGTTGGCTGAGTTGGTGATCAAGTGCACCATGTGGAATCCCTACGATGAAAAGCCCCAAGATCCAAGGGAACCATTGACACGCGCTTTGGGAAATCGTAACTGGGAAAAAAAGCTGCAGCAAAAGCCCCAGAAGGCAGAGAAGTGGTCCCAAAATGTAACTTCCAATCATCAATGTGGAATCAGTTGGCTTCATGAGATTGGAACAAATTCTATAGCTGAGTTCGACCGAAGACTGTGTTGTTCAGGATAGTTTTCTGCGACACAAATGATAAGTTAGACTTTGATGCAATGACGTCTACCCTTCGCGTTCTGCTTAACGAGAAGATCGATCTGTTGGTCAAGCTCGTACCGAAGTTGTTCGGTTGCTCTCTGGATCGTACAAAACCGAAGAAGAAAAGCAGACTGAGTCTTGACAAGCCGATCGGTTCGACTATTCAAAATAGTGAGGGTAACTTGTTAGTTCCCTGACGTTATTTCCACGGCTGTGCATCACGCAGCAGGTCATCAACTCGACGTCAAACGGCAAGCCTTGCTTTCTTGCTCCGCAGGTGAGATTGAAAGGTGCGTAGTTTACTTGCCACAGTGCTGTAGGCCATTCTGCAGCATTCAAGGGATACTTGATTCGTCGTTTCCGTGGGCGAGATCGTTTGGGTCCCTGTATGTACAGAGTTGATGGCTTCAACCAAAGCGATCCGGTTTGTTGTTCAGACTTATCGGGTCCAAATTTCCTGTGGTGCAGCTTTGGGAGTGCCACAAGAGGACACAGATCTAACCCAGCATCGAGTCGTTGCGACGTCGACACCGTTTCCAGTTTTGGTCTGAATCGACGACGGCAAAATCGAGAATCGATGCTTCAGGAGTCACTTCATGGAACTGTCACTCGGTGAGTTCAGTATCGTCTCGAACATGTTCTCGTTTACCATCGCAGCGATGGGTGCTTCGGCATTGTTCTTTTACTTTGCGAGCGGACTGGTCAGCCCACGCTATCGTAGCGCAGTCTTGGTATCAGCGGCCGTCGTCACGATTGCTTGCTACCATTATTTCCGAATCTACGAGAGCTGGCATGAAGGCTACACCATGACTCAGACGGAGGCAGGGGCCACGTATGTTGAGTCGGATACTCCGTTTAACGACGCATACCGCTACGCTGACTGGATTCTCACCGTACCATTGCTCGTCATCGAGCTCGTTGCCGTGATGGCTCTTGCGAAGAAGGAAGCAGGTTCTCTCACCTTCCGACTCGCGACGGCAGCACTAGCGATGATTGCACTAGGATATCCTGGTGAGATTTCAGACCAGGCAGGAATTAAATGGCTCTTCTGGGGCCTCAGTATGATACCGTTCCTCTACATTATGTTTGTCTTACTCACTGAGCTTTCGTCATCGCTAGCGCGGCAACCAGAGGAAGTGCGTGGTCGAATTAGTATTGCTCGTTACATCATTATTGTAACCTGGAGCTTCTATCCTATTGCTTATCTCGCCAGTTTCCTCGGTGGTTCACAGGCAGAGGTAATTCTTCAGGTTGGCTATACGATCGCTGACGTGACTGCCAAAGCTGGATTTGGTCTTTACATTTACTCCATCGCAGCCGCAAAAACTGAACTTGAAAGTGCTGGTGGTGGCCAAACTGCTCCAGCAGTTGCTACTGCCTAAACTCATGTTACGATTATTAGTGATTAGTTAAGCAAGAATAGTTCAATCCAACTATTATTGTTGGATTGAACTATTCTTATCTTTGTTATCCAAAGCAATTGAATGTTGCAATGGGTAGAATTCTGCTGCTACTACTCGGTCAGCTTCTGTTTTGCGAGGATGATGTGCCGTGGCACGATCGATGATTTGGACAGTCCCGATCATCTTAAGTCGTTCAGCAACAAATTGTGGGCAGATGATCACCAAGGGCATGGTCTGGTCGGGATCATTGATCAGCTCAGCAAGTTTGGGCCAATCGATTAGCTCCGCCGGGAGTCGAAAATAGTAAGTGATTTGTGGATCGGGAATGGAGAGTGTTCTCAGTTTCATTTCGGCAGGGATCTCTTGGCTCACACGTTCGGCGAGTTCTGATTGTGGCCGATAAATATCAAAGGCAGGCATTGCGATCGATTGGATGATGACAAAAGAAACCCAGATTGTGGCGAAGAGAGAGCCGATCGCCATTGAGACACGCTCTTGTGATCGTCCCCAGTGTGTGATCGCGGAACCCACTGCTCCTACGATTGCTATCAAGCCAGTGGTCAGGAGAAGTACCTGGGATCGCTCAGCGTAAAAGATGCCCCCAAGTCCCGCAAGAAACATCACGATGCTGAACATGTTGTTAATCCACGTCCAAAGATGGCGTCGTGATTTTGTAGAAGCGATGACGAGTAGCCGTTCCAGGACAATTGCTGCTGCGATCGAAAGTGGTGGGAGGATCGGTATAATGTAGTGTTTATGCTTCCAAGCCGACATCGAGAGCAGCCCTAAACCCCCGACAATACAGCAGAGCAAAAACCATCGGGCACTCCGAGGAGCTTGGCCCATCCGCCGTGATGAGATCAAGCCAACGAGAGCCAAGGGGCTCCACGGCAGAGCCATCCAGAGCATGGTGTACACATAGAAGAACGGATCCTTGCGTTCACCATCCATCGTTCCACTAAATCGATCGGCATTGTGACGCCACCAGGATTCGAGTAAACCAGGTTCCTGAAGCATCGCCGCCGCTGGCCACGCAATGATTAAGCCCACCATGATTCCCCAGCCTATGGGATCGAGGAGGAGCCGCCAGGGTGCCCAGCGCCGGCTGAAGATTGCATAGAGCCCACTCCCGACAGCGACCAGAGCTGGACCGATTGGTCCTTTTGCGAGGAAACTTAGGCCGGCAGCAGCGAAGTAGCCGACAATCCAGATTTTGGGAACGCGTTCTCCCGCCTCTCGACCCACCACTCCTCGTCCGAAGCAAGCGAGAGCTGCGGTAACACAGGCACAGAGCAGCATGTCCGCCTCGGCGAGCCGGGCCTGGATCATGACGTAAACGGCTGTCGATTGGATCAGTCCTGCAAGTAATCCGACACGAGCACCTGACCAACGAGCCGCAAGTCCTGCAACAAATAACGCTGTTAGCGCGGCGGCAAATGCCGATGGGAATCGCGCCGCCCACTCTGCTTCGGTCTGGAACAAGAGCATCGACCCGGCGATCGCCCAGTGCATTAGCGGTGGCTTATCCCAGATCGGCTGCCCGAGGATTCGAGGAACCAGCCAATCACCAGTCTGAATGAACTCCCGAGCTGGCTCAGCGTAGTTCACTTCATGAAAAGTCAACGACCAAGGCCGACCAAAGTGAACCATCAACAAGCTAATGCTGTAGAGCATGATGAGAACGGCTGAGCGGAGAGGGAGCCTGTTGCAGGGGTCAGTTGATGGCCCGATTCCACGATCCATGCGGAAATTCTCCGGCTCACTGAGGCAACGATGCGAATCAACCCTGGTCTACTAGGTTTAACCATCGGCAGGAAGGCCGGAATTGCTCAACTTTATCTCCCGAGCCGTCCTAACCCAGGACCGTTCCGGTCTAACGTGGTGATCTGTTCAGAAGACTTGTTGTTGTACCGTCCTGGTGAATGCAGGCTTTCTTGGCGTAATCGCTTTAAGATCTACTGAGTACGTTTGACATGATAGGTCGGAAATGTTCCATGTTTTTTGTCAAGTGCTGTCTTTCCAACATATTCGCAAGTGAATTGGGTGATTGGCTCGGTAGCCACAAGTGCGGCGAAGGCCTCACTCGCATACACTTGGCCTGGCGGGGTTATCGGCTCGATTCGGGCCGCGTGGCTGACGTGTGTTCCGATACAGTTTGCAAGTTCAGTGACCGGATCAACGACGAATAAGATAGGCCCCGCGTGTAAGGCAACTCGAAAGCTGAGCGTGTTGGGGAGGCCGATCTCTTCCCAGTTTTTTTCCCGGACCCGATCGCAGAGATCGAGTGCAAAGAGACCGGCTTCACGTACAGACTCGAGAACCAGAAAAAGTCCATCACCCCACGTATTCTTCTTGATCGGCGGATTAGGAAGCTTCCTAATCTGATCTGCGACCAGTCCGAGGAAATGTTCCACAAATAACGGCAACTGTGATTCGGTTAGCTTGCTGAATTTCACGACGTCTGCAAACAAGATCGCCGCGACCTTGGAGCCACCGCTCTTTCTGGTTTCAAGCACGTTGGGTATTCGATGACTTGTGGAGAATCGCTCGGAGAATTGTTGAGTGCCGGAAGGGGACAAGGTGGCGGGGTTAATGATCTCAACACTGAATTGCTTTGCTTGCCATCCGGCGACGATATCGGCCGTTCCTCCAGGTCCATCTCCTGGCTTTCCGTCCCAGACAGCGAGGCGGACAAGTTTCGTTTGCAGTTGATTCGCATCAATCGTTGCAAGGCCATGAAGGTAGTGCGTCGCGAATTCGAAGGAGATGCTGCCTCGTTCGAGTCGATGCCTGGAGGCAATGGTGACCTCCGAGCGCGCTAAGACTTGATCGAACCGCTCTCCCCAATGGCCTTCTTCGATAATGTCAACACAATCGGCTCGGTATTGATCACAATCGTAGGGCAAGACTACATGAGATTCGCCACCAAGCTCAAGGATCGCTTCGAGGAAGAGCAAGTCTGCGCCACAGGCTCCTGCTGCATAGCCGAATCGCGCACCTGACTTGAGCAGTCGATCCTTAATGGCGATTTTGACAGGTTCCTCCAACGCCATCGGGAACCGAGGAACCGGGCGACCCGGTTGATCGATCATGTGGCCCGTGATCAGAGCCACACAAGGGATCCTCAGGCAATGATCCAGCCTTGTCGGATCGCCTCCAAGTTCCTCAAGAAGTAGTCGAGCTTGGCGTCGCGTCGATGAGAGGTCACCGAATCGTTGCTGCTGTTCGGCAATCTTGGATGCCTTGACATACCAATCTTCCGCTTCGCTTAACTCCCCAAGGATCAGTGACGCTTCCCCAAGAGTTGCTCGAGGCCAATAGGGGTCGTCAATGAACTCGACGTTCTCAAGCTTGGCGTGGCAACGCTCACGGATCTCCTTGGCAACATCGCGGGCCCAGTCGAGCTCCCCTCGGAGTACTGCGACCGTTGCGAGATTGATTCCTGGCCAAATCTCACCAGACTGGCGGTAGGCTTTTTCGTAGTAGCGATGTGCAAACTGCAGGTGGACTTCCGCTTCACTTCGATAGTGTTTTCGCGACTCCAAGGCGAGGTCTTTGTGGGTCCGGGCAAGGAGGCCGAGTGTCTCAACGTCGGTGACGTCTTCGAGGACGAGCTTCTGGAGGATCTCGTTAGCACGATCGACGACACCCGACCGGGCTAATGCGAGTGCCTGGAGTTGGCGGAGTCGGGGATCGTCTGGTGCACTCCGGTCGAGTCCCGTCTTCAGCACGTCAAAGGCGAGGATAGGATCACCTCGCTTGAGGAGTGTTTCACCGAGTCGTAGGTAGTCCTCAGGTGTTGGCTCGGGATCAGGTATCTTCGCGTTTTCGCGCTGCCAAACATGAGGGAGGGAGCTTACCTCCATCCCTCGTTTGGCGAACACATTGAGCAAGAGACGGAGACTTGCGTGAGACGAGGCGTCGATCTCGTCGGGGAGGTTGATCTTAAACCCAAACCGATAGATCGCTTCCAGGGTTCCTAGTGCGACCTTTCGGTCATATTCCTTTTCCGTTTCAGGCAACTGACCATAGGGCACCAGGCAAGGATGCTCTTTCTTCGACTCGTCACGTACGGGGCCAAGAGTCCACCCCTCGGCAATCCGATGTGCAGCCCAGAGATCGTGCGTGTGCTCTGCGAGTTGCTCAGTAAGGTCACGCAACGACTTGGGTAACTCGACGTTGTTTGACGGGATTGGCGGAGGGTTGTAGGTCATGGCGATTGTTTCCATCACATCAATGCGGATCTTGGGTTAGATTGTCCAACACAGGCTCTTCTGGCGGGATAATCCAACAGGAGTCATGAGGTTGCATCCCGATCTTTGGATAGTAGCCATGTGCATTAGGAGCAGCGATCAAGATTAGTTTGGTCTGGATCCCGGCAGACTCCCGGGTCTTTTGGATCAAGGTTCGGCCGATTCCTCGGTTCTGGTAATTCCGATCCACGGCAAGATCGGATAAGTAAGTGCAGAAAGAAAAGTCGGTGAGTGCGCGAGAGACCCCCACAAGGAGTCGTTCGGTATCGGTACGTGCAGTGATCAAGAGAGAGGCATGCTCAAGCATCTTCCGGATCGTCTGGGGTTGGTCTACCGGACGTCGAGGGGCGAGCCCAGAGCGCTCCAAGAGATCGATATACTCTTCTTCCGTAACTGCTGGATACCGTTCGATTCGATAGATTAAATCCATCGAGTGTTCATCCTGAGTTTAGTTCTCGATTCAAGAAGCGGATTCACGAAAGACTAATCAGTTAACGGTAATCAGTGGGGATGTCTCGGGGCAACGACCAACGGTGGCGATTTCGATTCAATGACTCAACTCGCTCGCAGTGTCCGGGTGGCCGGTTGCAGTGGAATCACTACCGTGCTAACGTTTCTGACCACAATTCCCGACTTCCGAAATTGGTTATTTGGTTTCCTCCTGAGGCTGAATGATGAATCTGAGTGGTCTTTCGGAACAGCTCCTCACATGGCTCAACGAAACAACCATCTTAGGGATTCCCCTGGGCTCAGTCTGGTTGTGGCTCCTGGTCGCAACCTTTGTGATCGATTCGGTGATCCGGATCGTCCTGGCGTTCTTGCACCGACATCTCAAGCACAAAGCCGAACTAACCGATCACCCCTACGATGACTATGGTGTTAAGCTCCTCGACCTCACTTGGAAACTGACTCCCCTGGCGATTGCGGTTTTGTTCTCGATCCAACTCTTCCACCTTGATACTGGAGAAGAAGGGGAGAGGAATATCGGAGGAACCTTACGATCTCTTGCGTTGGTGTTGCTCTTTCTCCAGGTTGGACGTTGGGGACGTGGTTTCATTGACGTCGCCCTCGAACGTGGTTTCAAGTTTGCGCGATTCGGTGAAACAGCCTCGAAGACCGCGTATGGAGTCACTCGATTCTTTGCGATGGCCGCACTCTGGGCGGTGGTCACGATGCTCGTCCTCAGCATCTTGGGGATCCCGGTCACTCCGTTATTGGCAAGTGTCGGAGTCGGCGGGATTGCGATCGGATTTGCGCTCCAACAGATCTTGGGGGACATCTTCTGCTCAGTGGCAATTGTGCTCGATCGTCCCTTTGAAGTCGGCGACTTCATTATTAATGGTGAGCACATGGGTACAGTAGAAAGTATCGGGATTAAGACCACACGGGTCCGAAGTCTTGGTGGTGAGCAGATCGTGTTCCCGAACTCCGATCTAATTGGCTCACGGGTGCGAAACTACAAGCGGATGGAAGAGCGTCGGGTCTTGTTCCAGTTTGGCGTACTTTACTCCACGACGGCCTCGAAACTCGAAGAGATTCCCGAGGTAGTCAAGTCGATTATTGGCGGAGAGAAGCAAACGAGGTTTGACCGCGCCCATTTCGCCAGTTTCGGAGATTCATCACTCAACTTTGAAGTGGTTTATTATGTTCTTACTGCTAATTACAATGAATTTATGGATATTCAGCAGCGGATCAACCTGGCACTCGTCCGACGGTTCGAAACAATGCAGGTCGGTTTTGCATTCCCGACCCGAACTGTCCAACTTGAGGGAACGTCACGCGCGCTCAGAGCCCAAGTTCTTCTGACCGATGGCTCGACGCCAAAGTACGCGGGTTCAGTACGGTCGCAAACACAACAATCGTCGGAAGGCTAAGCAACGGCTGGTCAGATCACGCTTGGATTTCCAGTCAATACACCTCCAACTCACTCCGTGTAGATGAGAATCGGCATGGTATTAGTGGTTCAAAAACGAGACCGATTTCGATCGAATCTGTCCTCCCCGTTCTTCATGGGGATGATGGTGTTGCTCGTGGTCGGAATCAGTGGCTTGTTGCCGAGAGTGGCGATTGCGAGGCAGGCAGAAGCGGCAACTCTCCGACTTGATCGGGTCTTCAACAAGCTCGACGCGATGGACGGCAACACAGATGACGGAATTGATTTGGTCGCCCGTCCAGCTAACCAGATTCCCGACAAAGTCACCAACGGGATAGAACAACGGCAACGTGCTAAAGCCGGCCAAAACAACCAAGGGCCAGCCGTGCAGGGTAGTCTGTCCTCTGAGGATTACCGGGGGCTTTTCTTGGACGACATCCAGCGTTTTGGGGCCGCCTCGCTGCTGCCAGCGGTTGTGGCCTTGGGGCTTGCGTTCTTGACGAAGGATGTACTGCTCTCGCTCTTCGCGGGTGTCGTGAGCGGTGCTTTCGTTCAGTTCTTCCAAGCGCGGGTGGTGACCGGACTCTGGTTACCGAAGGAACTCGACTTCATTGAGAATTTCTTTTTGAGGGCGTTAGGAACTTCAAGCTATGCAACGATCCTTCTCGTCTACCTTTGGTTCCTTGGCGGAATCGTGGGGATCTGGGGGAAGACAGGGGCTGCTAAACATTTTGCCGAAGTCGTGGGCAAGAAAGTAGTCCGAGGGCCCAACACCGCACGCTTCTTCGCCTGGTTGGTTGGGATCGTCTTTCACCAAGGTGGGACAGTGAGTACGGTTCTCGCGGGATCGACAGTCCGGCCGGTCTCCGATCGTCACCGAGTCAGTCATGAGGAGCTGTCCTATATCGTCGACTCGACGGCATCACCGGTGGCGACGATCGTGCCCTTTAATGCCTGGCCTTTTTACATCGGGGGTATTGTTGCTGGCGCAACAGCTCCCGAGATCGGACAGTTCGTTCTCATTGCTGATGAGGCGACTGGTCGTGATTGGTTTTTCAACTCAATCAAGTTTAACTGCTATGGGATTCTTGCGGTCTTGTTCACCCTGCTGTTCAGCTTTGGGCTGCTCCCGATCGTGGGTAGCAAGATGCGCAAGGCGATCAAGCGAGCACGCGAAGAAGGGAAGCTTGACGACCATGAGTCAAGTCCGCTGGTCGACCCGAAGGATCTGGAGGGAGATCCGTCAAAGGAGTACCGCGTTGGCCTCGAGGATTTTGTGGTCCCGCTGGGACTTCTCCTCGTCATTGCGATTGGTCCTCCCTTGGGATACTGGCTCGGCCTCTTTCCTCAGCGGATTGACCTCATCAAGCAAGCTTTCCTTGCCAGTACGATCGGAGCGATTGTGATCGCGGTCATTAAGGGGATGCCTCTGAAGACCGTGATGACTGGATTCCTCGACGGCTGCAAGAGCATGACGATCGGCGCGATCATTCTCGGACTCGCGGTGACTCTCGGGCAAGTCTCAAAGGATCTGAATGCAGCCGGTTTCATCGTCGGTGTGTTCGGTTCCTGGCTCCCACCGATCCTCCTCCCGGCGTTGTTGACACTATGCTGCATGGTCATCGCATTCGCCGTCGGTTCTTCCTGGAGCACCTATGCAGTGATCTTCCCGATCGCAGTGCCACTCGCACTGGCGCTCGGGGCAAGAGACCTCGGTGCTGACCCTTCAACAATTGCACAGATCGCGGAGAATGGAGGAGCCCAGTGGAGTGCACTCCTCATCTATGTTCAGATCTGTTTTGGAGCCGTAATCGGCGGGGCTGTTTTTGGTGATCAATGCTCACCGATTTCTGATACCACAGTGCTCTCAAGCATGTTTACGGGCTGTGATCTCATGGATCATGTCACGACTCAGGCACCGATTGCGCTCATTGCAGCAGGTCTCGGAGCGATTATCTCCACTCTCTTGGTCTTGATTTTCTAGCGACGTTGCCTGGGGCAGATTCTTCAATGCATAACAGCTCAAATGTGTCACAGTTCAAAGATAGGGACGGAGCCCTTCTTGGAGTCGTGCATCGTTGAGGAGCTTCAGCGCTCTGGGCTCGATCTTGAGAAACTTCACAAGTTGGGTCGTCGAGCAGCCAAGGATTTGAGCAGCGGCCTTGGCATCGAATTTCGTCGTTTGGAGGATGTCGAGTGCCTCGGCAAGGAGACTGGCGAAATCATGGTGCAGGGGGCTGACGATGATCCGCCCTCCCTTAAGTCGTGATCGCCAGAGATCGCTCGGCTCTAGAGAATTCTCCGGCTCGGGCACACAACGGGTTTCGAGTGCGAGGTTGACCCGGAGCCGCTGCAGCGCGACTGCACGGTTTTCTTGCTGCGACCGGCGTTCGTTTGCCTCTGCGGACACACCCGTCGGTCGATGACTCAGAATTGCGGCGGTTTCGACCTTATTGCGATGTTGACCTCCCGGTCCCGATCGACGCGCAAAGCGGACCTCACACTCTTCGAGAAGCCGGTCGGGCTCGATCGAGGCGGGGTGTGGGCGAGAGGATGCAGCAGCCCCTGGCTGATCGCTCATCGGGATGCCTTCGAAGTGGCTTCTTCTGAGACTCGGTATCGTGTATAGATCTGTTTCGTAATGGTGTCAAAGTGCTTAATGCCACCTTGAGTCCGAGAGACCAGAAGCGCACCCTCAAGGCTCGCGAACAGGAAAGACGCTTCGGCCTCTGCCGTACCTTGAAACTCCATGCTGGCTGTCTTCCGCCCGTTGGTGAGCAACTGGCCGAGCCAGTCTTGGTTATCGATGACGAAGCCTCGGACTTCCTCGACCGCATCTTCGGAGAGCCCGTAGAGGTCAGATGCGAGCATTCCACAGAGGCAGAGTCGGTCACCGGATTCCAGGGTGTTTCGGAAAAGCTTGATATACGCCCGGAGCTGTTTGAGCGGGTCAAGCCGTGGACGCGCGAGGATCTGTGCTAATTCTTCCGCGAAGCGTTCACGATATCGAGCCATCAGGACTCGGCAGAGGTCATCCTTTGCGGGGAAGTGGTGGTGGATGCTTGCGGTCCGAATACCGATCTGGAGCGCGAGATCACGGTAGCTGAATGCGTTGTAGCCCCTCGTCTGGACGAGTTCCTGCGCCGCGTCGAGCAGGTGCTCTCTAGTGTTGGTGCGTCGCATCTCAACTCCTCTCGCCTACCTCGGACCAGGTAGGGGCTTGAGTTCGTGTTAATTGTATGAATTGAATTGGATTTGATCGGTGCTGTAGGGCCGCTCTA
>CAZEAN010000036.1:0-50077 GCA_964510225.1 uncultured Isosphaeraceae bacterium
GCATTGGTATGGCGATGGTCCTAGCAGTTGGGGCTTGGTTTTGGATGCTTGATCTGTCGATGAGTGCCACGCGTTCCGGTCCCTTCGGTGCTGCGATGGAACGAGTCGCACGCCTTCTGGAATTCGAAGGGGCTCCTGAGGGTGCGGAGGTCGAGCCGTACGTGTTGTTGTTGGTTCGTCCTGATGGGATTCGCCCCTACTACGAAGCCCGGACCGCCCTCGAAGCGCGCCATATTCCGTTCGGCTACGAATTAATCGGACAAGACCAGAAAATCGAGTTCCCGGACTGGGACGACCCGACAATCTGGCTCGAAACTGAGGCTCAGGGTAGCTCGGAATCAGGCTCCGGTAATTCAGTGAATCGTTCCAGTACTGGGGGTAGCTCTCTCTTAGGACCTCCGATCGGAACGGAGCCCGCGCGACGACCCGGAGGCAGTCGAGTACTTGAAGGGATCGGGAATCTGGCTCCTCCGCCTACCCAACTCGGAGCGCCAAACCGCGGAACCGAACGACTGGGCAGTTCTCCGTTTTCGGGCGATCGGGAATCTCGACTGTTGAATGAACCCAACGAGAGCCTCGGTAGGGGCCAAGCTGAAAAGACCGGGCGCAGATTGGGGCAGAACGGCCTTGGTTCGGCATCGGAGCCAACTAGCAGTAAGGACCAAGGCTCTGACGGCAGCGGATCTCCGATCAGGCCATTGGAGTTGGTCGTTCTCTGTCAATCGACCGGACTCACTGTCCACCCCGGGGGATATCGACTGACGAAGAAGTCGCTCGACGAGGATCACGATGGGAAGCGTCTCATCGAGACCGTCCAAGCGATCGTTCGTCAGAGCCGGCGCCGTGACCCAAGTATCGGTCCAATCCCACGAATCCAGTTCCTGGTCAAGCCGGGGGGAGCCTCGGTCTTCTGGCGATCGAAGGCGCAACTCCAGTTACTCGAGCCCAGCTGGCCAATCGCCTGGAAGCTGACCGAATCTCGGATGTTGTCGATCTTCGGATCGGAGGGTGACTAATGACCACGATCCAGCCCGAATCGAAGCGTGTCGCCTCCTCGGGATCGACCGAAACGCTACAGAAATCGCTCATGAACGCTGGAGGATTACTCCTGGCGATTGTCCTTTCTGGCTCCTGGGTCTTCTGGAGTCGTCAGAAGGTTGAGCATCAGTCGAATCTCCAGGCACCGATCTCCGAGCCTACACGACCGAGCTCGGATTTCAGCCTCCCAGCCGTCATCGAGGAGTCGGAGCCCGAACCAGCGATCGTAATACCTCCCGAACCAGCACCCGAACCACGAGCAATGACTGGTCCAGATCCGATAGCGATCGCTGAGGCATCGGCGGAACTCGATCGATCACTTGAGCTCCTCAATGCACGGACCGTTCAAGAGTCGTTGCTGATTGAAGATCAAGCGAGGCTTGCGTTCGACGAGATGGCGACGACCCGACAAGCCAAAGACCGCCTTCAGGAGTCAGAAGACCTCGCCGATCAGCTCCAAGCCGAGGCAGCTCGGGTTCAAGCCTTAGAATCGACACACGATAAGCTCTTCAGAGAACTTGAAGCAATCGAGTCCAGTCCCCCACCTCGAGAGGCACTTAACCAACATCAAAACCCGGTCGCTCGATCGATTACGGGTGAGGAATTCCACTTTGAGATTCGTGGCAATCGCATCACGTACGTTGACTTGGATGGCCTTCTCGAACTCGTAGAACCAGACGCGAGGAAGCGAATCCGGATTTCAGGGAGTTCATCAACGCTCCGCCCAATTACGGGTACTGTGGGGCCAATTGGATCCTTTGAACTACAGTACGAAGTTGGTTCGACCGGCCTCGGTCTTAGCGCTGACCCGTTCGGACCCATTTCGTTGACGTCTTCTTACGGCCTCCGAGGCTTTGAGGTCGTCCCGATCAATCGACTCCGAGGCGTCACCTTAGACCAGGCCTTCCACCCAACTTCGGAGTTTGGTCGGATACTCCGGACCTTGAACCCCGGTCGATCGGCGATCACGCTCTGGGTATACCCTGACGGGTTTGCACTCTTCCGGACCCTCCGTGACCAACTTCATCAACTCGGGTTCGTCGTCGCCGCGCGGCCACTCCCTGCCGGGATGGCCATCCGAGGAGGCCCTAATGGTTCGCGGTCTGCGGGGCAGTAAGTGAGGAATGCGAGGATGTTTCAGAACGAAGCGTCCCCGGTCGTCATCACGCACTATTCAAACCTCAATTGCGACGGAGAGCGTAACGACCACCGGATTCTTCAGCGATCGCCTTGAGTTGGACAGCACCCAACCCCCCTGCGAGATCAATGCAGTGGATCGGAACATGGGTATTGAGGTTCTGGACTCCAATTTGGCTTGCCGTTCCTTCGGGGAATTCGCCGTCAGAGAGCAAGAAGACAGCGTCAGGCTTCAGGCCGATCGCGCGACTCATCGCTCCTCGAGGATCGGTCCCGCCGATCGCGTTAATACTGTTGAGCCATGCCGAGGTCCGACGCTTCTCAAGCGTCTCGGAAGAACTCGGAATGCCTCCATTGGTCATCCGTATCTGGTCGTTGTAGAAGATCACGAGGTATCGCTGTGGCGACCGCATTTTGTTGATGCAACGACGGAGTTCTTGCTTCGCACGAAAGAGCCTGAAGTCGTCGGCCATACTGCCGGAAGAGTCGATCACGAAGATGAAGAACGTCCCCTTCGAGCGGACATCAAAGAAGGAAGTCCACTGCCATGAGGGTAAGGAGGCCCAATCAACGGAAGATTCATAGGATGATCCTCCTTGAACGTAATCTCGGGATCCACGCTTTTCCGCAGCCTTCGCGCTGGAACGGACCATCGGTCCCACGCGACGAGGTCGGGGACGCTCTTGTTTGTTCTCGGTGTCGTCCTCTTGGTCAGTCCTGGTTTCAGACCCTCGACTTTCCTCCGATCCTGACTTTGATATCTCGGAGCCTTCCTGCTCTTGTTCGATCCCACCTGCTGCGACTCGCTGAAGCGGAACGAGAAGGAGACTGATGACGAGGAGTCTCACCCCAACCAGGCGGGCTAAGCTAAAGCGATTCATCCGATCCTCCACCGTTATCTTGAGCATCAGCGGGCAACTCGGAGTCTGATTTGCTCTGGAATCTGAGGTGAGTCAATCCGACGGAGATACTCCCACCACGCATCATGACTCACTGACTTCGATTCCATGGTTCCCGGCGCCGCACTTGTTCAAGAATAGCTGATTCCCTCGCGGGTCAAGGCGGTCTGGAGCGCAACGGCGGCATCACCAAATCGTTCCGGCCCGGTAAATCCATAGCTTTGCTCAGCGACCACGAGATGGGGCTCCAAGACCGCAAATCCATCGAAACCGTGCGTAACGGCTTCAGTGATCAGTTTAGGAATCTGGCCATCCCCTTCACCCGCAGGGACATTCTTGTGGAGCTTCGTGTCGTAATCCTTGACATGGAAATGTACGACCCGAGGTTTGAGGAGTGCCCATGCCTTTTCGATTGACTGGCCTACCTCAAGATAATTGGCTGGATCGAAGGCATGACCAAGCGCTTCTGAGTTGACGGTGCTCAGAATATCATGAACCCGCTCAGCGGTATCACCATAGATTCCCTTCTCGTTTTCTAGGAGGAGAGTGACGTTCCGCTCAGCAGCGATCTTGGCTTTCTCCGTCATCCGTCGGATCACTTCATCACGGTGCGTTTCAGGTCCCTGCCCCTCGGGCATGTAGTAGGAAAAGATTCTCATCCGGGGGCAATTGTAGAAGTCGCAAAGATCGAGTGCGATCTGAAATCGTTCGAGATGTGGTTCAAACGGCTCATCAATCTTGATCTTTCCGATCGGCGAGCCAATGGCACTGAGACGGACCCCGCGCTCGTTGAGGAGCTTCCGAAACTCTTCATGTTGTTCCTTCGAGAGATCGAGCACGTTCGTACCGTGAATCGACCGAAACTCAATGGCGAAGATATCGTATTGTGACAAAACATCAATTTGTTCAATCGGGTCAGCAGATATTTCGTCGGCGAAGGCACTGATGTAGATCATCGGAAAGCAGCCCTGATCGAAGAATTGAGTTCGGATTGGCATTGATGCCGGATAAGCAAGCGTTACGGTTGCCGAGTCGCCAGTTCCGTAAGACGGTCTCGATTGTTCCATAGTACCAGTGTCGAGGAGCGAATCAGAGGCGTGACTTGCCTTCAATGATTAGAGAACGCGACTAACCCCTTCCACCAAGGGGTCCTCACGTTAAGATCAAGAAGAGAGGTCTTCTGACGACTGTCCATCGGATTGAGGAGCGCACTCAAGATGTTCTGGTTGTGGACGTTACTGATCTATGGTCTCTTATTTTTCGTGGCAACGTACATTGTTGTCGAAGTTGCTCAAAAGTACTTCTACGACGAAGTCGTGAAGTATTCGGGCCTCCGGATCGGCGCGATCTCACTCCTCCTCGCTGGTGCCTTGACCTGGTGGAATCCGTCGAGTCTGGATCTGGTTACCGTCGAACTCGGACGGACGGCGCTAATCGCCGTTGCCGCCTTCGTGCTTTATGTCGTCGGACTCCAATTCCATCCCCAACACGCCCTGCTGACCGGTCCAGCAACCATCGTCTTGGTGAGTCTTGCCGCAGCGATGGCCTGTGAGAGTCTCAGTGGCGCCGGAGATCGGGCGCAGGGTCCTGATCCATTTCCTCGATCGAACCGACCGGTCCGACGGCCGGCCGGGGGTATCTCTTACGAGGCGATGAAGGAGGGGACCGAAGAGGAACAAGGCGAGTCCACGGAGGGGATACCTTCGACTTCCGTCTCACCCTGATCATCCGAGACGGAGAGGGGCGCCCGGACTCATCAATCGAGTCCTTCAATGACCATGGGGAGGACTTCTGCGAGCCGTTCCGCGGCCTGACCTGCGCGATCACGGAGGTTCCAGAGGTCTCCGACGCTCGAAGGCCGCTTCATGATCGCTCCGAGGGTGACCCCGAGTCGAAAGCCGTCGGACGGACCGACAATTGCGGCGATTTCTTCAGGGAGATCCTCTAGGGCTGTATCGCTCATCACCCGGACAGCCCGAAACCCAATCGCCCGGTCGGCACAGAGACGTCCAACCGCCGCCGTTTCCATCTCGACGGCGACTCCTTGGTGCAGGACTCGGAGTCGGTTCTTCTCCTCGGCTGTCCGAACGATCTTCGAGACTGTCACCAGACGACCGAGCAGCACCCGAGGCCGAGCGGTTGTTGCTCTCGCTGCAAGTCGGACGTCGAACGTCAGTCGATCAGACTCTGGGTTGGTCGCGTCGACGACTTCGTTGGCGACCACGGTGTCATAGAGTCCAAGCTCGGGATCGAGAGCCCCCCCAAAACCTACTGAGAAGAGCCATCGAGGATGGTGCCCGGCAATTAATCGTTGCGCTCCTGCCAGTGCCTTCTTCTGCCCCATCCCTGAGACCAAGATTGCTACAGTCTTGGCGGCAAATTCACCGATGACGACCGTCGCCTTGCGATGTTCCGTATCGGTGATCGACCGAACACGCGAGAGTTCGTCACGGAGAGGGCGGACTTCCAGCGGTAACGCTGCAATGATTCCAATATCGACGGGCTCCGGGGCCGGAAGTTCCAAGCCCCGGTCAGCGTTGGCACTCGAATCACTCATGAAGTCCGCCCGATCGATCAAGAACGGAGAGTCAGTGTGCGACTCATCGGTTAAACAAACTGCCAAGAAATCATCTTGAAGAGGTCACCGAGCTTCGAGTTTACACCAAGCGCAGCAGAAGCCTCATAGCCCGAGTGGACCATGCAGTTTTCACAACGGGGATCGTTGCCGTAGCCGTAATTCTCCCAAGGAGTCTGCTCCAAGAGATCGTTAAAGGTTTCGTGGTGGGCATCTGTGATCAAGTAGCACGGCCCTTTCCATCCTTTGATGTTGCGAGTCGGGTTCCCCCAGGCAGTGCAAGGCATCTCACGTTTCCCTTGGAGGAATTCGAGATAGATTGGGGAGGTCGCAAACTTGTACTTACGGAACATCGCGTCCGCGGCGAGGAACTTCTCTCGGATCATCGCGCGATCGAGGAACATCTCTTTCTGCTGAACCGCCGAGTATTCGTAGCCCGGCGAGATCATGAAGCCGTCGACCCCAAGTTCGGTCAGGTAGCCAAAGAGGCGATCCAGCTCGCCCATATCGGTCTCTTTAAAGACCGTCGTATTCGAGCAGACCATGAAGTCATGCTCCTTGGCGCACTTGATTCCATCGATCGCTTTGTCGAAGACCCCCTCACGCTCCACCGCGATGTCATGCGACTCACGGAGACCATCGAGGTGGACGTTGAAGAAGAACATCGGGCTCGGCTTGAACTCGTTGATCTTCTTCCGGATGAACATCCCGTTCGTGCAGAGATAGACTGCCTTACCCCGCTCAAGGATCTTGGCGGTCAGCTCGCCGATCCCAGGGTAGATCATCGGCTCTCCACCACAGATCGAGACGACCGGGGCTCCGCACTCATCGACCGCTTCGAGACACTCTTCAATCGAGAGCTTTTGCTTAATTGTAGACGCATATTCGCGGATCCGACCGCAACCGGTGCAGGTCAGGTTGCAGGCGTGAAGTGGCTCAAGCATCAGGACCATCGGAAACTGCTTGGTTCCCGATAGCTTCTTCTGAGCGACATACGAGGCAATCTTCGTTGTCATCTGAACCGGAAAGCGAAGCCCCATCCGTATCCTCCTTGATGAGTCGAGAGCGGTCGCAGAAGGCGGTCGATCAAGACGCGGAGACCCGAGCGACAACAGGTCGATGGGGTCTGTTCAGGACTCGTTGACGCATCACGGTACGATACCGTGAGAGCGCCATGAGCGGGAAATAACTGCGATACAAGTGGTAACGCAAGTAAAACACCGACGGAAATCCGGTCCCCGTGAATTGTGGTTCATCCCAGGTACCATCTTCCTTCTGATTCCTGAGAAGGAACTCAATTCCCCGGACAACAGCACTGGAATCGGCCCGTCCTGCAGCGATCAGCCCATTGACGGCCCAAGCGGTCTGTGAGGCGGTGGTGACACCGCGTCCGATCCAGGAACGATCGTCGTAAGCCCGGCAGGACTCACCCCAACCGCCGTCCTCTTGTTGGACAGCTTCTAACCAGTCTGCGGCAGCGCTAACGTAGGGGTGATCCATCGGGAACTCGATTGCCTGCAAGCCAAGCAAGACTTGCCAGGTTCCGTAGATGTAGTTCACTCCCCAACGCCCGTACCAGCAGCCTTCTGGCTCTCTCGTCTCCCAGAGGTAGTCGATTGCCCGACGGACTGCTGGATGATCTTCACGATAACCCACCACTCCCATGAGTTCTAAGATTCGGGCCGTGATATCAGCACAGCTCGGATCAAGAATGGCATTGTGATCCGCAAAAGGAACTTTAGTGAGCACCTGGTTATTGATGTCGACATCGAACGCTGCCCAGCCACCGTCGCGATTCTGCATCGCCAAGAGCCAGTTTAGCCCCCGACGGATGGTGGCTTTGCCTTCGGTTGTCTCTCCGAGGGCCGTCCGATGTAGCGCGAGTAACACCATCGCGGTGTCGTCGATGTCGGGATAATGCGCGTTGTTGTATTCGAATGACCAACCGGATGGTTCAACACCCGGGCGACGACGCTGCCAATCGCCTGGCGTCCTGATTTCGCGGTCGAGGAGCCAACGAGCTGAATCCACCAAAGACGGCTCATTCTTGGGGAGTCCCGAATCAGCGAGTGCGATCGTCGCGATTGCGGTGTCCCAGACCGGCGAAACGCAAGGTTGCATCCGTGATAAGCCGTCCTCATCCGTCAAGATAAGGTCTTCAAGCTGGCCGATCGCACGCTTCACCTCAGGGCTCTCAGGATCGTAACCCAAGGTCCGAAGTGCAAAGACGGAATAGACCATCGCAGGGAAAATTGCCCCGAGACCGTCCGATCCTTCGAAGTGGTCCAGCATCCAACGGTGGGCAGCAGCGAGACCTGGACGTCGGAAATAGCGAGGCAGACAACAGTCAGCAAGTTTGAGGAGTCGGTCGATCACGAGGAAGAGATTCGACCAGGAGAATGTCTGGGGAGTCCGTCGGGGCGGTGCCGGGAGGTCATCACGGAACAGTTCGCGAATCCCTTGATCCTCGGGCAACTCCCGGGTCGGTCGGAGGACCGAGAGGATCGCCAACGGCACGACCATCGTCCGAGTCCAAGAGGACATGTTATAGATGCTGAATCCGATCCTCGACGGTAAGAGGACCAGTTCTGGCGGAACATAAGGGCACTCGTCGTAGGAGATTTGCCCTAAAAGTGCGAGATAGAATCGAGTAAAGCTGTTGCAGGCACGAGCACCGCCGGCCTCAAGGATCCGCTCACGGACCTTGACCATTTCAGGAAGATCGGTGCTCATCCCAATCAGCTTCAGTGCAAAGTAGGCCTTGACCGATGCACTGAGATCGAACGGCCCGCCGGGATAAATTGCCCAGCCCCCGTCATCGAGTCGTTGGTCAAACAGAAAGTCAGCGAGTGCAAACGCGATCGACTCATGTTCGCGCCCGAGATACGCAAGCATCAGGATGTATTCCGACTCAAGGATGGTGTCACCTTCGAGTTCACCAATCCAATGACCATCCTGCTGCTGTTCCTGAAGGAGCCAACGCCGGGCATCGGCGATCCCGCGGTCGAGCTTACTGGGAGCAACCGCGTGGAGCGGTGAACCCTGATGGATCGCCACGTTGATCGATCCCGGCCTTGAGGCAACACTGTTCCGCTTGGCGATCATCGCGCTTTCGGCCCCTTCCGTGAGGTTGATTACCCCGGTGCTTTGACCGATTGGTCCCGACTCCCAGTGATTCCATTCGACCACGCGACCGTGACATCCATGTCGACCGAAGTCACGCGGGGCACATACTAAGCGTCGGTTTGGACCCTGATCAAGCCCAATGCGACGATCGACCGTCGGATTCGGATCATTTTTCTCGTCTAAAGTTTCAGTGAAACGCCAATCCAACCTAAGCCCCCCATCCTCTGGAGCGTTGTTAGGGGCCGAGAATCTCAAACGAAGGGGCGAGGTCGAAGCCTCGGAGCACGGGAGTTGTTCGGAGGATCGCGTTAATTTGGTCTTCAAGTGCCGGCTCCTCAATCCGGAGTTCGATCTCAAGTCGATCTCCCAACAAGGCGACGCGATCGACCCGGCCTCGATCTCCGACAGCACGTCGGATCTGATCGTCAAGGTATTCCTCGACATCGCGGCGATCGCCCTGCGTGAGGAGCGGGTTCTTACCTTGCCCGACGGGAACGGTGAACCGTAAGCGGTCGATCACAACGTCCACACCCGGTGTGCGTTTTGCCGCAAGGTACGCCCACATCGCCTCAAAGGCCGAGGGAACTTCCCCTTCGATGGTCGCAACCCCGTCGCGGATTGATGCCCGAATCGGGAGGCCGGCTAATTCGGGTTCCCCGTCGAACGGATCTTGTTCTGCGGGTCCAGGAGCGGGAGGAGCCGGGTTCGTCGAACCAGGTCCACTGGGACTGAACTCGTTCGGCTGACTTGGATTAAGAGGCATCGATGGATCGACTTCCAGGCGATTGATTACGCGACTGACGCCCGGTAACTGGGCGACCCGTTCGGCAGCGGCAATCCGTGCTTTCTCTGACGGTACGGTCCCTCTGAGAAGGCCAACTCCGCGCGGATCTATCTCTAGATCGAGCGATCCCGGCGGGACCTCGGGTTCTGGCTCGATGTTGTTCATTGGAAGAGCACCGGACGCCGAGGCTTCTGCGAGTCGACGAGCCGATAGTGTCCCCCAATAGGGCGGGTAGCTAATTACAGGAGGTTCGAAGCCAAAGAATGGCTCGTCGATTCTTCCAAAGAGTGGTCTCGGATAGAGATAGCTTGGCGGACCACCGGGGTAGGATCCATAAAAAGTGTAAGTAGGAGGTGGATAAGCACGAGGACCAAAGAACGGGAGCGACGACGCTCCGTAAGTCGGGAATAGCGGGGCGATTGGTGGAGGGCCGAATGCCGCCGAGGCCTGAAGCGCTACGGCCTCTCCTGCTGCGGTGTCGATCACTAACTCATCGACAAACGGGATCCCCGAATCTGTTGCAATTTGGACTGCAACCCCGTGGACCTTCGTCGATCCAACCACACCTCGGAGGACGACGCGTCCGCCACGGACTTGTGTCTGGAATCGATATGGGCCGGTGATCGGGTTTGCAGCAAGTTGACCCAGTAACAACTCGGAAGCGGTCTGTGGCTGGGGAAGATAGGTCGGCGATCCTCCGACCGGAGCCCGTGACAGATCGGTGGAAGTCCTATCATTGGGAAATTGGGCCACCGCAACGCTTTCTTGAGCCAGCAATCCCACCTCAAATCCTAACAAAACGAGTAGAAACCGACCAAAATTCGACTGTAGCCTTGACATGACGGACCTCCTTGGGAGCGCGACAGAGATGTGGGGCCGCGTGGTTGCGTTCAGAAGGGGCGGAGTCATTGCATGATGCACTCCAATCGCTCGACTCCAGCTCGAGTTTACCGAGCTGAGCCGAGAATCAGCAAGCAATACAAGCTGCGGAGGCCGTCGTTAGGTATGGAGTGACAGAGTTCTTGATGATCAGCGTAGCGTTCATCACTGAACGCGGATCGGCTCGATCCGAAGTTTCCCTTCAACCCGGACAACGTCGAGGAACGCTGCAAATGGTGAGATCCCATTAAGGCTTGTGCTGTCGAGTTTTAGATGAGTTGCATCAACTTCCGTTTGCCCGACCGCAGCATCGACTGCGACCCAACGACCATTGACATAAACTTCGTTCCACATGTGAAAGCCAAAACCGTTGAGCAATTCGGCATAGATTAAGCCGGTCACAACGCGAGTAGGAATCCCTGCAGCGCGACACATCGCAGCAGTGAGAACCGCATGTTCACTACAGTCTCCCGAGAGGCTTCTGGCAACGTCAGAAGCGGTTGCAAAGGTTGTTTCGAAGTCCTTCTCGCGGAGATTCTGGGCAACCCAATTGGTAATCGCCGTGGCACGACTCCAAGGGTCGTTCGGCGTGTTGGCAATCGCACGACGCATCAGTGCGACTACCCGTTCGTCGCCACGGTCGATCACCGGATTCGCCTCAGAGAATTCAGAAGCGACCGTTGCGGGTCCAGGTCGACCGTCTTGGACTCCCGTTGTCTTGACGCTCAGCTCCCAGGTGCCGTTGGTCTGCTTTTCGAGCGTTTGACGCGAGTCGGTCGGCAAAATCTCATCCAAGTTCGCGTCCTTGAATCGAAGTCGATAGACGGCCGATCGCACTGTCTCGGGATTGTTGATGGGGCGCGTGGAAGGGACAATCAGCGATTCCACGATTGGGAAACCGCCACGCGCAGGCTCTAGCGCGCCTGATCGGGTTGTCCGGTAGGTGATCAGCCCGCCAAAGCTGTCCGTCTCGCTCTTCAGGATTTGCCCACTGGCGTCGACAAAGTAGGTCGTATCCATTCCAGGGAGTGGTTTGCCGTCAGTACCGAGTACTTCCGATTCAACCCGGAGAAGTCGCATCGTTGCATCACCGCCGAGTTGAACGTCGACCAACTCCGTCGCCTTCAAAGTCGTCGTCCCCACCACGTTGAGATCAGGCACAAACGTCTTAATTTTGCGGGTCTCGCCTGGCATTAAGGGGGACCGTCCCATGCTTAACTCCGGACCAAAGGGTCCTCGGACATCGGCCCCCCAGTCGAGCACCAGCTCTTGCCTTTGCCCACCGGCCTCCAGTGTCAGAGGCAGCCGATTCCCTCGGGCGTCACCGAAAAGCTTTATCTCCGTCGGGCCTACAGATGTCCGAGAGTCGAGTCTCAAGATTTGGCCTTCGGGAGTTTCAATCGTGCCGAAGCGACGCTCGATCTCAACTTTGTCCCCGAGTCGCTCAAAGGCAAGTCGCCACTCGATCACGACCCGTTGCAACGCCCGACCGTTCGACGCAGTTAAGGGCTCCACATTGACGTGGATCGATCCCGCCTTCCGTCCCGCTATGAAGACGGCATCCCACGACTCGCGCGATTCTGTCCGTCCTGGATCATTATCTTGCTTCTTCAGAATCGGTGGAGCGTTGTTGAGGGGTACAGCAATCGCGGCCGAATCCAATCCGACGAATGCAGCTACCGTGCTCAGAATCGACGACGCCAGGATCTCTCGACGAAAGCAAACCATGGGCCTGAGTGCTCCGATTGGGTTGCCGCGCTTGGTTCGGCCCGGTCCAATTCTCTCCTGCCTGCCTGGCTTGCTTGGATCGAGCGAGGAGTGGAGATTCCGGGAGCGAGAACTAAGTGCGCGGGGACCTCAAGAATGAATCAGGTCCTCCGCCGTCCACTGGCGGAGTCACGCAGGCAACTATGGCGGAATCAAGGTTGGACCACAACCCGAGGCGGATGATCCGTCAGACTCATCAAATAATCAGGACACTCTAATATTCATCTCGAAACGGTCTCCTGGGAGCAGTTGCATGGCACCCGAGAGAGCGAGCTGCTTTGTGTAGTAGGAAGGAGCGCAACCTCGAACCACGTAACGCTCTGGAGTCTCCTCGATTACCAAATCCCGGATCCGACCGTGGGTCGTCCGTTGGATGGCATCTTCAATTTGGGAGACAACATTGGGTGAAGTGTTCGTGCAGTTACCCCGCATAGTCCGTTACTCCTGTAATCATGACAATGATGCGATCGCGTGATGCTGCGATCCAGGAGGGAGTTTCATCGCCCCCGGGGTCTCACAACATGTATTATCGTTCTGAGCGGTTCCGGATTGCAAGTCGAGAAATAGCACGAGTTGGTTGAAGTCAGTCTGCGGTCGCCGTTTGAGAGCTGTTCAATGTTGATCGAGACAGGACACCCTCCTTAATTAAGTGGCGGCGGTCACGACGTCAAGCATCTTCTTGCAAAATTAAGCTGAATCAGGCAAGGACGAACCGTTGATGTCAGTCGGTTGATCACTTGATTCTACTTCTGGCAGCAGTCGAACGAGGTTTTTCAATGCCTCCTGATCTTGGTTGATCACGGCAGCCTTCCAAGGGTCCCAGTAGCGCGTCCGGCCTCCTTCACTCAACTCACTAAGTCGACCAAGGTTGAAACCAAGTTGGAGAATCGCCTTAGGATCGGGGATTCCTTGGTCGACGAGGGTTCTAATCTTCGAGGTACAGTGTTTGATCGAATCCGATCTGGATGACTGAGGGATGTTCATCTAACTGGCTTCTCAGCTCGAGGTTGAGGTTGATCGTCCCTCGGTCGTGCGAGTTGAATTAGGAGGCGTTCCATCACGCCACGGGGGTCGAGGGTAGAGTCCCCTTTTAGGCCTAAATCGGCACGAAGGAGGAGCGCTGAGAGCTCCTGAGTTCGTGATGGACCAAGATGTGTATGCTGTTTACCGACCTTTTCCTGATCCCGGTAGAAGACACCCGCAAGTCGGCAGGCATCGGCCAAAGGGATCTTGCTGAGTCGGAGCCGACCCGCGTGGGCGACTTTGGTCAACGATCGCGACATTGCTGCCAAAAGCCCTTGGGGGGCTTCTCCGGAACTCATCAATTGATCGAGGATGGCGAGGGAACCAGTTAGGTCGCCGATTGTGGCACGGTCGATCATCTCCCAGACAGCCAGAGTACGGCCAGCACTGACCATCTGGCCAACGTCTTCCCTGGCGATTTCCTTCCGATCCCCGACAAAGGCGGCCAGCTTGTCCACTTCCATCGCGAGTAGACCAGGTTCTGGTCCAACAAGATCGACCATCAACCGTGAGGCCTCACGGCCGAGCTTGAGTTTCCAACGAGATTTCGCGAGTTTCGGGAGCCAGGCTGTCAAATCTGACTCTGAAGGAAGTTTACAATCTACAGGGAGGCCTGTCTTCGAGACCAACTTGGCGAGTTTAGTATTCGACGGCCAGGATCGTACCACGAGGACCAAGACTCCAGTGGTCGCCGGTTTCGCCACGTAGGATTCGAGCTCTTTTCGATAGCTGCTCACAAATGGATCGGCATCATCTACAATCACGACCCGTTTCGGAGCCAAGAACGCATAGGTACGGACTTCATCAAGTACAGTCCCGAGGGTTGCCTGATTGCCCGTAAACCGTGTGACGGCAGTACCCTCGACGTCAGGACCACCAAGGGCAGCCTCCACGATGACCCTCAGCGATTCTCCCTTTAAGTAAGCGTTTTCGCCAAAGACTACAACGACGGACGGACAATCCTCGGGTGGGGTCGTCCCGAGGAGTTCGAAGGCCAGCATGAGTCGGGCTCCTCCGCCTCTAAAAAGGATCTCGGCGGATTAAGCACGGCAACAGCAGCTCAACCCTCTGACGTCGTAGCGCCCACTCGATAGGCGGCAAGTCCAGCGAGACCAATCCAAAGGAGATTCCAGAATACTTCAGGGGGGGTGGTCATGACCATGAAGAAGAATGGGATAAGTTCGAAGAGAGGCAATCCCTGGGCGAACTGTGCCCGATAAGATTCCCTTATTTCCACTTTTTCTTCAGGAGGGGACGAGTTCCAACGTTGTTGCGCTTCGGCCCAGACGCCAGCGGGGTAGTCAGTCGCTTCGTAGGCATTTTCGAGCGACTTCCCGAAAGGCCAGACCAGCGGCTTTCCCTCAGCTTCCCATTCGACAACGACACTCGCAGCAATATCGCTCACGATGATTTCTCTGAGTTCAACATCAGAGATCTCTTCCATTCCCTGCTGAAAGCTCAAGATGAAGACGAGCAACTTTCCGATGATCACCCCGAGAACACCGGCGATCACCGCCGCGAATCCGGGGCCAAATCCGCCCTGATTCCCAGAGCCGATCCGGGCACCGAGGCCGGCGAGGAACCCAACACCTAACGCGATGTAACTGATTTCTGTATTCAGGAAGTAGCCAATTCCTGCCCAGATTAGCGCCCCAATCCCAGCGCCGATTCCACCGGCGATGAACCAGAGTGGGAACCCGAGCAGGCCACCTTCCCGTCGGCCGACTTCCTCTTCCGTCCTTCCGAATGGTTCGTCGAACGGAACTTCCCGCGGTGGGATTAGGGCGGATCCGACTGATTCGTTCGTGAGACCGTAATGCTCTGGTAAGGATTCCGATTTGACGAGATCGATCGACTGATTTTTGATCTCGAATGCGTGAGGACAACTCTTACACTGGACGGTTTTTCCGAGCATCTGATCGGCGACAGTGTAGGATCGGCCACAATCGGGGCAGGTAGTTTTTATTGACATCGCAGAATCACCTAATTATTCGTGATCGAATTGATTGAATAAGTACAATTTGACAATACTGTGGTGTTGAATGCATGGAGTAATCAACGGCATCGTAGTTTATCAAGTTTTGGAGGATCCGCAAGAAATCGCCGGAACGATCGAGAGCGAGAGCAGCTTGACGCGTTCAGACCAATGTTGAGGATGGTTCGAGTCTCGGAGGTCAATCCACGGTTCTCAGAACCAGAAGCCAAGATGTCCAAATCACCCGACCAACGACCACTCGTCTACGCCGAAGACCGAGAAGCCTGGAGAAACTGGCTCGCAGCAAACCACCAGACGTCGGACGGAATCTGGCTGGTCTACTATAAAAAGAGGACCGGGAAGCCGAGCGTCTCGTACGACGATGTGGTCGATGAATGCCTCTGCTTCGGTTGGATCGACAGCAAAGTCAACTCCATCGACCACGAGCGCTATAAACAACTGATTACGCCCCGAAAGAATGGATCCGTCTGGTCGAAGATCAACAAGGCGAAGGCCGCAAAGTTGATTGATGAGGGGCGGATGACGCCGTCGGGACTCTCGAAAATCGATGCCGCCAAAGCCGATGGATCCTGGAGAATCCTCGATGCCGTCGAGGCGCTGGAGATCCCCCCTGATCTTGCATCGGCCTTCACGGCAAATCCTGAGGCGCACAAGCAATTTGCGGCGTTCAACAAGTCATCGAAGAAGAACATTTTATTTTGGATTATTTCAGCGAAACGCCCGGAGACAAGGAAGAAGCGGATCGACGAAACTGTTGCACTCGCAGCGCAAGGGATTAAGGCGAAGGAATAGGCTGGTCCACTGGATTCTGTTCTGATTGAGTGATTTGCTAGAGAATCGTTGGCTTGAAGACAGCGACAATTGTTCCCCATCAGACCAAGACTATCATGAATCGCATCATCGGAGTCGGGCTCGTCGCCATCATCTTGAGTGAAACTGGAACGGGGCACGGAGCGGAAGCAAAACAACCGAACGTGCTCTTTGTGCTCGCCGATCAATGGCGGCCGCAGAGCTTTGGGTTCAATGGGAACCCTGATGTCAAGACACCGACGTTTGATCGGCTCGCGGAGGAGAGTATCCGATTACCAAACGCGGTCGCTGGTTACCCCGTCTGTTGTCCAACGCGAGCATCCCTTCTGACAGGTCGACTTCCGCTTACTCATGGAGTCTTCCTGAACGATGTCTCACTCCCGGACGAGGAGATCACGACCGCCGAGGTCTTGCTCGAACACGGGTACCAGACAGGTTACATCGGTAAGTGGCACCTCGATGGCCGTGGCCGATCGAATTATACACCACCTGAGCGACGCCAAGGGTTCCAGTATTGGAAAGCACTGGAGTGCTCGCACAACTACAATCGATCAGCTTATTACGAAAACACACCCGAGAAGCAATTCTGGGAAGGATACGATGCAATCGCCCAGACCTCGGACGCAATTGGATTCATCCGTGATGCCGCAGCTTCGAATGAGCCTTTTTTCCTCCAGCTTGCCTGGGGGCCACCTCATGCTCCCTACGGGACTGCACCAGAGCGCTACAAGTCGCTTTATGATCCATCAGCGTTAACACTCCGTCCCAATGTCCCGGACGAACTCCACGATCGGGTCCGCAGAGACCTCGCGGGTTACTACGCTCATTGCACCGCTCTCGACGACTGTATGGCTCGGCTCCTTGAAGCGCTCGAATCGTCTGGGATCGCGGAAAGTACCATCGTCATCTTCACCTCGGAACACGGGGATCTACTCGGCTCGCACGGAGCCTACAAGAAACAGCAACCCTTCGAAGAATCTGTCCGGGTCCCTATGTTGATCCGTTGGCCCGATGGTTGGGGTGAAGAGGGTGGTCTCCGGAGCGCACCGATCAACTCTTGGGATGTGATGCCGACCTTACTGGGGCTCCTCGATCTTCCAATACCTGAGCAGGTCCAGGGCATCGACCTCAGCGAACATCTCCGGGGAGGCCCCGACCCGACCGATGGTGCTGCCTTCATCCACTGCCCTGCTCCGTTTGGTCAGTGGAACCGGACACGAGGGGGCAAAGAATACCGAGGAATCCGGACCAATCGTTACACCTACACTCGTGATCTTGAAGGCCCATGGCTACTTTTCGACAACCTTGAGGATCCGTATCAGCAAGTGAATCTTATCGGAAATCCGAAGTATCAGGATGTCCAAGGGGAGCTAGAACGCACTCTCCAAAAGAAACTCGATCGCTTCAACGATGCATTTCGTCCTGCGTCAGATTACATCAAGGAATTTGGTTATCAAGTAAACGCTAATGGCACAGTGCCTTATACTCCGTGACCGAAATACAACAAAGCCCGCAATGCCAATATCAACATTGCGGGCCTTTGATTCGTTCGTTGCAGAAATCAAGATTACTCTGTTGGCGGCAAGATCACGGAATCAATGACGTGGATTACGCCATTTGATGCTTCGATGTCTGTTTGCGTGACAGTAGCTTCATCGACTTTCACGGAACCATCGACAACGCTGATAGTGACGGAAGCGCCTTGGACCGTTGCCACTTCAGCACCATCCATGCCGAGAACTTGTTCAGCCATCACTTTGCCCGGGACGACGTGATAGGTCAGAATCGCTGTCAGGTTATCCTTGCTTTCAGGCTTCAGGAGATCCTCAACGGTACCTTCAGGAAGCTTTGCGAATGCTTCATTGGTCGGCGCGAAGACGGTAAACGGGCCTTCACCCTGCAGTGTCTCGACCAGGCCGGCTGCTTGAACTGCAGCGACAAGGGTTGAGAAATCGTCGTTCCCTGAGGCAATCGTGACAATATCATCGGCGGGAGCTTCAGAAGTAGATTCGTCGGTTTCGGTGGTGGTTTCTTCCGTCGTGATTTCGACGGTATCATCGCCCATGTTTCCACCTGCTTCGCCGAGATCACCGTCAGTCATGTCTCCGTCTTCGGCCGGGGTGCCGCCACAACCGATGAGTAGCAATGCAGCGATCGAGAGGCTGGCGAAACGAAGCAAGAAGTTCGAGGTAGTCATTGAGAAAAATCTCCGGGTGCTCGTAATGGTAAAGTTAGCCGTATCGCATTTGTGTTATAAGCACACAGACGATGGAAGGCAAACCGTTATCTGAACGAGATCTTCGTGGCTCTTTTCAGTTGATTTGCGTAGGGATCCGCTGAACCTCCGATTCCATCGATGTGTTGACTCAAGAGACGGACTGTGGATCCCGATTTCTGGTTGTTCGAGTGGAATAAACCGATATGATGAGGACTAGGAGTAAAATTCTAACTTCTCCATGCCGATTCCGAACCAGCCGAAGCATTTTTGGGACGCTTTCTTATGCGGGTCTTCACTCTTCTGGCAGTATTGCTCCTCGGAAACGGCTCAAATGACCTACCGAAGCCCGAAACAGTAACCGTTCGAGGAGAAGTCGTTCTATTGATCGATCTCCTTGAAGGATACGGAATCACCACACCACAAGATCCGATAGCCCAACAAGTTGTACTCCGTCAAGACGATGAGTCGATCATTCCTCTACTCTACGGCGTCGGAAGTCGGGCCTTGTTTGAGGATGACCGTTTGCGGAATCGGAGCACGGAGATCGTGGCTCGACGGTACAAAGGATTACCTTATCTTCAGGTGCTCTCATTTAAAGTGACCGACGAGCGTGGAGAGTTTCGGACTCCTGAATATTACTGCGACATCTGCACAATCGCGACCCGCTACGATCAAGCTTGCCCTTGTTGCCAGGGGGCGATGGTTCTCCGACATCGACCTACTGACTGATGGATCCCCGAGGCACGGCCCCGTTCAAACCACCGAGCCTCCCCGAATCTCCGATGGCATAGGAATCGCCAAGGATCGATCTCATGACTGGCGGAAGCATTCTCTTGATTGCAGCGGCGTTCGCATTTCTGACGACGCTCGCTTCGTCGATCAGCTTGGTCTGGATGACCCGAAAAGGTCGAGGCCGGTCGCGATCAAAATATAATTGGTATACCCCCCCGATCACTATTTACAAGCCGCTAAAAGGACTCGACGAAAGTCTTGAGGCAAATCTGAGGACTTTTTTTGAGCTTGATTATCCCCAGTATCAACTCATTTTCTGTGTCGCCGACGAGGATGATCCTGCAATCCCTGTCGTTCAACACCTGCTCGCCGCCTACCCCGACCAAGATGCAGAACTTATTATTGGCTGCCCCGTGTTTGGATTGAACCCGAAGGTAGAGAGCCTCGCCGCGATGGAGCGGTTCCGCAAGTACAGTGTGATTTTGATCAGTGATTCCAACGTCCGGGTTCGCCCAAGTTACCTCCGCGAATCGGTCTCTTACCTTGCGGAGCCCGGAGTTGGACTCGTGACGAATGTCTTCACGGGGGTCGGTGAACAATCGTTTGGAGCAGCCCTGGAAAACCTCCAGCTCAACGGATTTGTAGCGGGGAACGTCGCGTGGGGAAACAGTCTCGGCCTAACTTGTGTTGTTGGTAAGTCAATGCTGATGACGGTTCAGGCCCTCGAAGCGATCGGGGGATTCGCTTCCGTCCGCAACCTCTTGGCAGAGGATCAAGCGATTGGGCTCAAGGTCCGGAAGGCTGGCTACGGGATTCGTCTCAGCCATCATGTGATCGAAAATGTGAACAGCAACCGTGACCTCCGTTGGTTCTTGAATCGCCATTCGCGCTGGTTCAAAATCCGATGGAGAATGTCGGGGGCTCTTTTCCTCCTTGAGCCGCTCGCAAATCTGACCACCCTGGGGCTCGTCTGGGCATTTTCGGATGATACCGGGATTGCCTGGGGTGGACTCCTCGGGCTGATCGGGATGGGAATCATCCGCGATGCAACCCATTCCAAGCTCCTCCGAGGTTCATTCCCTAGATGGCGGACGATTATCCTGAGCCCCGTGAAGGACCTCTTTTTGCTCCCTCTTTGGTTCGACGCTCTGGTCAATCGTCGCGTGAACTGGCGCGGTCACCCGTTTTATGTCGGTCGGTTTACGAGACTTAGGGCTGATCGGGTCTCTGGGGATGTCCGACGTCGCGTCCGCAAGATCCGACGCCTTCGATCACGACCTCAGTAAACCAAGCACAATTGTTTCGAGAATGTTCTCTCTACCCTCCTGATACGGAGCTTCAACTAATGAGCGGCCCTATCGTCCGCAAGTACGGATTTCCCAACTTCGAGAAGATCTTCGGCCCCAAGCCGATCCTTCATGGTGCTGACCCTTCGACGTCCGACCCCGATCAGAATCAGAAGCGCGACGAAGAGCCGGTCGAAAAGACGAGAGGCTCTTCAGAAGATTCTACAATTGAGCCCAATCAGTCGAAGTGATCGGATCATTCGCATCAACCAAGATAACCGAGATCGATCAAACGCTGTTCAACAAGTTTCTCGTCTTCGGAGTTGAAGTCGAAGCTCTTGAATTGCGGCCGGGGTACTTGATCTGAGCCACTATCGAGACGCGTTGCTTTGAGTTTCAAGCAATCGAATGGGCGTCCTTGCATCGCTGAGGGAATCGGGAGCCCAAGGAGTCCGAGCACTGACGGCGCGACGTCTCGAAGACGTGCATCGATCGTTTGGTCTGAATCGATCCCCGGCGCAGCGAGCGAGACAATCCCCTCAGGGCGATGAGTTCCTGGTAGCGTCGGATCGTCAGCTAGAACGCTCTTGTCATTGCCAAGCTTTGTCTTGACCCAGTAACGTCGGTCGGGGATCGCAATGATGTCGGGATCGCCGAGAATCGATGGATCCTGACCAGTCTCTTCGACCGAAGAGACGATCGTTGGGAAGAGGGGACTGTTGTCCTCAGGATGTCGAGCCGCTTTGAGAGCTTGGATCACTTCCTCACGAATGGAGTCTACCCTGCTGAGATTCGTTGTTCGATCCCGGCTGATGTAGATCATCGCTCCGCAGTCTTGATGAGGCGCGAAGGCCAACGTCCGTTTCCAATCGAAGGGAAAACTCGCCTCGATTGAGGCATGGAACGAAGCACCTCGGGCGTTTGGATCGCGTCTTTTCGCAGCGCGGAGTCGGAGGCGATCAGCGACTTGGATGGCCCGACGCTTGAGTCTCCCCAAGGTCCCTGGTAATTGGATCAAGCCCGCGTCGAGCAGGATCCGGTTCACGTTGATCCGGCCTCGGCAAGGACCGAAGCCGTGATCACTGATCGCTAGAATCGCGGCATTGCGGCGGTCCGCCAACTCGACGAGCATCCCGATCGCACGGTCAAGCCCCCGGAGGACTTCTGCTGCTGCCTCATTCCAAGGAGGGTCATCGATTCCAGTTTCATCGACGTTCAGGTAACGCCAGGCCCGGTGTTGAAACGGATCCAAGTTCTGGAACTGAACCATCAACGCCGACCAGTCGGGCATGAATCGATCGGCTAAGAGGCCCCCTTGAGCACGACCGATAAAGGCCTCGGTCGTCGCTGCCGCATTAGCTTTGAGTTGGTCAAGGGTCGATGGAACGGACTTCCATTGGTACTGGAGAGAGTAGCGGGGAACCTCGTGGCGGAGGGCGTTGACAAAATCCGAAGGAGCTCCCGCAACAGCAGCGTCGTAGTGGGGTGCGTCCATCCCCGAGACAACAATCCCTCGGACCTGAGGCGCTGGATAGGTTCCGGGGAGGTTCAGACTGATGATTGAACGTCCTGCTTGATCGAGGAGTTCCCAGAGTGTCGGAACTCGGTAGCGGCCCGCGTGATTGACCCGCATCAAGGCCGCGTTGGAATCGTAATAACGGTGATCGAAGATCCCGTGGCGACTCGGATCGCAACCCGTCTGCATCGTCGCCCAAGCTGCTGCCGTCATTGGGGGGATCGTGGAGCGGAGGACGCCCGGAGCCGATCGCTTGAGCAAGGCGTCAAGGTTCGGCATCACGCCTCGACTGCGGAAGGGATCGAGGACGTCCCAGGTTGCCCCGTCGAGCCCCAACATCAAGATGCGTTCGGTCATACTCATCAGCGTCCTCAGCGTCGGGACCTTTGCGAACCTACAGAGGTGTGAGACGGCAGCCTACTAACCAACCTTGGAGAGAACAGGAGCGTCGGCGTGATCGATCTGAAATGAAGCCGCGAATTCATCTCGGATCTGGGCACGTTCCGCCTTGGATCGAAAGAGCATGCCAAACTGTCGTTTCAGCTTGGTCCCAATCGGCATCGAGGCTCCAGCTGCATTACACCACTCGTGGTATCCTTCGATCAGACGTCGCGCCTTCGCTTCGGCCTCGATCGGCACCGGCTCCTTCACGCCTAATCCCATCACCGTATGCGGGGTTTTGGGCGCACCTTGCTGCCCGACAACCCGAAGTCCATACCCCTTCAGCATCTGTCGAAGGCAAGAGGGAGTCATCCGCCAATAGTCATCGGGATAGCCATGAATTTTGAAATAGAAGGGAGCAGTGATAATGAAAATGCCACCGGGTTTAAGAACGCGCTGGACTTCTTCAAATGCTCGCTTTATCTCAAAAACATGCTCGAAAGTTTCAAGGCAGATAATCGTTCCTGCAGAGCATGTCGGCATCCCAATCGCTGTGACATCCTCAACGCGGTCGACGCCCGGCCCGGGCCTCATATCGCAGCCAAGGTATTCACGATCGGCAAAGAGGCTTCGAAGGTCGGCAAACCCCTCCTGCCCTTCGACCTGATAGGCGCCAAACTCAACGACAGGACCCGGAGGTTCGAAGATCTCCGCTATTAATTGACAAAACGCCTTGTTGTGGTTGCGCATCGGTGGAATGCTCCTCCTTTGAGCAGTCATCACGGTCCGACAATTGCGGTGGATCCGTCCTTGCTGCCGCCAATTCAGAGGGGAGCTTATGGCCCGCGCCTGAATCGGTCAACCGCAACTACCCTGGTGCTCAGCAAGCGGCGCAACCTCAGAGCGGACGATCCGCCGGGTCCGAATCTGTCGGAGCGGTTACTGCAAAGGGTGGCTCATCGAAGACAATCGAGGCCGCCCGGAGTTGATCGCCGATGTGTTGAGAGGTCGGGTTGGGAAGTCCGTAGTATTGGAGCGCACGCTCTGGCTGCCCCGCCTCATCGTAGAGCAACCCGAGATTACTCTGTGCCCCCCAGCGCATCAGGCTTGGGATAGAGCCGATGATCGGTTCCTCTGGTGAAATCCGGAGTGCTTGTTCGAAGAGATCTCTTGCCGCCTTCGGTTCGTCACTATCGAGCTGGGAGAGTCCGAGATAATAGGTAAGCATCACATTGAGCGGATCACCAAATTCAGGTGGAACAGGAACGAGTTCTCCGTTGACGTTCAGGTAATCACGGAAGCGGTTGTTGGTGTATATCCGCTTGGCCTCGCCAAGATCTCCACGGAGCTGAAGGAGCCGACCGGCGAGTACTGGGAAACGTGGTTGGAAGTAGAAATTGAGGACTTGCGTTGAGGCATTGAACGAGGAGTCATTAAAGAGTAAATATTCGACGCGAAGCGGGAGTGGCCAGAGATCGATTGCGCTGAATCGATCACCCAAGGCTTCTTCCCAGAGTTCTCGGAGCCGGAGAGGATCGCGGTACAGTGTCATCCGGAAGTCGCCGATCAGATCCTCTTCGAGTACTTGCATCTTGCGTGCGAAGTACCCTCGGCCTGACTCGATGAAGACGGTGATCTCATTCAGGTCTGCCGCGGTTGTTTCCATTCCGCTTCCGGGAACAGAGATCCGGTCAAGGATCTCAGGGATTGTAGCGGCCTCCTGAAAGGTCGCTGGCATCGTCCCCTCAACGTTAAGGATGGGAGTCGCGGTCCGGAGATCGAAGAGGTAGGCAGTTCCATCAATCAACGCCGCTGTGAGCCAAGCATACGGTTCAAGACGACCTTCAACGGGGTAAGCCAACATTCCGACATCGACCCCGATCTGCCGACAAAGCGATGCAAAAACCCAAGACCGTTCTGCCCAGAGAAGGTCGCCGGGAATCTCCGTTGCCAGACCACGGACGAGGATATCGTAGGGACGGCTCTGCACATGCTTAATCCGGTCCGAAAAACCCGGTGACCCCGGTGGAATTGCCGGGACCGCGGTGCCTTCGGGGATCAACTGGACGTGGTTCACCGTCCAATCGAAAAGCCGTCTTGTCTGATCGAGCTTTGATCCACCTCGTGCCACCCTGGAGGCAACATTGTGATAGAGCAAGCAGTCTTCAATGTGTCGTGCACTGTTGATGTCAAACCGCTTCCCTTCCATGTTTGTCATGTAGAAGAAGGACCGGTTAAACATTGACGGTCGATTCTGCTCAGCGGCCGCTACCTTCTCTTCCGCTTCGATCCGATCTCCGAGGGCAAAGAAGAGTGGCTTGATGAAGTCCCGTTCTTCTTGAGTCAGCAAGAAGTTGTCCGGATCACTCTGCCGGAAATACTGATTGAGACTACTCGCCGCAATCGCGACGTTCGGCCCACCCGGAGTCAGCGGAGCTTCTTGAAGAAGCGTAATCACTTGTCCGAGCAAGGAGTCTCGGACCGAATTATCCCTAAGTGGCCTTGATGCAATCGGCGATTTCGGTTTCGTCGATCCACTGGATGGTGGCTTTCGCTCCGAGTCTTTGCCACAACCGCCAATCAGAATGAGTGCGACCATCGGTAAAATCAACAAGTATCGGCTTAGATATCGCAGTCGCACGGGGTCGCTCTCCGGAGAGATCGTCGAAGATGGTTTTTCGGAGCCCGAACACTCATCAGTTCGTCAGGCCACCGACGTCTTTATGTCGTGAGGGATCGGTACAAGAGACTGATCGCCGGACGTATCAAATTACTTACGAGAGCTGGGGATTGAGGGTTCGAGGAGATCAGATCACGGCAACGCTCGCAGAATCAGCGATCGCGTCTCTGACTCTTTTACAGCATCTTAGGAGTGATTCCAGTTGATCGAGCTGAAGTGAATTCGGTCCGTCCGACAGTGCCTCATCTGGTCGTGGGTGCACCTCGAGGAAAATGGCATCCGCCCCCGCTGCAACCGCTGCTCGTGCCAGAATCGGAATCATTGGCCGTTCACCACTCGAAGCTCCCTGGCCAGCTGAGGGTAATTGGACAGAGTGGGTCGCATCAAAAACGACCGGCGTTCCGTTCTGCTGCATGATCGGGAGCGCTCGGAAATCGTTCACCAAGCGACCATAGCCAAAGGTCGTTCCACGTTCAGTGAGCAGAATACCCGTAGCCCCCACTCCGAGAAGCTTCGATACCACGTGACTCATATCCCAGGGCGCCATAAATTGCCCTTTCTTGACATTGACTGGCCGTCCCGTCGCTCCGGCTGCTTCCAGGAGATCGGTCTGTCGTGCTAGGAACGCAGGGATCTGGAGCAGATCCACAACTGAGGCAATGACGGCTGCTTGGGCAGATTCGTGGAGGTCAGTGGTAACAGGAAGCCCCGTACGCTCCCGGACGCGCTCCAAGACCTGAAGCCCCTCGTCAATCCCCGGCCCTCGATAGCTTGACTTTGAGGTCCGGTTGGCCTTGTCGAACGATGCCTTGAAGACAAGGGGAATCGAGAGTGCATCGGCAATCGTCGCCAATCGATCAGCGATCTCGAAGGTCAGGTCGCCGGGCTCGATGACGCAGGGACCTGCAATCAGACCCAATCCTTGACCTTTCCCAATCTGCACGGGTCCAACTGCGAGAGGGTTCTTGGGATGCTCGGCCATTGATCCGAATCCTTTCGAGCGTTGTGTGTCCTTTTTCGACAACGACGAGTCTCTTCGGGTCAGATCATAACGGCGAACTGATCGATTGCGAACCGCGGGGTACTTGGCCAGACCCGAGGACTCCGGTTAGCCTACGTCTTGGTTGAGTCTCCGTTCTTGATTCCATCTCCAACCTGTATTGAACCTGAAGGAATACCGGGATGCGACTGCTCCATGTCGAGACCGACCGAGGGCTTCGGCTTTGCGCTGATCTGAATGGTCGATTCGTTGACCTCCTGCAAGCCGATCCCGGCCTCCCCAATACGATCAAAGCACTCGTTGCGCAGGGACCGGAGGGAATCGAGCGCGCTCGACAGGCCGCTGGATCGGCGTCCGTCTCCTATGAGTCCGGCTCGATCCGAGTCCTGCCGCCGATCCCCGATCCCCAGAAGATTATCTGCCTTGGGCTCAACTACCGTGACCACGCCTTGGAAACAGGCGCTGATATTCCCGAAGAGCCGATCCTCTTTAGCAAGTATCCCTCGGCGATTGTCGGCCCCGAAGATCCGATCATTCTCCCGAAGGTGAGCAGCGAAGTCGATTACGAGGCTGAACTGGTGGTCGTGGTTGGAGTCGGTGGCAAAGAGATTAAGGCCGAACATGCCATGAATCATGTAGCGGGCTTCACAGTCGGGCACGATGTCTCAGCCCGGGACTGGCAGCTCCGGAAGCCAGGGAAGCAGTGGATGGCCGGCAAAACCTTTGACACCTTTGCACCTATTGGCCCGGTCTTAGTGACCACCGACGAAGTCAACGACCCTCATAATCTCGGGATCCGTCTCCGTCTCAACGGTCAGACGATGCAGGATTCAAACACCGCCCAGTTGATCTTTAAGATTCCGGAGACGATCGCTTATCTCTCCAAGATTTTTCGGCTCGAACCCGGTGACCTCATCTTCACGGGGACTCCTCCAGGAGTCGGGATGGCCCTTAAGCCTCCGGTCTGGCTCAAAGCTGGGGATCTCGTCGAGGTGGAAATCGACGGCCTTGGAATACTCCGGAACCCCGTCCACGGATCGTGATGGATCCAGTCAACCCGTTTGTTTGTTAACGTTTCAACCCCGCGACCTCGATTCGGACGAACGATCGCTCTCCGAAGATCAGAAACAACCGGATTCCCATGTTCTATCCTTTAGCATTGGCGCTACTCCTGCCCGCTACCGTTGGATGCCAACCTGCAACGACCGACCATGAACTCCATCAGGGGACATGGTCAGTCCTGGAGTCTGTCCGGGACGGGGTTACGGCACCACCGGACCTCTTGGAGTCGATTCAACGGGTCGTTGAGGGGGACCGGATCGTCTGGAGCCGCGACGGTCGCTCCTTTGCCGCGACTCGGTTTGAGCTCAACCCAGAGTCCACCCCCAAGGAGCTTATTCTCATCCCAGAAGGCGGCCGCAATCGCGACCAACGAATCAAGGCGATCTACAAGTTCGAGGGTAATCGGCTGACGATCTGTACTGCGGATCCCGACGAACCCTTCCCAACCGCTTTTGAGGCGAAAGCTGGGAGCAAAGTAACGTTGATGGTCTTCAAACGAGTCACACCAGAACCTGGAAGTTGGTAAAGATTCAGGACTCGGCGAGTGGACTCAGCTTTTTGTAACATGGATGCTTCAGGCGGTTGTACGGTCTTCAAGAGCGATACAGAAGGGTCAAGCAAATGGCACTGACAACAAATGAAGACCATGCTGTCCAAGACACGATGCAGCACTTAAATCACGCTGTTCATCGTTTTTTTATGGCGTCGTCGGTTCCGCAAGTTCAAGAGCGGGCCTTTGAGTGCTTCGGTCACTTGAAGCGTGGCCGTGAAGCACTTGAGCAGTTTTTCGATGAATTTGACATCACCCAAGGTCAGTTTTCGCCGAGGCAAGCCGCGCAAGTAGCACGATCCGCCAATCATCTGACTCAGATCCTCCAGAGATTGGAGAGACAGATCCAACCAGGCCGGTTTAGTGGAGAGGCTTCCGGGCTCAGTGACCTCATTAATGTCGTGACCACTTTTAATGCGGATGTCGGTGCTTGGGCCTCAGATCTCAACAATCGGCCCGAATTCCTCAATCCGTCTGCCGAATCAGAAAGCGAAACGCCGCCTGCTCCCCCAACGAAGCCTCGCTTGAAGGAACGGATCAAAGGGGCAACCCCAGAGCAGTGGGTGACGCTTGCGCTCTTCGTCCTCGTTCCCCTCGTTACTGCAGGGACCGTTGGCGTGCGTTACTTTGGTCCCGTTGAGTTGTTTAACGCACCGCAACCAATTGAGGTCGCCGACGAAGCTGCTTCGACAACAGATCAGGTAGAGCCAGCCAACCCCTTAGATCAGCCCGAGCCGACCTTTGACGACCTCCTCGAAGACGATCAAAGCCTCTTCAACTCCCGGTAATGTATGGCGAGAAGAAATGAACTGTTCTTGAAGCCAAAACGACTTTAAAAGATCTTGAAACTTGCAAATACTGAGTTACAAGATCCGCGACGTACGTCAACTGCTTTATGTAAGCACTCGGTCAACATCAGGAAGGCATACGGCGAACTTGAGCCGGATCCGTCAGGCAGCGGACGCGGTCTCTGAAGCAGTAGGCTTACCGCTACACTTTCTTGCTTAAAGGAGCGATGTAAGGAACAGCATCTTGGCAATCTCAGAAGACCACGGAACGGTTACCCATTTTCAATAGAGACTTCGATCAGGGGTCTTTTTTGGTACTAACCTCAGTTATTCAAAATGATTGCAAGACATCACCATTTGATTTTTAATAAATAAGACCTAACAACTATGTCATGGTCAAGCTCCGCTTTAACGCGACGATCGTCCCGGAACCGTCTGGACTCGTACTCACGTCGCTTAGCATTAGCGCCACGCTTGGCCCGACACGGCTACGCGTTCGAAGACGCAAGATGGTGAAAGCAACAGAGCAACTACAGATCTCAAGTCTTCCGTCGATCGCCTCTAACTTATTGTCGCCTTCTTCTCTGCCCACGCTCAACGGTTCGTAGAGCAAGGAGTATGAGCTTAACCTATTGTCGATAGTGGGGTCAAAGAGCTTAGCTTAGGGGGACAGTGACTGGCTTGTCCCAGCATCATTACCAACGTCTATTCTCCACACCCGTCGGTACCACGCCTCTCAACCGCTGGTTACAAGATGTGATTTAGGAGCGAAATGTTCCGAGAGTTGCTCTGGTAGCGCCTCTAGGTTGCTTGAGGAACGTTGTGAATTTTGCACACGAGACGTGCAGAAATGAAAATTCAAACACGCTTCTTTTTATTTTGCTTAATCCATTCAACGTTCTTGCACTCATAAAGATCGGTGGTAAGAGTGACTCCCACGGCTTTGGGGCCTTCTCCGGACGTTGATGTATCTTCTGTCTCTCAATGTGATCTCCGAGGTGCTCTCGGGGTTTCCATTGTTTCTTTAGGTAGTTTGATTAACAAATCTCAAATTCAGACAAGGAAGATTCAATGAGTTTTTTGATCAGGTGTCTTGCACCCATCGTCTTACTCGCGATGGGTTCTGGGGTGCAAGCCGACATCATGTTCCCTACCCGTAGCATTGCCACACAGACCCTGTCATCGCCACTGTTTGGCGGGAGGGATGTGTCGATTACGGCGGAAGGAAATCAACACTAAGGTTTTGATCCAGCCTCGGGCACGGCGGATGTCACTTCGGACTTCAAAGGGTCCGACTTCCGCGATCCCACCGACCCCGGCGCTTTCCTGGAGTACGATCTCTACAATACAACGACGATGCGTACGTTCATAGAGAACGCCGATAGTACGTTCGATGTTTCGTTTGTAGTGCTTTTCCGAATTACGTATCACGATTGGTGCCCTGGAGGGGCTGACCTTTGAGACGCTGGATTTCAGAGCATTCTACGCTTCTGGGATTACTTCCATCCCTTTCCCACCCAATACCCCACTTCTATCTCCAGAAACGCTGACGATTTTCGTCAAGTCAGATCCAACGGGCACGTTCGCGCCGGGCACGACGATCGGGACCAGTTCCGACCGTGTCGTAACCATCCTCCAAGTCATCCCTGAGCCGTCAAGTCTCACCCTCGGTTTCGTGGGTGCTGGTCTCGTCGGGGCTGCGCTGGTTCACTATCGCCGCCTCACTAGACGTTTCGAAATCGAAGCTGACACCGAGTAAAGGTGACCGTCAGCAACCCAATCCGTAGCCTCAATGCTGAACTGTGTCGCGTCCAGATTTGGTTCAAATTGGCCATTACGTAAGGGCGTGACTTTGGATCGCCTGTGTGGATGGGGCACGTATCAGAAATCGCATGGCGGCACGAGTGAGTACCGCCGTCCACGAAGCGGACTGCATCACTCTAGCGATTAGGCTACAGACCTCATTGACGATCGATGGCGGGGTCTCCGACCACTTCTTCCCCAACCCGCATCATTGCGCTCCACAGCCCGACTGCAGTCGGGCTGCCATTAACGACAGACTCGATGCGTTGCACACGTGTTGTAGATGAGGACTCTTACCTCGGCAATTTCCCATCTGGAAAACCAGTGATTGTTCGTGGCCAGACTAAGGGTTCGTTGGATCTGCAAAGTAAGAGTCGTAGATCGAATCGATCTGAAACTCCTTGACGCCAAGTTTCAAGAGTTTCCGGGTGTCGCTTTCAGCGGCTTGCAGAGGTGCATCAAGGCCGAAGTAGTGGAAGGCGTTGATCGAAGGGACAACAGGGACGCCCAGCGACTGTGCCCACGCCACCGTTTCCTGATCCAAGATCCGTCCGTGTTCAAAGAGGAAGTAGTGGCGCGAGACATCCTCCCCTGCCTCCAGGGCAGCCTTGAGTTCAAGACGATTGGCTCCGATCCGGGCTTTACCCGAGAAGAACTCCTTGGATTGTGCGGTACCGATGACGTAGGCCGACTTCAGGAGGTTATTCTCTCGGAGCGACGATTCCATTCGCTCGAAGAATTGAGTGGGGTGGTCAGCGCCTTTGGTATCGAGCATGAGTCGGATCCGCCCGCCACAGGCTTTGGTGAATTCGTCAAACGTCAACGGGCGATGATGGCCAGGGTCGGACCGGAGTTCATCAATCTCCTCCCAGGTCATCTCAGTTAATCGACGGCGATCACCATAATAGCGCTGGAAGGTAGCATCGTGATGGGCAACCAATTCACCGTCGGCGCTTTCTTGAATATCGACTTCAATCATCCAGTAGCCGCGTCGCACCGCCTCCTCGATCGCCGGTAGGCTGTTCTCGATGATGGACTCGGTCACCACTCCGCCTCGATGGGCAATGAGGTGCACTGGCGTTTCTTTTTGAGTGGTGCCTGGATCTTGAAGCCCCGAGGCGAGAAACGGGATAAGACTGACGAGTGTGAGTGAATGAATCATCAGTGGATCTTACTTGAGGTTGATGTCCAAGTTCTAAAAGAGATTTTCGAGGAGCAACACCAAAGGGAGATCAGGAGTCGCTCCTCTGAGTTCCGAGGTCAGACTCCGAGTGCGGCTCGCGTTCGTTCGACCAGTCCATTATCCCGCGCACCTGAGCCAGTGAGGCTGTACATACTGGTGGCGAGGAATTGGTTGCGGAACTTCGGAGTTACGTTGTCGAAATCCTCGAGGACCGCCGAGCTAAACTTGTAGTCGTGAGCGTCATTACCTTTGAGGAAGATCAGACGTCGTGCCGCTTGGATCAGAGAGTTTGCGTTCGATCCGCTCTCAAGATAAGCCAGCGCCTTACGGGCTGCTTGGTCTCGGTTACCGCTAACGTCGGCGAAGATTTCTTCTAAGGATTCGACACCACTCCCTGAGGGATCTACCGGTTCGATCTTGCCGATCGCCAGGTCTCGGACCCTACCTCGTCCTTCCATTGCCTCCCGGAACATCGGTAGGAAGGCGGCATTCTGGAGCATCACGAGGAGTCGCGTTCGGTCTTGGGCTGCCGTCCGATACGCGAAGTGCATGGCGTTTGTTGTGGTGACAGCGTGAAGACCAACGATCCCCGGCTGTCTCATCAACAACTCTCCAGCCGAGTTGAAGAGGGCGTCCCAGATCGATTGTGGGCTGACACCTCGATTCAGGAGTTGCGCAACCGCCTGGGAGCCTTCTTCAGGAGTCCCTTGGTACAAGACTCCGAGGAGTTCGCGTGTTGCGTCCTGATCGGGCGAGCCTCCCTCCCAATCCTCTTGAATCTGGGTCACCAGTGCCAGATTCTGACGCCAAGGGCGGTCGGCATCGAGGTCGTGTTCTGCAGGATTCTGACCGTCATGCTTCAGAAGTGCATAAGCAAGTGAACGAAGGACAGGCTCGGCATGATGCCAGCCGATGCACTGTAAGGTCCGATAACTGTTGGCGACGTAAATTGCTTTGTGACCGATCGATCGGAAGTCGCGTGCCCCGAGCCAGAAGAAAAGTTCATAAATGTCGTTCATTCCCGAAGTCCGGGCTAATGAGGCAATGGCGGCATCGGCGGCGGGCTCATCCCAACGTTCCATGGCATCGAGGAACATCTTCCGCGCATTCCGTGACGAAGGGACCGCCGACTCATCAACCGGCGCCATTGTCCAATTCCCTTCCTCCACGTCGCGCGCCTGAGCACTCTTGAAATAATCAAGTGCCCAGAAAATCGGGAGCCAACGATCGGAGTCGGGCGAGTTGAGGCTTGCCAAGTGCGCTGAGTTCACGACTAAGACAGAGTGGAACTTGAACCCGACGCTCGGCCTCGGCTGCACGTTACGGACCCCAGCAAGCAAGAGCGCTGCGAGGACGTCACGATAACCGGTCCCCTGCTGGATTCTTGCCCCGACCTCCTCTAATAGTTGGCTTCGGGGTGTCGTTTCCAAGAGCCGGACCAACGGCTCAATCCCCGGATCGAGACGGACCAATGCCGGATCAAGTTTCGCTTCAGCGGCGGAGACCGGCTTCAGTCCTCCCAAGAGCGCCGACTCGCCAAACCCGAGGAGTGCACCCGTCGCTGCTGTCTGCTTGAGGAAATGTCTCCGACCTGTGCGCAACGCCATGATCTCAGGCTCCCTGGAGAGGCAGAGGGATATCTGTTCTGATTGGAAAGGACGCGGCGATCGATCGGATCGCTCGGAATGCACCTTTCACTTTCCAGGGTCCACGATCCGTGTAATCACTGACAAGGGTCTACTTGCTGTTTCGACGCCTGGCGGTCAATACTGATCCGCGCTGATTACTTCTCGGCCGTTAACAGTTCCTAAGGCCCTCCAGACCTGACCATCAATCGAATCTTTTAGGAACGAAACCGAACCGTCTGCGTAGAGTGCATTGACCCCACCGGGATGAAAGCTCCGTGCGGTGATTGCCGCGAAGGTTGGTCCACCGCGTTTTTCGCGACGGCTGTTCAAATCGAGATCGCTGTATTCTCCGTTCGGTCCACCCGCGATCTGCGTATTTGGAGGCCATGCGGTAGTAATCCCCGCATGATGAACGCCAGACTCCACCCACTCCGTATGACCTCCGCTCCGAAACGCGCACCCCCCCTGCCCCAAGTATTCCGGGGCGACTTGGTAAGGATCTGCGGTCGGAGGAGGGATATCATTTGGGTCATTGATGTTGATCAGACCGGTCGTAGAGCAATCGCGGTAGTAAGCTTGATACGCTTTGCCTTCGGTGAGGAGAAGGGTTTGAGTGAGCCCATCACGAAACTCTGCCCAGCGTCGGGACTGATTGGGACCAAATGCTGACCGGTTCTTCTGGGTGCTTCCTGGACCTCCCCAGACAAACCAATCACCTTCAACATACCCGTAGTTGCAGACGCTCATGCGACCGCCGCGCTCGTGTGTGAACGTGGTCTCACTCGCCTCGCTCGGGCAAACTAAAAGGGTGATGTAGGTCGCAGTGGCGGTCGTGTTGGGAGGATCGTACATGTCCACGTTGAAGTTGAGCGCATCAAAAATCGGGCCCTGCTCAGCAAATGGGAGAATCCTAGGATGCGCACCCAGGCTATTCGTCCACGCAACCTCTGTGGGGCTTTCACCGATGATTACGAGCGTCGGGGGAAGGACCCCGAGCGTTGAGCTGTAGTTATGTAACGCCAGGCCAATTTGTTTGAGATTATTGATGCACTGGGCTCGCCGTGCGGCTTCGCGGGCTGCCTGGACGGCCGGAAGAAGCAAGGCGATCAAAACACCGATGATGGCGATCACCACCAAGAGTTCAATCAACGTAAAGCCAAGTCGACGCAGACGGAATCTTTGTGGATTCACTCTGAACGGACACAAGAACATCGGACACTTCCTCTTAATTCAGTCTGCCAACGCGCAATGTCGGTCCGATCGCGGGACCTAAAGCGAAACGACAAGCTGATTTTTTGGGGTGCAATCACCAATCTATCGGATCGGCATCCTTCAATCAAGAACGACATCTGTCAGGCGGAGGACCGAATGTCGATGATTGACCACCTCAAACGAAGACGCGAGTCAAAGGAATGCTCAGTTCATCTCGGGTTCGAGTGGACCTGCCAACTCACGCAGAAAGAAGAGTCGGCCCGGCAGGGTCGGCATGAAGGTACTCGGGATCCAGGGGTCAGGACCATAACGAAGCGTCATCCAGAGGCTGGTTCCCTGCCATTGCATCCCTCGACCGAGTGCTCCGTCCGCTCCTCCGATGATTTGGTCGGCCTGAAGGAAGAGTCCAGGGCCGATCGTGTTCGCAAAGGCAGGGACGAGGGTGGTCCGACTCCGGAAGCTGGTGATGGCGTTTTGCTCGATGGTGAGCGGGTGGAGGATTGCCCCGAGTCGGTGTGTGGCTTCTTTCCAATCTTCTACTGAGGAATACTCCGCAGCAAAGTGCGGTTCCCAAAACGCAATATGACAGACTCGTCCGATCCCGAAGATTACAACCAGTTCCGCCCCTTTTTGCTTGAGCTTGGCGATCCGGTCTCCAAACGTCGGGAGGTCCTCCTTGGTGGCAAACCAACGATTCTGAGGGAGTGTTGAGAGGTTCCCGAGAGGCCCGTAGAATGCGGACTCCATCGCATTACGGAAAGCGCCGGGATCGTCTGGAGGAAGGGTGTTTCCGTCAGCATCGGACCACTCGTCCATGTTGAAGCCATGAACATGATCCGCGGAGACGCCCCATTCTTTGAGGAAGTAGACAGCCCAGCGGTACATCCCCATCGGTCCGACGGGGAGGATCATTGCGAGATCGCGTCCAGCACGTCGGCTCTCAGTGATCGCCATCGCGATCTCGTGCCCCATCATGATGTCGAAGTCTTCAAGGCTCGCGCATTGGACTGGTTCGAACCGCTCATGCCACCAAGGTTGTCGCTCCGTGATGGCACCGGGAGGATGGGTACAGCAAGCGTCAATCTTGGCAAGGTCCCAGCCGGAGGGCAAAAAGCCCTCCATCATCGAGCCCTTGAACGTACTGAGAAGATTCATGAGCAGTAGTCCTCAAAGTCCTCGCGGGGATGTACGGAAGACTGGGTATCATTCTTCACCAACCGTGGTCGAGGCAGAACTTCGCTCCACTGTCTCGAGGACTTCCAGCTTCAGGTTTCTGAACCGTACTTCCATGGGACCACCTGAATGAAGCTGGAAGGCGAAGATCCCTCGATCTGCACCCTCAGAGTCGTCGAGATCGACACAGAGGTTGCCGTTGATCAATGTCTTGATCTTTGACCCTTCCGCAATTATTTCGTACGAGTTCCATTCCCCCGCTTCAACGAATGCCTCGCCGGACTTCTCCCAAAGCAAGCCACGACCCAACTCTTCGTAGAGCTTGCCCCACCACCCTTCACCGATGTCGGCTTGGTAACCCTTAACCTCACCGTCTGGAAGCGCAGTACTGCGGAACTGAATCCCAGAGTTCTCTGAATTCGGAGTCAGTTTGACTTCTAGAGTCAATCGGAAGTTGGTTGCCTCCAGTTCACTCTTGAGGAATTCGTTGTGGTTAAGACCATCCGACTTCCCGACGATCTCCCCATTTTCCACAGACCAGAGTTTACGGTCTCCGACCCAGCCGCTGAGATCCTTCCCGTTGAATAATCGGGGGGCAGTGTCTTTGGTAGCGAGGAGCCTGGTTTGAACTGGACTGGCAAGGTAGGCCACCATTGATCGAATCTCATGTTCGGAGAGGTTTGACCAAAGGTTGTCCGGCATCATCGATTCGTCACTCATCCGTCGGGCATCAATCTCGTCTTGGGGGATGATGAAGATCTCATCGGCTGTCACGAGAGTCAGCGCGTTGGCATCTTCAGCTCGGATGATTCCGGTTAGGACTCGACCGTCGCTAGTTGCGAGGAGGTTTGCTTGATAATCCTTCCCAATCAGCGCCGACGGGTGCAACACGTTGCTGAGGAGGTAGTCTAGATCAGCCCGATTCGACCCGGTGAGTTCAGGACCGACATTCCCTCCTTCGCCGAAAAGAACATGGCACTGGGCACAGGTCTTCACGAAGAGCGATCGACCAAGGGCGAGGTCGGACTCTTGAGCGGGGCTTGAACTCAACATCTCCTTAAATCGAGCAATCAGAGCCGCCTTGTCGGCCGAGGTTTCGGCGACGGTTCCCCAGTACGCATCGATCTTCTCGGAAATTGCGGAATTGCCGAGGTTCCTCATCTGTCGGACCAAGTCCGCCGAGAGATCAGATCGATTGACCCTCCCCTGCCCGATCGCCTCGAGGAGTGACTCCGCTGATCCGGGTCGTGCTGCGAGTGTCGCAAGAGCGTAGCGACGTTCCCGAAGAGGAAGACCGCCGTAGATCTTGAGGATCGCGGTTGTGGTCAGCGGGTCGTCAAAGTCGCCGAGGGCTTGGAGAGCGTCCCCTCGGATCGCTGGATCGTTGAGTAACTCTCGGAGTCTGCTGGGCAGCGATGCTGCCCTCGTTTTGCGGAGGGCGTCGAGTGCTTGTCGGCGTCGTCCAGTCGCGACCGAGCGATCGGTCAGAACCTTCACCAAGACCTCGCGAGCGGAAGTGTCACCGAATGTTAACGCAAGTCCTGTCGCTTGACTCCGGATCTCCGCTTGATCCGCCTCCAAGAGCTTGGTGAAGATCGCAGGCCAACGTGCTGGCATCGCGACGGCGCGGCGACCTTGCAGTGCTATGTTGATACTTTTCAAGATCGTCAGAATCGTCTCGGGGGACTCCGCAGCATCGAGTCCGTCGACTAGCAGCGCGATTGCTTCATCGGTACCAATAGCACCGACCCGCCGGGTCGTGAACTCAAGGAGTCTTGGGAGTGGTGACCGGGCGGCCAAACTGAGTGCGCGCGATGGATCCGCTGCTGCCATCGGCTCCAGTGCGTACCAGAGCATCAACGGGAGATTCTGATCCTCCGCATCTTCACCATGCATCAGGAGATTCGTGAGAATTGCCCAACGAGCGTCGCTCTGAACGGGCATCCGTTGCAACGCTGAGGCCAGTGCTAACCGGACAACCGGTGAGGGATCGGTCTCAGCGATCTCGATGAACTTTTCGAGTTGAGCCTTCGATGCGTGACGCTCCTCCATGATGAGTCGGATTGTCCAGGCACGGAGGTGGGGATAGTCTTCGTCCGATTTTTTACCGGCCGTTTCGTCATCCGAGCGATCGAGGTAACGTAGCGTCGCTTCATCAGGAACGCCCCCGGTTGCATGAAGTGCCCAGAGGATCCGAAGGCGTCGGTCCTCGTCGAGTCCAGGCTGAAGCCGATCGGTCCGAAGGGTGATGTCGATGAGAGACTCACGCTCTTGATCGCTCAATCCCCGCTCCTGGAGCAGTCGACGTGCGTGTCGGAAGTTCCACTCGTTCCAAGGATCCGGATCTAATGCTGACCCATCGTCCATGATCTGACTCTGCAGCACGGAGGAGATGAGATTACCGGGATCAAGAGTGGCCCGAGCAGTCGCTGTCTGGTCCTTCGATTCACCAAAAGTGATTTTGTAGATTCTCCCTTTGCTCTTGTCATGGGCACTGGCTTCACGGCGGTGGCACTGCTGGAGGTCGTACCAATCGATGACCCAGACGTTACCATCGGGACCGTAGCGGAAGTCGAGGATCTGGGAAGCCCGATCATTCGCAAGGAGAAAGTCGGGGGCGTGGCGGCCGATGTATCCTGATCCATCAGGTTCAGGAAGCTCCTGGTTGATCCGGGCGCCGTGAATATTGTTCATGAAGAGTGCGCCGTGGTACTCCTCTGGCCAAGTACCGCCCTGGTAGATCATCAAACCCGAGTGCGCATGACCACCTCCGGCCGCATCGGAGCGACCATTTCCGGAGTGAGGGGTCTGCCCGATGTAGTGGACATGATCAGCGATCGTCTTGATGTCGTCGTACGTGTAAGGATTGAAGTGCTGACCTGCTTGCCGCTGGTAGCGGCCTCCCTGAGCCAAGTGATACAGGTGAGGGATCACGCAGGCTTCAATAAAAAGTTCACCCTTCGAATCGAAGTCGAGTCCCCAAGGGTTACTGGTTCCGTGTGCGAAGACTTCGAATTGATGTCGTTGCGGATGGTAGCGCCAAACTCCAGCATTAATCGGGATTCGATCCTCATCGGGTGTGCCAGGCTTTCCGACCCTCGAATGGGTAAAAACGCCGTGGCATCCATAAAGCCAACCGTCCGGTCCCCACATGAAGCTGTTCAGAGTCTCGTGTGTATCTTGAAGTCCCCAGCCGTCTAAGAGGACTTCGGGGGGACCGTCGGGGGTGTCATCGCCATCTCGATCAGGGATGAAGAGCAGCTCAGGTGCGGCACCGACCCAGACACCGCCGAATCCGACCTCAAGACCAGTCGCCATGCTGAGGCCCTCGAAGAAGACACGACGGGAGTCAAACCGGCCATCACCATCTTCGTCCTCAAAGATCAGGATCCGATCCTTCGCCTCTTCAGGGGCAACCTTGAGCGGATACGTATGGTTCTCCAAGATCCAGACGCGGCCTCGGTCGTCGATTGACATCGCAATCGGACGAATAACGTCAGGCTCAGCAGCCGCCAGAGTGACTTCGAAGCCTTCGGGGAGAGTCATTGCAGCGACTGCCGCCTCGGCTTCGAGGCCTTCGTGGGCGATCAAGTCGGGCGGAGGAGGGACAGCACGATCGGGAACATCGGGACGTTCCACGTGAAACAGGAAATCGTCGAAATTGACATGACCCCAGTGCCCCGAATGCTCGTCGACGATCTGGACTTGAATTTCTCTCCCTTGCTCGTCTCTTAAGTCAATAACCACACGCTTCAATTCCTCGGATTCATCTCCGGTGGCGATAAAAAGCGGTGATCCTGTGGCCGCGTTGATGATCTCGACCCGCGTTTCGCGGTGCGGACCACCTGCGATCAAGAAGCTGCCGAAGGGATGTGTGACCTTGAATGGGACTGAAGTGAGCGTTCCCCGTGGTCTATCTCCTTGGCGTTCATAACCACCGATCCAAAATGCTCCTTGATGGGCACTGGTCATGTCTGCGCGTCGAGTCCTTACCGTATCACCCTCGATCGGTTGACTCTCAAAGGCGCTCCCAGAGCTGGTCCAATCTCGGAGGTCTCCCGCTTCGAAATCGAGATTCAGAGGCTCGTTATCCGGTCCGAGCGGGCGAACTCCGGAAAGCTCAGCGTGTTCACCGTGAGGATTCGCTGAAGCACGATTGTTCGACGTCACTCCAAACGCAACGAAGACCGATAAGATCCCCAACGACCACGGGAGAGAAGAATAGCGCATCATCATGATCTCATAAGGAGTGTTGTCGGGAATGTTCTCTTCGATGACCCTCTTTTGGGAAGTAATTTCACCTTAGCAACCCCGATCAGACGCGTCTATCAGTCGAGGAGTGAGGGCGAATCTCACAATGAGGCTTGCGGGAATCGATCGAGAATAGGCCGGAGGATTGAAGCTTGGGCTTGTTCCGCAACTAGAGGAGCCAAAGAATAAAGGTTCAACGGCGGAATTTGGTCGATTCGACCTGGAGGCACCCATGATTCGGATGAGTCGATTTCTACCCGTGCTCATCTCTGCGATGCTCGTAAGCACGATCTTCGATCCCGAAGTAGTCGTGGCCGAAGAACCAATGCCCGAAGCTCTGATCCGAGATTCGTTACAAAAGGGATTGAAGCGCGTCCAAGCTGCTGCGGGAAACTATCCGAGCTACCGCGACTGCTTCTCCTGTCATCATCAGACCCTTCCCGTGATGGCGATGATGGCGAGTAAGCAAGCGGGTCTTGAGATTGATGCAACCACCCTCGAGTTGACCGTGGAGTTCACCAAAGAGTCGTTCGATTTTCGTCGCGAGCAACTCGAAGAGGGTCGCGGGATTGGCGGGGGAGCAATGACCGTCAGTTACGGACTCTGGACCTTCCAGGAGGTATCGCGTCTTCCTGACGAAGTCACTGAAGCGATGTCGGCGTTCCTCATCAAGAGTCAAGAGAGAACCGGTCGGTGGCGAAGCTCCCAAGGACGACCGCCGCTCGAGGGATCACACATCACGGCGACAGTCTTGTCCGCTTATGGGCTTCAGGAATTTGCCCCCCTCCACTACCAGAAGTTTGCTAAGAAGGCGATCGACGACGGATTATCTTGGCTCCTGGATGTCAACCCAAAGGATCAGGAAGATCGCAACTTCAGGCTCCTCGGCCTTTGGCTCCTCAACGCAGATCAAGCCGCGATTGAGAAGGCTCGTGATCTAGTACTTCGATCCCAACGAGAAGACGGCGGCTGGTCTCAGTTGGAGACGATGGAGAGCGATTCATACGCAACCGGCCAAGCACTTACGATCCTCAGACGAACCGGACTCAAGCCCAGTGATCCTGCTTACCAACGCGGACTTCGGTTTCTTATCGAAACACAAGAGGAGGACGGTTCTTGGTTCGTCGAGACTCGCGCTCGCCCGATCCAGACCTTCTTCGACAATGGCGATCCTCATGGTAAGTCCCAGTTCATCTCCACCTCCGCGACTTGTTGGGCAGTTACCGCCCTCGCGGAATCACTGAAGGACTGACTCGCATTGTTGAGCCCTCCGAAGGTCTCGAACGAATATCTCGAAGTCGAGCGAGTCGAGGAGCGGAGAGGCGGTCTTCTTTCCAAGGTCGCGGGTTTGGTAAGCTGTTCGATCCGATCGTCGATTCCGCCATCCATTTCGAGAGTCCGTCCCATCGAAGCGAGGCCCGCCGTGCTTTGGTCGAATGCGTTGATCCCGACCCAGAAGGAATCTCCGGCGGACGCCGTGGCGCCGAGTCATGTGTTGCTCCTCCGTGCAGGGATGGTCCGACAACTCGGGGCGGGAACGTATTCTTACCTTCCACTCGGACTCCGAGTCCTCAACAAGGCGGCCCAGATCGTTCGAGAGGAAATGGATCGCGCCGGCGCTCTCGAACTCTTGATGCCCGCAATCCACCCACTTGAACTCTGGGAAGAGACCGGTCGAGTCGCCGCAATGGGAGACGTGCTGATCAAGTTCGATCTGGGCGGTGACCGTCGAGTTTGCCTCGGGCCGACTCATGAAGAGGTCATCACGGACATCGCGCGGGACTTTCTGAAGTCCTACCGCCAACTCCCGGTCACGGTTTATCAGATCCAGACGAAGTTCCGGAACGAAGCACGACCGCGGTTCGGGATTGTCCGAACCCGCGAGTTCTTGATGAAAGACGCCTACAGCTTTGGAGTCGACCTCGATCAGCTCAATCAGAGCTATGATCGGATGTACGAGGCTTACTGCCGGATCTTCGATCGCGCGGGAATACCCTATGCCGCCGTGGAAGCCGAGAGTGGACCAATCGGTGGTGATGCTTCGCATGAATTTATGGTCCCCTCACCTTCCGGCGAGGATCTTCTGATCCAATGTCCGAACTGCTACTATGCTGCAAACGTGGAGAAGGCCGCGATCGGGATCACGACGGACTCTTCTCAAGGAACCTCGGCTGATTCTGACACCCCTCCCTACAGTTCAGTAGAAACACCCGGTAAGCGGACGATCGAGGAGGTCGCCAATTACCTCAAGGTGAAGGCTGAGGAGACCGCGAAGCTCCTCGTTTATTCAGGGGACAACAAGCTTGTCGCCGTCTTGATCCGAGGTGATCATGAAGCCAACGAATCCAAGATTCGGCGCGCCCTCGGTGTAAAGGTTCTCGAAGCTGCTGACGCCGCAGCCATCGAAAAGGCAACTGGGGTTCCGATTGGTTTCTTAGGGCCGGTCGATTCCAAGCTCCCTCTCCTGGTCGATCACGCAGTGAGCATCATGCCACGAGTTGTCGTGGGAGCCAACGCGATCGATCTGCACTTGAGGGATGTGGTTCCGGGACGTGATTTTCCAATTGAACGTGTTGCTGATCTTCGGAATGCCGAGGCGGGTGATCCTTGCCCGAAATGCATAAGTGGACTCGAAGTCGGGAACGGAATCGAGGTCGGCCACGTCTTTAAGCTCGGTACAAAGTACTCTGAAGCAATGGGTGCGGTTTTCCAAGATGCTGAAGGGCAGACGAAGCCGCTGATCATGGGTTGCTACGGGATCGGGGTAAATCGGATCGTCGCCGGCGCAGTGGAAGCTAGTCACGATGATAACGGGATTATCTGGCCGTTAAACCTTGCACCTTACGAGGTATTGATCGTCCCGATTTCAATCGATCCCCAAGGCCCCGTCATGGCAAAGGTCGCCGAAATCACCAACCAATTAGAGTCGTCGGGAGCCGACGTCCTCATCGATGACCGCGATCAACGTCCTGGACCCAAGTTCAAAGATGCGGACTTAATCGGGATTCCGCTTCGCGTCGTCGTAGGCGATCGTGGTTTGAAGGAAGGCAAAGTAGAAATCAAGTGGCGGCATGAGTCTGATCCGAGGTCGGTTCCGGCCGAAACCGCAGGAGCCGCGATCCTTGAGGAACTCCAGGCGGCGAAGGAATCGCTCCGGAAGAACGCTGAGGGCCGACGTCTTGATCGAGCACAACGATCAGGAGTTGCCTGATGTCGAGTGACCCGACTCCAACCGCTGTCCCTCGTCGGATGATGATCATCTTCGGTATCCTGAGCGTCTTTACACTCACAGGCCCCCTCGCGATTATCTTCGTAGGTCGAGGCGGAGATCACTCGACGTGGCCTCCCGATCGCCCCATTGAGTGGATTGTTTTCGTAGGCGTCACGATCACTTATACGATCCTGCTGGGATGGACTCTCTTCGAATCTCGGCAGAGCCTCAGGAGACTCAACAAAGCAAGTCAATCGGAGGAGGGTCGTTGAGTTTGCCCCAGTCGAGCTTTTCGCCTTCCCTCCTCGTCTCGGGAGCCCTCCTGAGCTATCTCCTCTGCTGGGCGATTCGGTTCATTGCGCCCAAGGTCGGGCTGGTCGATCATCCCGGTGGTCGAAAGGTGCACCGGAATCCGACTCCGCTCGGCGGAGGATTAGGAATCGGAATCTCAGTCCTCCTGACCTTCGCCCTGGCGACCTTCTTCATCACGCAGGGGATTATTCTTGGTCGGAGCCCCTCGGACAGTCCCCGAGTTGAATCGGGTGAAAGTTCACTTGAAGAAATCAAGCAGGTTTGGGTCATTCTGGGGCTTTCGACTCTGATCTTGGTCATGGGTCTGGCGGACGATCGCTCTCCGATTGACTGGCGGCTTCGGCTTGGGGTGCAGTTTGGGCTCGGCATTGCCTTCATCATGACAACGGGAACCTCGGTGACCCTCTTTCCTCCCTTCGATGCCAACTGGATTGGTTGGGTGGTCACTGTCTTCTGGATCGTTGGTCTCACAAATTCCTTTAACTTTCTCGACAACATGGATGGTTTAGCGGCGGGGGTTGGCTTGATCGTCGCGCTCCTCTTCGTCGGAGCGCAAGTCTCCCCAGACCCTTCCGTTCCCGCTGCTTTAACGATCTTGGCTGGTGCGCTTGGCGGGTTCTTGATTCACAACAGCACACCTGCTCGGCTCTTCATGGGTGATGCCGGAAGCAACTTCCTCGGCTATCTCCTCGGAACCTTGACCGTCGCCGGAACCTTCACCATTGATAATCCGGGATCGGGGTTTTCCCGGTTCGGTGTCTTAGCCCCCCTCCTGGTGATGGCGGTCCCCCTTTATGACACGTTCTCAGTGATCCTGATCCGGATCCGTGAGGGTCGGAGTCCGTTCCAAGGAGACCGGAGTCATTTTTCACATCGATTAGTCGACCGTGGGTTCACTAAGGGTCAGGCAGTCCTCACGATCTACTTAGTGACAATGTCAGGAGGACTCGGTGCCCTCCTCCTTCACCGATTGCAGGAACCTTGGACCGCGTTGGTCGTTCTCGCACAGAGTCTCTCTGTTCTGGGTGTCGTAGCGACTCTTGAGCTTACGCGCCCGAAGCCACCGGAAACCGGCGGTTGAGGTCACCGAGCCCATGGCTAAGCGCCCGAAACGTTCCCATCCAGCCGCTAGAACGAAGCCAAACTCGACGGCGAACTCGAGTCCCACGTCGTCGCCGACTCCCACTGAGACCGATGATGCCCTCCTCTTCGGCGAACGGTTGCGCAAGCTCGCACTTGGCTTAACCACCGCCCTCGTTGTCGCTCGGGCGTATTGGCCTGGCGAGTTGATCACCGAGCAGGACTCTGGCCAAGGGCTCTCCTGGACATTCGCCCTCTTGCTCGTCGCGATCCTCGGTGTCGTCAGCGCGTTCTTGAAACGCTCCCTCCAATTTCGGTTCTCCGTCGTGGACGGAGCGATCTTGAGCCTCGTCCTCCTTGTGGGGCTGAGCACATCGGAGGCACTTGACCGTCGGTTGGCAATCAACCTCAGCTGGCACTGGGGAGGTGTTGCCATAGCATTCGTCCTTTTGCGCCAACTTCCGCGAACGGTGATGGAGTCCCGGGCGGTTGCCGCCGCTCTCTGCGCGACCGCAGTCGCAGTTTCGACCTACGGACTCTATCAGTCCGAGTTCGAACTCGAATCGCTCCGTCGCCAATTTGTTGAGAATCCTCAAGCTGTGATGCAGGCCGCTGGTGTGGTCGCTGAGCCTGGTTCAAGCGAGTACCAACAGTTCGAGAATCGTCTTCTGCGTTCCACCGAACCGTTTGCCACGTTTGGTTTGGCAAACTCGCTTGCCGGCTACATCGTTGGTCCGTTGGTGATCGGACTCGGGCTCCTGCTCTCAAGCTTCGCCATAGGGAAACAGAGTGGTCCTCAGTCGGATCTTAATGCTCCGAAGCGCCTGTGGTGGGCTCGACTCTTGGCGATGATTCCGATCGGCATCGTTGGCTTAACCCTGATGCTGACGAAGAGTCGAAGTGCCTTCGGTGCCTTCTGCATCGGACTCCTACTCCTTGGCCTCTGGCTTGGTCCGAAAATCAAGTTGAAGGTCGCTCTGATTGTCGGACTTGCCGTCTTGGTCCTGATCGTGGGAGTCGGAGGTGCCCTCTATCTCCGCGGCGATCTTGACCGCGAGGTTTTCACGCAGACGACTCTCTCTCTGAATTACCGGATTCAGTATTGGGAAGGTACGTGGCGGACACTGGTCGGAGAAGACCATCTCCTTGATCAGTATGGCCTCGAACGGCCTTGGCTGACTGGCTTCGGTCCTGGGAACTTTCGCGCACCTTACCGTCGACACAAACTCGTCACCTCAAGCGAAGATATCGCCGACCCCCACAACCTCGTCTTAGAAGTCTGGAGTACGGCTGGGATCCTCGGAGTTCTCGCGCTGGGCGTGGCGATCCTCTCGCTCTTCTGGTCTCTCTTCGGACGGTCGAAATCGGAGGTCGAGACGGAGGCGAGTGGGGCATCGGAGGAATCGAAGGCGAGGTGGCTTCTCGTTGCTTCGGGTGGTGGTGGTTGGATCGCTGTCATCCTCCTTGGTCAGTTGAATCTCTTCCAAGACGCCGATCTGTACCGCTGGCTCATTCTCGGATTGGGTTGGCTACTTGCCGTTCTCTGTTCCAAGGCACTTTGGCGCTCGGTGTCATTAAGCAAGACAATTGTGGGCGGTGGAATTCTAGCGATACTCCTGAATCTCATGGCGGCAGGAGGGATTGGTTATCCCTCAATCGGATCGATTCTTTGGGGACTCACGGCAGTTGGTCTCAATCTCCGGCAGCACGAGAATCAATCTCAAGTTTTTGAGTTCAAGGGATACTGGGGTCCTTTTCTCGGATCAGCAGTCATAGCCGCGCTGATCGGTAGCTTTTTCGGAGCGATCGGGCCTCACTGGCGCGCCTCGCGCCAGCTTCAATCTGCCGACCGGAAACTTGCCGAGTTCGCCTCGAATCCTTCCCGGCTTCGGAATGAAGATCTCGACGCAGTCGCCCAATCCTTGGAGAGCGCCATAGAAGCCGATGCGTTTGCAACACGGCCCTATCTTGCGATTGCCGAACTCGAGTTCCTCGCCTGGAACCTTGGAGGGGGTCGGCCAGGAGATCGAGTCTGGGATCGCATCGAAAGTGTCCTTGCAGAGGCCAAGAAATGGCCTGGCGGGAACCCGCTCTCGCTCCAGATCGAGCAAGCTCGGGTCAATTTCGCAACCCGGATTTTGAACGCCCACCGTGCTTCATTGCTTGATCGCGCAGACCTACCGATTCCGGTCCGGCTCCAACTCCGGATGATCATTGCTGATGCCAACGTCCGAATTGCAGATGAGCTAACACCGAAACTTCCACTGGCGCACGCCCTCGCCGCAATTACACTCTCTGACATTGGTCGGGAGAAAGCGGCAATTCCCTATGGTGAACACGCTCTTGAGCTTGATTCAACGACACCTCACCCCGATAAGAAGCTCCCGGACGGACTCCGTGATCTGCTGAACGAGCAGATTCCCCAATGGGGTGAGCAAAGTCCAACGACATCTCCATGAGGGCGAGGATCGAGTTTCATGTGGAACGTGTCAAAGGAATGATCGATTAGCGATGCACGATCCCAACAACATCCATCAGCGCAGCGAGCGAAGCTTCCGGGCGACGATCATTTAAGCGGACCAAGATATCCTTGGCGCGCTCGGTCCGACCTGAGAGGTAGAGCTGCGTTGCCAAAACGAGCCAGGCATCGCGGTCGTTCGGGGTCCCTTGGAGGTGAGCCTCAAGGTCTTCGAGCATCGTGTGGAATTCTGAGGGCTCACCGTAAATCGCCTGGATGTCCCCTGCCTGCTCAAGCCAATCAGGCTCCGCTATAATCGCTTCGCGGAGAAGCTCTGCCGCGTTCCCGTAATCACCACGTGCGATCTCGATCTGGGCGAGACGGATCCGAGGAATTGCTGCGAGTGGAGCCGCCCGGAGCGCGTCGAGGTAACGTCTTCGCGATGGACCACGATCACCATTCTTGAAGTGTCGGTCACCAAAGATCACAAATTGTTCAGCGCGCTCGGAGAGTCCGAGAGCGGAGATCTCGGAGGCACGATTCCGGGCTTCTTCTTCGATCTCCTGGTCGTTCCCCTGAACTTCGGGTTCAGGGGGGGGCGGGCTGCTGAAGCCTGGAGCCCTAAATCCCGGAGCGTTGGGGATTGGTACTTGAGACGGCGAACTCAGCGCCGTATTTGATGAATAGAATCCGAGGGGATCGATCGCCTGAGGGATTGGAACCGGGTCAAAGGCACCTCGGAATCCGTTGTACCGAAGATACGGCGGAGTCGCGAGAGTGACCGTCGGGTAAGGTCGATAGTAGTAAACCGGGCTCGGCGCAATGATGACGGGCCGATTGATAAACGGGACGACACCGAAGTTGCAACGGTTTTGAATGACACCAATCCGATTCGTGTAGCGAAACCCTTTACGCTTAATGTACTGTCCCGTCGCGGTATCGATGAGCAACAGGGGAAGCGCAACAGCGAGAATCACGCTTAGAAATCGTCCGGACTGCGACTTCCAAATCTGAGTTCCGGTTCGCATGGCTTACCTCGATCATCGGTGCCTTTTGTTCTCAATGCGATTCAGTCAATCTGCATCAAGGTTCTCCACGAGCTGTTACTTCGATCATATCAAAGTTGGTTAACCACTTCCATTAGGTTCGGAAACGCTCGATTCTTCTTGGGACGGTTCGGTCGAGATGTGCGCCGACCAGTCCATCCTTGCCAGCGTCACAATGGCGAACCCGAGCAAGGCAAAGAGGAGCCCGATCAATGCTCCACCGATTGCCCAGGCTTGACCAGAACTGTTGCTCTGACGCCCTCTCCGACTCCTGATGACGGGATAAGCCCCGGGATCGGAATCATAATCGTCTTCACCGATGTCTGCGAAGGGATCGAATGGTTCCCGAATCACTTCTTCGGTGGCAGGAGATTTTGACGATTTTCGCGCGGCGATGGATGCCGAAGAAACTGTCTCTGCTGTCTCATCTTCGTCATCGACGAGTGCGGCCAGATCAGGAAGAGCATCATCGAAATCGTGTGAACGAGGTTGATCTCCCTTTCTCGGTACCCCATCGGTCAGTGCTCGATGGTCAGAGGTCTCCCTCGGAAGAACAGGATTCGATGAATTAGGGGGGATTGTCCTGACTTCGTGAGTCGAACCGGGCGTAACATCGGCATCGTCATCGTCGAGGACGAAGTCGGCATCCTCCACCGCCCCGAGCGTTGCACTGAGAATTCCACTCTCCGAGTCTGGGCCAGCGGAGACGGGATTCTTCTGAAGCTGCTTCAATGCGTCCAACAAGCTTTCGTAGTCTTGGAATCGCTCATCGGGTGACTTCGCCATCATCTGTTGGATCAGCCTTGCTAACCGTCCTGGCGCGTCGGGACAGAGATGGCGGACGTCGGGGGGACCTTGAAATGCATGACGTCGGAGCTTGTCGGCAATGTGTCCACCGATGAATGGAGGATGCCCCGTCAGGAGAAAATAGAAGGTACAACCCAAGGAGTAGATGTCACTCTTGATTGTCGCCTTACGACTGTCCCTTGCCTGCTCGGGAGACATGTAGTCGACGGTACCAACCGTCGTACCGTCCCGTGTAACTCGTTCATCTTCTGACTCGCTCTGCATTGCAAGACCGAGGTCAATTAACTTTACCGTGCCATCGGTCGCAATGAGAATGTTGGCCGGTTTAATGTCCCGATGGATTACTCCTTGCGAGGCAGCATATTGCAGGGCTTCCGCCGTTTTCTTGATGACATGGATCGCGTCCTCGATCGTCAAAACACCATCGTCACGAATCCGTACTTGGAGATCGGCACCGTCTACATATTCCAAAACAAGGTAGTAGCGTCCGTCTTCGGAACCTCGATCGAAAATCGAGACAATATTGGGATGTTGAAGTGCCTCGGCGCTTTGTGCCTCCCGTTGGAATCTTCGGAGGAGGCTCTCTTTCTTAGCGAGGTACCGAGGGAGTACCTTGATCGCAACGATGACACCCGTGGCCTCATGAACGGCGCGAAAGACCGAACTCATGCCACCGGAACCCAGCGGTTCCAGCAGTTTGTAGCTTCCTAAATGAGTAACGGAACGGATTGGTTTTGATTGATCCGATCCAGCCATGAGACTCTCTCGATTAGCGGTTGGCTGACCGTGCTAACTACAATTATTAGGTGAGTCTGAATAGGAGAACCAGATGATTTGGATACTCTCCCTCACAATCCTACTGAATAAAGTAACCAGGGAGCATTAGATTCCCAAGAGAACCAGATGTTCAATGAGTTCAATCGATTCGATTAGAGCCGTCCTAAGTGAAGTCCCCCGTCAACATGAAGGACCGACCCCGTCGAGAATCCAAAGGCGCCCGAGGCGAGTGCAACGACCGCCCGACCTAAATCTTCGGGTTTGCCCCAACGTCTCACGGGGCTCAGGCCTCCGGCAATCTTGGCGTCGTAGAGTTCTTTGACCGCAGCCGTCATCTCAGTGGCGATGATCCCAGGCCGGATCTCAAATACGCTGATTCCGTCCTCAGCAAGCCGACTCGCGAAGAGCTGGGCGACCATACTTGCGCCCGCCTTGGAGACACAATACTCGGGCCGATTGGTGCTCGCTAATTCACTCGAGATCGACGTGACGAAGATGATTACTGCTCCCGTCCGCTTCGTGTCCTCAATCATCCGACTTGCGGCATACTGAGTCAGAAAGAAGGGGCCCCGGAGATTCACACCGAGGACACGGTCCCAACTTGAGGGGTCAGTTTCTAAGAGATCGACTCGTCGTTCCGGAGCGACTCCGGCGTTATTCACAAGGAGGTCGATTCCACCGAACCGCTCCAAGGTTTGGTCTACCAGACTCTTCCCGTTATCAAGTTCTCTGAGATCAGCTTGGATTGCAACCGCGTCAGGTGCCCCGCTCTTCAGTGCTTGGTCACATGTGTCGCGAGCAGATTGGGCGTCCGATCGATAATTGACGACGACTGAGTAGCCTTAAGCTCCGACCGAGAGTGCAATCCCCCGACCGATCCCTAAGCTAC
>CAZEAN010000037.1:0-49392 GCA_964510225.1 uncultured Isosphaeraceae bacterium
GTTGCGCTAAGAGATCGGCACGACGCGCAAGACCCCCGGTCTGCCCCTCTGTACAGCCACACGGTTCGAGGTAGCCAAGCTGTTGACCTGTAATGAAGAGCGTCGCAATCGGGTCGGGGAGATCTTCCGCGACTTGGGAATCTGAGGATGTGGTGCTCACCTCTATCGGGCCATCCGCAGTTTTGTTTCCAGCACCACAGCCGACGTAAGTCATGATGGCAAATGACAATCCAACGCAAACAATTGCTCGCCACCCGGTACGATTCTCCGTCATCGTCGCTCCGACGTTTCGATTTCGTTGAAGGATCGACCTTAGAAACGGCGGACGAAAAGTGCGATTGCTCAAGCGAGAATTCATCCGCCGACGAAAACCCAATTGTATGAGAGTTAGTTGTTCTTGATCGTGATTTGGATCGGGAGTTCAAGAGCTTCGGCGTTGGGATGGTCGCTCTTGACGACGAGGTCGCCGGAGAATCGACCACTCGGCGCATCGGGCCGAACTTGGACCTCAAGTCGATACTGGCGGGTCGTTTCAGGTACACGTTCGGGCTGTTCAAGCGGTGTGACTTGGTAGTCGATCACTGATTCCAGGTTGTCGGGAACCTCAATCTCGAAGTTAGTCGGCTCAGCGCGGTTACGAACCGTAAACGTTACTTTTTTCGTCACGGGAGTGCCTTGTGAGACGGGCCGGACAAAGACCGAACGCGGCTGAGTTGAGATCGGTCCAATCAAACGTCCCAAGACATCGACGTCAATCCTCGGCATCACAGGATGGTCGGTGTTGAGGAAGATCCGACCGTTGAAATCGCCTAACGGCATTCCGGGCTCAATTGTGAGATCAAGGATGTAGGCTTGCTTCACTTCAATCGGTTCGGCGTCTGGATTCGAGGTCTTCGCAAGATTACCGTTCAATTCTGACATCTCTTCGTCGGTCATCGGTCGGATGCGTGCCTTGAGATGTTCTGCGTCCGAAGTCTTCGGTGGTTCGATGGTTAGGTCAGGCTTACTGAGTGAATAGATCGTAATGGGGACATCACGAGGCTCGTCGTTGGTAACCTCAGAGAGCTGGACCGGGTTCGGATAGACCACCACCGGCTGGAAGACGAGCCCTTCCACACCGAATTGAATTGAGGGTTGTTCAGGATCGTTGCTAACGAACTCGGCATGCGTGTGATAGTGAGGACCTCGGTCCCGGGTTTCCCAAGTTAAGTACAGAGAAGCCTCTTCGCCGGGTTCGATCACATGGCCGCTCCCCTTCGGAAGGTCTTGGCTTCCCTCGCCGAATCGAACGTGTGTGCAGGTACATGGGGCATCGGTGAAGGTCAACTGTAGTGGCCCTTCGCCGTCGTTCTGAATCAGCCACGAGGTCGTCGCTTCGTCGAACTGGGACATCTCCTTGAAGTTGTGGATCGGATCACGATCAATCACCATCTTCGGCGCGGAGCCAGTCGCTACAAGGGTCGGGTCAGTAGCAACTTGCGATTCCATCATGTCGGACGGCATACGTTGCATAACGAGGGCGGCGGTTGCGGTTCCACCAACGACAATCAAGCCAAGAATGACCCATCGAATCATGTTTTGGTTCTCCTCAAATCGGACGATCCAACCTTGAGCGATCGATAAGGACAGTGTGGGTTGAGCACTGATTGTTACTCTTACGCAATCGGGGCTCAGGGAGATCGATCTCAATCAGGCATTATCCCTAGAATAGGCACAAAAGCGAGATGGTTGCGAACTTCGATACTGTCGGCTGAGTCTCTGAGGTCGGAAGAACGATCTACCGAGCTGAAGGTAGCAGCCAGACTCGACCTCTCCAACGTCGAGTAGGTCCAGGAAGCAGCACGACTTCAAATCTGTAGCAAGACCAATTGACACAATTCTCATGACTTTGATAGACAAGAGGATGCCTCGGTAGCGATTGTTGCAGAGGTCATTACGGGGGTGCCTCCTCGTACGGTGGAAGCGTCGCATTGCATCAGGCTGCAGCCAAGCCAGTGTTGACGAGTTCTTCCGTCTGTTACAGGCATCCATTCCTTAGGAATTGATGTCTTCTTGGTTCTTCAGTCCGTGTGCGATCGGTGGAGCGCCTGTGAGCCACAGGCGACTGTTATGGCGAAGCGACTGTATGTCGGAAACCTTGCTTATTCGGTTACCGACCCTGATCTCCTGCAATTGTTTGAACAATACGGCGCAGTGGCATCGGCCCAGGTCCTGAAAGACCGTGAAACAAATCGAAGTCGTGGTTTCGGCTTCGTAGAGATGGACAACGACGATGAGGCCGATCAAGCGATCCAGCAGCTTGATGGTCAAGACCATAATGGTCGTCGTCTCACAGTCAATGAAGCCCGACCCCGGACCTCTGGTGGCGGGGGCGGTGGTGGAGGTCGTGGTGGTTTTGGCGGTGGCGGCGGTTACGGCGATGGCGGTGGTCGCGGCGGCTACGGTGGTGGCCGTGGTGGATATGATGACCGTTACTGAGCGGAGAAATTTGGCTTGGTTGCGTTCTTAGCGGTTCAAGCCTTGCTCTCTGTCTCCACTCCGCATGACCATTACATTGTCAAGGCGGATCAAGCTGTGACTTCCCGGCCTTCCTGAACGTGGTTCCTCCGAGGCCGGGTAGAGACACTCAGGGAATCGATTGACCGACCTGAACTAAACCCAAGCAAGTTAAGATCAGTCCGCCTTTTAAGTTCACCCGCTTGATTATTCAAACTGATGACAGTCAATCCTTCGAGCTCAGAAACCTCCGACGGTCGGCTTCAAGAAATCCGAGAACGAATCGAGATCGTCCTTGATCGTGAAGTCCGTCCCGAACTACAGGAAGATGGGGGCGGGATTGAGGTTGTCGGAATTGATCGAGACTGCATCGTCCAGATTAGACTCGCGGGGGTCTGCCAAGGCTGCTCACCCGCAGCGATCTCACTCGCGATGCAAATTGAAGCAACGGTGAAAGCCGAGGTTCCTGAGGTCCGGTTCTTTGAGCCAGTCCCATAACGGGTGTCTACGACTACCTTGACCAACCCTCTGCCGGCTCTTGATGCCGAACCTCGGGCACTCTACTTACACATTCCATTCTGCGCGCACAAGTGTGGCTATTGCGATTTTGCCTCCCTTGCGAACGCCGATGATCTCACTGAACGGTATCTCGCTGCGCTCGATCTCGAAATCGAGATGAGTCTCGGTACAAGTCGACCTCAGGTCGAAACGATCTTCATTGGTGGTGGAACTCCGACACGATTGACTCCCGAACAGCTCCGACGCCTCTTGCAGTCCGTCAACGAGCGCTTCGAAATCAATCCCGACGCCGAATGGACCGTTGAAGCAAATCCCGGAACGCTTGATGAGGCCAAGGTAGAAGCTCTGACGGAGAACGGTGTCAATCGCGTCAGTCTTGGTGCGCAGTCGTTCCAACCACCGGTCCTGAAAGCGTTAGAACGCGATCATGATCCCGCCGAGATACCTCGCGCGGTCGCGTTGATCCGTCCTTTCTTCCGATCTTGGTCGCTCGACCTCATCTTTGGGGCTCCAGGTTCGACCCTCACCCAGTGGCGACGCGACCTTGAGCATGCCCTCGAACTCGAACCCCCTCATCTCTCCTGCTACGGCTTGGTTTACGAAAAAGGGACCTCGCTCTGGAAGCAGTGGCACGAGGGAAAAGTTCGAGCGGTTGATCAAGAAGTAGAGCGGTCGATGTACGAACTAACCATCGATCGACTGCATGATGCAGGATTGCGTCAGTACGAAATATCGAATTTCGCGAATGATGGGCACGAATCGATACACAACAGCATTTATTGGATCAATGCACCTTATTTTGGGTTTGGGCTTGGAGCAACGCGATACTTCAGAGGACGCCGGGAGTCAAATACCCGAGATTTGATGGCTTACCTCCGTCGGATCGAATCCGGAGAATCGGCAATCGGCCCGACCGAATCACTTGAACCCGAGGCTCGTGCCCGTGAGACTGCAATCTTGATGCTCCGACGAACCCGCCTTGGGATCCAACGCGACGACTTCCTGCAACGGACCGGATTCGAAATTGAGGCTCTCGGGGGTGAAACCATCCGCCAGTCGGTCGCGAAAGGATGGCTCGTTGATGACGGAAGCCGGATCCGATTCACCCGAGAAGGTCTCTTCTTCGCGGACACGATCATGGCCGATTTGGTTTAATAACCGAAAGTGATCGCAACGAACTCTCTGCCTTGAGTCGCTGATGTTGACCGGAAATCTGGTTCGGACCCGTATGTCGAAGGGGAAGGTCATCCCCCTTTATCTTGAACGGACCGACACCTATTGGCTTGAGGTCGCTGAGAGCCTCAGGTTGGTCTTCCGCGAAGGGGTCAACATGACCCGTGGCGAGATCGCCACCGAAATCGAGGCGGTGGTCGGCAAGGGGATGCAGTCGATCGTTCACCAAGGTCTCGCGAAGATCTTGGAAGATCGGGCGGAGTTTGAAGTCGTCGCGGCGGTCCCACCTGAGCAGCTCCGAGAAGCCGTCTTCACCGCGGCCGCAGCGGAGCGGAAGCGGCTCGCCGAATCGGGCCGGCCTGGACTCCGGACGCCGTTCAACCGGGATGAGGTCCTTAGAACGGTTGCTCAAGAGTTCGAGATCCCCGTGGAACAAATCACATCGAGCCTCTTTGCTGATCTTAAGGATGAGAATCGCTTACTTTCCTTCGACGATTTAAGCGCTCAAGCGTTGCTCGATCGTTATAACGTGGGGTTAGCGCAGGCCGTCCTGCTCCGTTCTGTCCGGATGGAAGCTGTGGTGATTGGGGAACAACCCTCACGCTATCGCCAGCTTTTTCGGTACCTCAAGTTTCACCGACTCCTCTACAGCGTTCATGGGTCGATGAAGACGGGTTACACGCTGGGGATTGATGGCCCGTTGAGCCTCTTTTCCGCAACGAATAAGTATGGCCTCCAGATGGCACACTTCCTACCTGCCGTCTTGTTTTGCAAAAACTACCGGATTGATGCCGAACTTCGTTGGGGAAAAAAGCGGGATCCCCGACAATTTAGTATCCGCCCTACCGATGGGTTGGTCTCGCATTATCGAGACACTGGCCATTATGTCCCCACCGAGATCAAAGCGTTCGTGGAGCGCTTCCGGGATCTTGCGAACGACTGGGAGATTGATGAATCGACAGACCTGATCCCGCTCGGCAACGAAGGGGTCTGGGTCCCCGACTACTGCTTTCGACACCAACCGACTGGTACCGATGTACTCGTCGAAGTCCTTGGTTTCTGGAAGAGATCGGCTCTAGAGCGGCTCCTCCGACTCTTACCTGAATATGGCCCCCCCCGGTTTCTCCTCGCAATCTCGGATTCGATGAAGGTCGATGAAGGGAAGACTGAGAATCTACCGGGGCCAATCCATCGATTCAAAGATATCCCAAACGCGAAAGAAATCCTCAAACTCTTGAATCAATTCGTGCCATCCCACGAGCAAAAAGACTTACTTGACATCTAGTCAGCGATCGTCGCGCAGAACCATCAACTCGCTGAAGCAACTCCGGAGCCTCCACGAATGAACAAAGAAGCCGTTCTGAGTCGTTTGGTCGACACGGGGATCATCGCCGTGATCCGCGCTGACTCTGGCGAGACGTTAACCCGGATCGTCGACGCCCTCGCCAAGGGTGGCGTGATTGCCGCCGAAATTACGTTCACGGTACCCGGGGCGGTTGAAGTAATCCGAGCCGTCCGTCAGGCCTTGGGTGATCGAGTGATCCTCGGTGCTGGGACTGTCCTTGATCCCGAAACCGCACGTGTCGCGTTGCTTGCCGGAGCCGATTTCATTGTCGGTCCGGCGGTCAACCTTGAGGTGATCCAACTCTGCCGACGTTACGATAAGGCCGTGATGCCTGGCGCCTTTACACCGACAGAGATTCTCAATGCCTGGGAAGCTGGAGCCGACATCGTCAAGGTTTTCCCGGCTGAGGTCGGTGGGCCACCGTACTTCAAAGCGATCCGAGGTCCCCTGCCCCAGGTCAAGCTGATGCCGACGGGCGGGGTCACACTTGAGACGGCCAGTGCGTTCCTCAAGGCGGGCGCAGTCTGCCTTGGCGTAGGCTCAGCCTTGGTCGAGCCCAACGCGGTGAAGAATGGCGACACCGATCGCCTTCAAGAACTCGCGGCTCAATATGTTTCGATTGTTCAACAAACCAGGCTTGAGATGCAAAAGAGTTGAACATTTCCGAACGAATCGATCAATTGAGAGATCGACTCAGTCAAGACAAGCTCATGCTTCTTGATGCCGCGATGGGAACTCGGCTGATCGATCGTGGGCTCGATCTTAAGCATGAAGACCCCTGCTGCTGGAACCTCGATCACCCCGCGGTCGTTGCGGAAATCCATCGTCTCGATTGTGCAGCGGGCGTCGATGCGGTCACGACCAATACCTTCGGCGCAAATCGATGTTGGCTAAAGCGTTACGGTCGAGACGACGACACCAAGGCCTTGAATCAAGCGGGAGCCGAATTGGCTCGCGAAGCGATCGGTCCCTCGGGGATCGTCATCGGATCGATTGGCCCAACCGCCGACCCTGCCACGACCGCAGAGCAAGGACTGATCCTTCAGGAGGCCGGGGTCGATGCGCTGATGCTCGAGACTCTCTCGGTCTCGGATCATTCTCTCCCGGAACGGGTCGATCGACTCCAACGCCCTCCCTTCCAACTTCCGCTCATTCTTTCCTTCGCGATTGTCAAAGCTAAAGAACCATTGCCCCGCCGTCGGGTCTGTAGTGATCGGATCGTCGCCGTCGGGTGGAACTGTCTTGATCCTCAAAGGATCGTAACACTTCCCTACTTGATCACTCCTTACCCCAATTCGGTTCTGATCTTGCAGCCGTCGGGTCCTTGGACAGGAAGCGAAGCACCATTTGAGTTCAACCCTACGCCCGAGTTGATTCAAAGCTTGAGGAACTCTGGCGTCCAGATGCTCGGCGGTTGCTGCGGTACCTCAGATCGTGAGATCAGATTGCTCCGTGATGCGATCAATCGTGCGGAATTCGGGAGGGCAAAGTCGGACTAGTCCGAGACCGTGATACCTGGTACAGGGAGAGTTCGAACCCGATTAATAAGCTGAGTACCGGAAGACAGCGCAGGGAGGCGGGCACGATGAAATTCTGTATGGTCACAACCTTTTTTGGTCCGCAGAGTTTCGGTGGAGATGCTGCCTACGTCGAGCGACTTTCGGGTGCTCTTGCACGCAAAGGGCATGACGTTCATGTAATTCACTGTCTCGACGCCTTCGAGGCAGTCCGAGGTGATCATCCGCTCCGGCCGTTTGAACCACCCCCGGGAGTCACTGTTCATCCACTCAAAAGTCGCTTCGGCTTGCTCTCGCCGATCGCTACGCAGGCGACAGGGCAGCCGTTCTTCAAGGCTGATGCCTTACGTGAACTGATCGATGATCTGGATACTGATGTCGTTCATTTTCACAACATTTCACTGATTGGTGGCCCGGCGGTCCTCCGGATGGGTCGTCATGCGGTCCGCTTGATGACTGCTCATGAGCATTGGTTGATTTGCCCGATGCACCTCCTCTGGAAGTTCGACAAGCAGCGTTGCGACAAGAACGACTGCGTCCGTTGTGCCCTCGCCGGAGGACGGCCACCGCAAGCCTGGCGAGTTACGGGGCTGATCGATCGTTCACTCCGGGAACTCGATGCCCTGATCTTCCCGAGTCGTCACGCCCTCGAAGAGCATCGGAGCCGAGGGATTGGCGCCCCGATGGTCCACCTTCCCTACTTCCTCCCGGACGATTGGTCCGGCGGTCGGGAAGATGAGCCATCCGAATCAGATCAACGCCCTTACATCGCGGCGGCGGGCCGACTTGTCCGGATGAAAGGGTTTCAACGACTGATTCCGTTGATGAAGTTTCTTCCAGAGGTCGATCTTAGAATAGCTGGTACGGGGCCCATCGAAGCTGAACTCCGGGGACTCGCGCGAGACCTTCCCAATGTCCACTTTGAGGGACTGTTGGGGCGTGATTCCTTGGCGATGCTCTTCCATGGTGCCCGCGCAGTTGTCGTGCCTTCACTTTTTCCTGAGACCTTTGGCTACGTCGTCCTCGAAGCTTTTGCGGTCCGGACTCCTGTGATTGTAGATCTAGTCGATGGCGGTGCGCTCGGAGAAAACGGAGTTGAAAGTGGTGGAGGGCTCGGATATCGGACTGACGCGGAGCTACTCTGGTCGATCCGGCGGTTGGTTCATGATGAAGGATTTCGCGAGGAACTGGCGAGTGCTGGGTATTCCAAGCGGATCGACGAATGGTCCGAGGCCGCCCATCTTGATCGCTACTTCGACCTGATTGCATCCGTCCGGGGAGGACGCTTCTTGTCCGGACCCCACAAGAGTCCGAGTCACCGATCCCAGAGCAACTTAAGTCGCACAGGAACTCAGCAGACTGGGCATGCTTAAGTTTCAGTCCACTCGAGTCAAGACGGCTGCTCGATGGTTGCTCATGACCAGTCCTTTGGCACTGGTCCTCCTGATCGCGTTCTTGCCGCTTCTGAGAAACCCCGATCACTTGATCGTCGATGCCCAACAACCAAGCGTGGACCATGGCGGGATCTCGATCGCTCGACCGATCGGGAATGATCTCACCAGCCTCTTCCTCCCACGCTTCTTCTGGATCTCTGATGCAATCCGTGAGGACGGCAGCGTTCCTCAATGGGATCCCCGGGGATTTGCCGGGCGTCCGAATCTCGGGAATCCTCAAGCTGGTCTCTGGTACCCTCCGATTTGGCCACTCTGGTTGATCGGCAAACCAGCGAGCCTGGGTTGGCTCACTGTTGCCCACTTCTTTTGGTCGGGCATCGGACTCCTCGTCTTATGCCGCGCGTTGAAGATCAGCCCTCTCGGATCGACCCTCGGTGCCATCATCTGGATGCTGAATCCCTACACGATCGCACAATTCGTCGAAGGGCACCTGCCCCACCTTTGGGGGGTCTCTTGGTACCCCTGGGCATTCTTTGGGGGGCTACTCGTCCAACGTGGAGCCTCGGTACCAGGTGTGGTCACGGTTGGAGTGAGCCTAGCAATGGCACTGCTTGCTGGGCACCCGCAGGAAGGACTCTACCTCGCGCTCGGACTGATGGTCTGGGCTCTGGTCGATCTGATTTACGCGATTCGACTCCAGAACCGAGCGTTGTTGGAAGCGGAGCGGGCTCCTCCTGGTCGGACACTTTTGAGTTGGTCGCTCGCGATGATCCTCGCAGGAGGCCTCACCGCAGTGGAGTGGCTCCCCGATTTAATGGCGCGTCCCTTTGCGGTACCGATCACCCGCGGTGGTACAGGACCGTATCATCTTTACCCGTCTGATGCCTTGGAACTATTGTCACCAGAAGCCCTTGGAGGCCGATCGAATTCAATCGACCGGACGAATCACTGGGAATCGATGTTGAGCATCGGTCTCGGTCCTCTTGTGTTATTGATCACGGCAGTCTGTTCGCGTCGTGAACGATCGCGTTCTCGCGTTTGGCTCTTTCTCCTTGTTTTAAGCCTCCTGCATGCTTCAGGCGAACGACTCCTTCTATCAGAGGCAGTCGCAAAACTCATCCCTGGACTCGCTGGGCTCCGCGTCCCAGCACGCTCCCTCTTTCTGGGAGGACTCGCTGCAGCTGTCCTTGCGACGATTGGTTTTGAGACAGTTCGGTTGAGTACTCGGAGGGACGCCTGGCGGACCCTGAGAGCACTCCTCGTGGTTCTCGGCATCCTCATCGCGCTACCGCTCCTAGACGGACCAACTCGCTCCTCTGCGTGGATCCGATGGACCATAGGAATGACCCGGATCGGCGATGACCCGGTCTTCCGATCGATCGGTTCTGGAATCGTTATCTGCTTCCTACTCTGGATCCTCCGCCCCAATCATCCTCGGATTGCAGCCTTCGGGATCGGAGGACTGGCAATCGTCGAACTCGTGCTGTACTGTAGCGTCACCCTCCCTGTTACCCCTCCTTCGACATTCCTGAGGTCTCCCGACCCTCTCTTCAGTCAGCTTCAGACCCAAGACAACGGTCCCCTGCGGATCCGTGCGCGTGATGTTGTTTACAGTGATTTAGATGCCTATGGTGATCATCTCGAAAAAACCAACATCGGTGATCTTTTCCAGATCCGACATGCCTCGGAACTAGTCCGAGAAATCTACCCGGTCTGCGCATCGGAGAGCACGATCAGGTGCGCTCGGAACGAACGAGATTCGGAAGAAATCCAGAAGCTGCTCGATCGACTCGGGGTGAGGTTGCTGCTCTCAGATCGTCCCGAGGCAGGGACGACCGGTCCGCTCGTTGGTCGAACCTCCTGCCGGGGAGTCACCTTAAACATCGTACGGAACCCCAGCGCGATGCCCCGAGCCTATGTCGTTCCGAGCGCAATTGTAGCCGGATCTCAGGTCTCGCTGGATGAGCTCCTGAGGATCGATCCCAAGGACGCGGTCTTGCTGGAGTCGGTTCCGATCCCTCTCGATAATCAACCTCGGCAACTGTTCAGACCCGCAAAATACGAACAAATCGATGCTGATCATGTTCAGGTGAGCGTCGAGACCAATCACCCTGGCTTCCTCGTGATCTTGAACACCTGGATGCCTGGATGGTCGGCGGAAGTCGATGGCGAATCGACGCCAGTCTTACGTGCCGATCACGCCTTTCAAGCGATTATCCTACCCAAGCCAGGTCGGCATCGGATCAAGCTTTCCTACCGAACCCCGGGCCTTAGACTTGGCATCACTCTCAGCTTAATCACCCTCGGGATCCTCGGCCTCACAATCACTCATGCCGTGCACCGCAGAGCAATAAAGAAGCCCGCTTAAGCCCCCATTGATTCGTCGGGAGTGATGGTGAAGGAAGCGCCGTCGTCCGTGATCAATGTGACGTGGACCCTGTCGATCCGTCTCGACTCCATCGCTAGGACCTCGAACCGGAGATTCTGCCAAGTGATCGACTCGGAGACCGCAGGAATGTGACCGAGTTGATCCATCATGAACCCGGCGAGAGTCCGATAATCTCCTTGGGGGAGTTCTACGATCGGCACAAGATCACGGAGTTCGTCGATCGGGAGTCGTCCATCGATTGCCCAGGAGCCGTCCTCAAGACGCTCGGCCATCGGTGTGGCATCTGGTTCGTTAGGTCCAGGAAGCTCGCCGACGATTGCCTCGAGAATATCATTGGGAGTGAGAACGCCCTCAATCGATCCATATTCATCAAGAACAATGGCAAACTGATGTCCTGAATTCTTGAACATTTTGAGAACGTCTAGTCCTTTTGCACCTTCGAAGAGCAAGAGCGGCAGGACCAGGAGCCCCTTCAGATCGGGCGGCTGGGTTGCATCGAAGCTCTTCGGTAAAAGCTCTTTGGCTCTAACTGTACCGAGCAAAACATCAAGAGTGCCGTCGGAGACAGGGAAGCAACTGTGTCGGCTCTCCGTGACCTTTTTGATCAACTCCTCAGGGGTGTCGTTAAGGTCAAGCCAGACAACCTCATGTCGAGGCGTCATCAACGAACCCGCGGTCCGATCCCCCAGACGGAGGACCCGGCGGATCATGTCGTGCTCTTCAGGTTCGAAGACTCCGTTACGCATCCCATCACGGACGAGCTGCTTCAGGTCATCATCGGTTACCGGTGGCTCGGTCGAATTATGGTTGCCGATGAGTCGAATGATCAATTCTGTGGCACCCGCGAACATCCGGACCACGGGAATCCCCAGGATGGAGAGGACTCGGATCCCGGGGGCAGTAATCAAAGCGATCCGCTCTGGAGCCGTCATCGCCAGTCGTTTCGGGACCAATTCCCCGAAGAGGATGGTTAATCCCGTAATCCCGAAAACGATGATTCCAAATGCAATCGGATCGGTAACACCATTGGGGATCGGTAGGGTTCGGAGGAGTTCTCCGAGTGGGACGCGGAGTGTTGCACCTCCGAGTGCTCCCGCCAAGACACCGACCAGAGTGATTCCAATCTGGATGGTTGAGAGAAAGCGATTGGGATCATCCGCGAATTCCAGAACAACCCGCGCGCGTTGGTCTCCCGACTGTACGCGTTGCTCGAGACGACCCCGGCGGACCGAAACAATCGCTAGCTCCGCTGCCGAAAAGACTCCGTTGATGAGCAGGAGCAAGAGGAGAGCGATCAACTCCAACCAGACTGCATTCATGAGCTTCAGGATCGATGGTAGATGTTGAAATAAACGGAAGCGATGAAGTTCTTACAAGTATTCAGTATTCAGGAGATTCGATGCTTTGTGAATGTTGCTAGCAACTACAAATTGAAATCGAACCGTTAGACCCATCCCATCCGTTTGCGGAGCCACCACTCAACCCCGAGAACACCCACGAACGTGATCAGGAACGGCCAGTTGTCCCAAATCCGGTACTCGCGCTGTCGCTCAATCCGACTGTACTGTTCGGGATCAAGCTCATTGAGAAAGCGGTTGAGTTCTTCAGGACGAAGGAACTCGCCTCCGGTAAGTTCGGCGATCTGTTGAAGGAGTCCAATGTTGGCAGACGGATTTGCTAGCTCTCGATCGTCTTCGAAACCGAGGAAACGAGATGAAGAGCGACCAATAAGGCTTCCATTTGGTTCTCGGGCGACGACCTCAAGCTCGAAGACTCCTGCCTCATTGATCTCCTCGAAGAATCCACCAGCATCATCTCCTTGATTGACCAAGTCGAGGCTGATCGAACTGCCATCAGGGAGCTTGACGTTCGCATCAAAGACAGCGTTACGGACAGGTCTCCCTTCATCGTCCCTTGCTGTCGCGGTGATATTGAGGCGATCACCCAAGGGGAGCCGCCGGCGATCGAGCTTCAGATCGACTCCGGAATCGGACCGATCTTCCTGATGAGCTAACCAGAGGATTACCTGTCGCCAGAACTTGCGGTGGACGTCTCGGGCTTCGGGTGCCTGAATCGCTCCCCGGAACCAGGTCCATGTCGAACCACCGAAGGCGATCGTCCGCCCTGCCCCATCGAGCGCGACCATCAAGGGTCTTCCTCCTGTCGACTCGGCCCAGACCGCTGCTGCTTCCTTCGGGTTTCCAACTTCATTGGCACCCGGCATTGGCGGTAAGGCATTCCAGAGCGCTGCTGTCTCCTCGGTGGTCGGAGCAACTTGAAGTACGTAATTGTCGAGTGCCGCGGTGACGGGTGCGAGTTTTACCCCTTCCCCTTCACTGCCGATCGCCCGATCGTTCCGATTCATCAGCGTCGGCATTACGTCTGCGAGCGGTGTCGATCCCCAGCCTCCGGGACCAAAGCTGTCTCGACCACCGAGCATGATCAAGCCTGCCCCTTGTTGGACTGCCCGCGCTAACCGTTGGTGCTGACGCGTTGTGAGCGACCGTGCGGCGATGTCACCGAGCACATAAACGTTATACTTGCCCTCTTCGAAAAATTCGTCGGCTCGATCGTCCTGTCCGAGCAGGAGAACAAGCTGGCTCTCTATTTCCCGGGACGCGTCGAGCGCTCGGGTTAAGTACTTCCCTTCCCAGATCGAACCCGGCCCTTGGAGGTGGAGGACATTCAAGCCGCCAGGGAGGACGGTCAAGAAGGTGCTGTACGTGTTGTTTGAGGCAATTAGCTCACCTTCCTCAGGGCTTACGCGGAGACTCAATAGCTTCTCCCCAGCGGCCTCGGGTGTGAATCGGAGTGGTGGCGTACTGATTACCTCGGTGTCGTCGGGAATCGTAACCTCGGCTCGTGCTACCGGTCGATCGTTCCCTTCGGCGACTAACTCTACCTGAAGCGTCTTCCCGCTCAGACCTCGGGAGCGGATGACTCCACGGACCTCGACCGTATTCTTCACAAAGACAGCCTCGGGTGCTCGGAGACCAACAACTGCGAGGTCCCGGAAGGTTGATCCGGCAGACTGCGATCCAAGTCCGACAGTCGTGATCGGAATCCCTCGTGCCCGGAGCTCTTGAGCGACGGCTGTCGGTGCGGTTCCCTGGTTCTGAGCACCGTCGCTGATTAAGATCATCGATGCGATGGGAGCCCCAGATTCAAGTCGGAGGGGTTCTAAGAGATTAGCACCAATCGCCGTTTGCTGGCCGATTGGTTCTGATCCCTCCCCTTCTGTCGGTGGACCACCAGAGATCAACTCGCGATCGAACTGATAGATTTTTACCGTGATGTCCTCAACCATCGAGGACAACACTTCCTCTCCTCGAGCGAGAACGTCACGACCTCGATCCCAGCGGCTCGAGTTGTTGACCTCGTCTTGGATTGTCATGCTGGTCGATCGGTCGAGCAAAAACACAACCGATACTTTTTGCTTTGCCTTCTCCATCAAGAGAACCGAAGGCCGGAGCATCGCCAAGAGCGCACACAAGACGGCAATAAAGCGGAGTATGATGACTCCGTACTTGCGGCGATCGTTACTCTCGACGAGCCGTCGCCAGTAAGGCCATATCGTCAACCCAACGACCAGGATTGCGCTCAGCAAGAATACAGACCAATGCCACGCCGGGCTCGCGCTGAAACTAATCCGCTCATTCATGATAATTTGCTTTATTCAAAACATGTCCATTAGACGCGAGATCACGCGGCCGAGGCCGTCACGGTTTTGGGGGGTGAGACTCCGCCTCGTTCACGATAGAAGCGATTGGCGAGATAGTTTTCGGCCGTCAGAAGGACAAGGATCAGGAGGATCAGCCACGGGAAGACTTCGCGACCAACTCGGACGCCCGATTGGACCCGTTCGATTTCGTTTGGTGAGTCGACGAGAGCGTAGACCCCTTCTTCCTCACCGAAGAGCCGGTCAAGTTGTTCTTCGTCGATTGGATTAAAATCGGACTCACCTGGTGCGGGATTGATACTGAATCCAAAGTAGATGCCGTTGCCTTCCTCAGCGTCCAGAGACCCTTCCTCCCTAATCTGATAGTGCCCAATTTCTGGTGCGTCGAGTAGTTGCTCGGTCTGACCTCGATCAGGGTTGATCGGAAGGCTCAGCCCCTTCCGGGGTGCCTGGAGAAAGTAACTCCCCGGTCGTTGAGTCTGATCGAAGGTGAGCAATACCGAGGCACCTGCCTCGAAATTCACGAGCGACGAGGATGCTCCCGAGAGGTAGGGCACGCTCCGGATCATTAAGACGACGAACGACCAGCCCGAGTAATCGCTCCGGACACTCGGAAACTCATTCCAGGCGTCTGGGTCACTCGGCAAGGGTCGCCGCGAAAGGGGGGTCGTCCAAAGAAGGACTCGACCGAGTCGATCACCGGACTGAATCGACTCCAGGAACGCTGGGGCACCGTCTCCGAATCGCACGAGAGTCTGAACTCTTAGCTCCTCAGAGGGTTCGAAGCTTCGATAGGTTTTTACCGGCCGACTTGCGAGGTCGGTCTGGAATGCTTCGGCATATGGACTAAAAAGTGGATGAGCGGCATCAGTAATCTCGGCGAAGGTCGTCGCACCTTCAGGCGAGATGGGCTCGCCCACAGTCCCTGGAACAACTTGTTGTGCTGCTGCGGTATTGTAGTGTTCCGGAGTCGAGTTACGCCCGAGTCCGATCACAATACCACCACCGGTCTTGAGATATTCAGCAAGCTGGTTCCAAGCTTGGTCGGAAAGCTTACCGACATTGTTAAGGAAGATTGCGTCGAACTGATTCAGATCGAAAGTGAAGCGATCGCCGATTTGATCGGTCGCTCGGGTCTGCACTCGGTTCGAGATCCCGGAGCCCTCAGGATCAACCGCGCTAGCCACGAATGAGGCATCGATCGAGGGGAATTCCGGGTTGTCTGGATCGCGCTCATAGAGAATCAAGGCATCCAGGGCTCGTGAGGATTCGAAGGTCACGAATCGCTGATTATCGATTTCGAGGGGATCTTCACCATCCAAGAGAACCGAGGCTTGGTGGAATCCAGGCTCCAGACTCGATGGGGTTTTGAACGTCACCTCTACTTGTCCGTTTTCGGGGAGCTGGACCTCGCGTTGGTCTCGTTTCCGATCTTCACCCTCTTCGGAACGGACGATGAACTCAAGGAGCCGAGTCGACGCCGGTCCGGTGTTTGCAACGGTCGCAACAACCTCAAACGACCTCCGACCTTCTGGATCGGCGGTCTCCGGTCGTGCTTCCAGACCCACGATCGCTGCGTCGCTGATCTCATCGGCCGCAAGCCGGATCACATAGGTTGCGATTGACCGCCCCGCTTCTTCGACGGATTCCAGACGCCCCGTCAACGGACTCCCCTGGTCCCAGGCGGACCGGGCGAGGTCGGTTAAGACATATACCTCTAGTCGTGCAAGATCTTCTCGACTCTTTTCGAGTGCTTGGTAGGCGGCTTCAATGGCCAGGTTGAGTGGACGCGCCACCGGTTGGAGTTTGATCGATTGCAGTCTCGCTTGCGCTGCCGAGGGTGAAAACGGGGTGTCTGGAGCGACGGGCTCCACCGATTCGATGACGTAGACTTCACTCGACTCGGGAAGCCGCTGCAAAATCTGTTCTCCGAGTTTCTTCGCTTCGTCGAGCCGGGATTCGCCGCGATCGATGTATCCCATGGAGAGGCTCGTGTCCACAACCAAGGCGACTGCGGAAGGGACTTCACCATCCCCGAGGGGAACCTTTGCGTTAATCGTGGGGCGAGCGAGTGCCAACGCCATCAAGGCAACCACGGCCATTCGGGCGAGGAGAAGAAGCCAGTTTTTCACCCGGAGTCGCTTTGTCGATCGCTTCTGGCGTTCCTGGAGGAGACGGAGTGCTGGGAAGACAATCCGCTTGGGGGTCTGCCGCATCGTCAGGTGGATGATTACCGGAATTGCTGCCAAGGCAGCACCGGCAGCTAATCCAGCGTGGATCAGTGATATGCCCATGTCGTTTGCAGCAAGATGTCCCGGTGATGAACAAGCGGATGGGGGTGTGGGTTGTTAACCCTGAGACTGTCGGTTAAGGAGGTAGCTCATCAACGCCTTGTCGAACGGCATCCCAGTGTGGAGCGGGACATAATCGATCCGGGCTCCTTGACACTCGCGGCGGTACCGACCTCGGAATTCGTCAAGCTCTTCGAGGTAGTCAGCCCGGATGGCGTCGGCATCGAGTTCCAATCGCGCATCCGTCTCGTTGTCTTCGAATTCGACCATCCCTGAGAACGGAAAGTCGGCTTCTGCTTCGTCAATGACGTGGAAGACAATAACATCGTGCCCCGCGTGTCGGAGTCGGTGCAGTGATTTAATCAGCGGCTCGACATCGCCGAAGAGGTCAGAAAAGACCATGATCAAGCCACGGTGGCGGATCATCCCCGCCAACTGATGGAGGCTCTTGGCCGCATCTGTTTCTCCCGAGGGTTTTAATCGAGTGAGGATCGAGAGGATATTGCTAAGTTGGGTTCGTTTGCTTCCTGGGGCAAGGCTCTGTCGGATCCGATTATCGAAGGCAACAAGACCGACCGGGTCTTGCTGATGAATCATCAAGTAAGCCAGCGCAGCAGCGAGACAAATGCAATATTCAAACTTGGTAAGTTCTTGACGATAGGTGTACCCCATCGACCCCGAAAGATCCATCGCCAAGTAGCCGGTCAGGTTTGTTTCAGCCTGAAACTTCTTGATGTAAAAGCGATCCGTCTTGGCGTAGACATTCCAATCGATGTCGGCCATCGAATCCCCCGGCGAATACTTCCGATGTTCGGAGAATTCGACAGAGAAGCCATGGAAGGGACTCGCGTGCAATCCGGCGATGAACCCCTCAATGATAAAACGGGCGCGGAGATCGAGCCGAGCGACTTGCCGAATCACCGCCGGCTTCAGGTATTGTTCGGCAGATCCAGCCAATGCGGGAACTCCCTCCTCAACGGCGCTCGTACTTTGGAATTTCAGGCTCTTTGACTTCCTTCACGAGTTGTTTGATTAAGTCGTCGGTTGACTTCCCTTCGGCCTGTGCCTGGAAATTGGTACTGATCCGGTGCCGGAGCACCGGAACCGCGACTTTTCGGACATCATCGAGCGAGACACTGAACCGACCATCCATCGCCGCCATCGCCTTGGCCCCGAGGATCAAATTCTGCCCAGCTCGAGGTCCTGCTCCCCAATCGATCAGCTCCTTGACGAACTCAGGAGAGTCGGGGTCGGCGGGTCGAGTTGCACGGACCAACCGAGTTACATACTTAATCGCGCGATCTGAAATCGGGACCGAGGTTACCAGCTTCTGAAGGTTGAGAATCGCCCTTGCTTGAAGTTTCTTCTCCAGCTCGACCGTCTCCCCCTTGGTTGTTGCCAGGAGAATTCGCTCTTCTTCTTCTAGCGTCGGATAGCCGACCCGGATGTCAAACATGAACCGGTCGAGTTGCGCCTCGGGGAGTGGGTATGTACCTTCTTGTTCAATCGGATTTTGCGTCGCGATCACGAAGAAGGGCTCGGGGAGCTTGAGCGTTTCTTGACCAACGGTCACCTCGCGCTCCTGCATCGCCTGAAGCAAGGCGGCCTGCGTTTTCGGTGGTGTCCGGTTGATCTCGTCAGCGAGAATAATGCTAGAGAAGAGAGGGCCAGGGATAAAACGAAAGGCGCGACGTCCTGCTTCTGGCTCTTCGAGAACGTTGGTCCCGGTGATGTCAGCAGGCATCAGATCGGGGGTAAACTGGATTCGCTTGAATCCGATGTCGAGAATTCGTGCAATCGAACTCACGATCAGGGTCTTCGCGAGGCCGGGGACGCCGACCATCAGACAATGACCCCGCGTGAAGATAGCCGCCAAGATGAGCTCGAGGACGTCTTGTTGAGCGATGACGACCTTACTCAGCTCGGCGAGCATTCCTTCGCGGGACCTCCGAAACTCGTCGAGCAACTGCGCGATCCGGTCACCGGAACTGGCCATCGAACGCTTCACCCTCTGATTTGTCGCTGAGACAGGGCCACTTCGACGGCGGGCCACGCACCATGCAAGAATCTGGTCTTCAAGGACTTCCCTGGTGTAAGAAAACAGTAATTCCTTGAGAGACAGAGAAATCCGTGCTGGCATTGTAGAAGCGGATCGACTCATGATTCAAGGATCTCGCGTTCGGTTCCTCGACACGATCGCCTGAACGCAGAGCTAGCGGGTCGTTCAGAAAGCCCTCCTCTCTATCTGATAGATCGCTCGACTCAGCGTGATCATTGACAATCCACTTCTGATGAATATACTTAACTTAGCTATGACAGTTGTCAAAGACTATCGCCCGTTATGGTGAATCAGGGAAGTTTGGGGAACATGATGAGTTGGATCGGAAACATCACGACCTTCGTCAGGTGGAGCTTCTTTGTCGTAGTTCTCCCTGGACTCGTCTTCAGTCTCCACCCTTCGGAGGCTCAGGGTGAAGTGACGGCGGAGGAAGTGGAGCAGTCGATCCGGGACGGGATCCGATTCTTACGAACTCGACAGCAACCGAATGGGGGTTGGCCAGAGTTTGACGAGGAGAACGTCACCGGGACAACCTCGCTGGCTACGCTTGCGTTGGTCACTGCAGGAGTCCCGGTCGATGACCCGATGATCACCCGTGCCCTCAACTTCCTGGAACGTTTTTCTCCTCGACAGCTTGGGCAGACCTACACAGTCTCACTGCAGGCGATGGCGTTTGCGACCGCCGACCCAGCACGCTATCGGGTCCGACTCGCCGAGAGTGCGGTATGGCTCACCGAGGCTCAAGTCAAACAAGGGGATGGTCTTACGGGAGTCGGCGGATGGACCTATACCGTTCAAAAAGGTCGAGTCCCCGATAATTCAAATTCGCAGTATGCCTTACTAGCGCTCGATCTCATTAGTGCCGCCGGGATTCCGGTCGATGACAACGTCTGGCGGGAGGCCCGAAGCTACTGGCTGAAAGGACAACGTCTGAGCGGTGGCTGGGGATACAAACCCGGACGTGATCGTGACGTCTCCTCAAGCATGACCGTCGCCGGAATCTCGAGTCTGGTGATCACCGGGCTCCGCAGGATTGAGAGTCGAGAATTGTTGATCGGTGACGAGATCAGGAATTGTGGCGAGGGCGAGATCAACGAGAAACTCCAGGATGCTTTGGTTTGGATGGGGGCGAACTTCAGTGTTGAGACCAACCTCGGTCGCGGACCGACTTGGAAGTTCTACTATCTCTACGGTTTAGAACGTGCCGGACGACTCAGTGGTCAGCGCTACTTTGGTAATCATGATTGGTATATCGAAGGTGCCGAAGAGTTAATCCATCTCCAGAAGCGACTTATAGGTGCCTGGCCGGGAGGTGGTCGGGCTGAAGCTCCTGGCGAAAATAATGCGGTTGTGACCACAAGCTTCGCCCTCCTCTTCTTGGCCAAAGGTCGTGCGCCTGTTCTGATCAACAAGCTCCGAGATGGGATCGGCGATTACTGGAACAACCACCGCGAAGGCGTCCGGAATATTGTCTCGGCGATCTCGGAAGACTGGGAGCAACTCTTAACTTGGCAGATCGTGAATCCAGATTTCGCCACCGTCGAAGCGATGCTCCAGGCGCCGATTGCGTTTCTGAGCTACCACGAACCGAATGGGATCGGCGAGCGTGCGAAGAAAAATCTGCAAGCCTATGTCGAGCAAGGCGGCTTCATCTTTGCCGAAGCTGGTTGTGGCACGGGATCCCATGATGCGGGTTTCCGGCGATTAGTCGCGGAGATCTTCCCCTCGGATCGCGGGTATCAACTCAAGCCACTCCCCCCCGAACACCCGGTCTGGCGTGCTCGGCACGACCTCGACCCCGAAGTCAGCCCTCTCTGGGGGATTGATCTCGGGTGCCGGACAGTCTTGATCTATAGCCCTCGCGACCTCTCCGGCTACTGGAATTTTCTCTACGGACAGCCAGCCGTGACATCGGTCCAACGAGCCGCGAAGATCGGCGAGAATGTGATCGACTATGCAACTGGACGTGAGCCACCCGCGACCAAACTGGTTCCGCGCGAGGTCCGGAACTTCGAGTTGGAACTCCCGAGGCGTGGCGCTCTTCAAATCGCTAAGCTCCGCCACCCAGGCGGTTGGAACGTCGCCCCGTTGGCAATCCCAAATCTCTCAACAATCCTCCGAGAGCGTCTCGGTTATGACGTTGTAATCAATCATCGTGAGCTACTGCCGAGCGACCCCAACCTCATCAACTACCCACTGATCTACGTGCACGGTAACTCGGGGTTCTCGTTTACTCCAGAGGATATGGATGCACTCCGCGCACATCTCGATCCAGGGGGTGGCACGTTCTTCGTCGACGCCGCCTGCGGGAGCCTCGCCTTCGACCAAAGCTTTGAGAAGTTCATGAAAGAGCTTCTCCCCGATCAAGAGCTTGAGCCAATTCCTCCCGACGATGAGTTGTTCACTACTCGAGTTGGCGACGACCTCTCGGCCGTCCAATTTACCAAGGCGGCCGGCGGTGAAATCGGCCCGCCGCGGCTCAAGGGGATCCAGATCGACGGCCACTGGGCGGTGATTTACTCGCCCTACGACATCGGTTGTGCTCTCGAACGACAACAAGGGCTCGATTGCAAAGGCTACACTCACGAAAGCGCCCTCAGAATCGCGCAAAATATCGTGATCTATTCAACTCTACCTTAAGTCGAACACCATGCGATCGGAATGAGTGATTTAATTCCAAGACGGCTGGTGGATGATCAACCGGGCCAAGAATTTGACCAGCTATACCACGTCGATTATCTGACGTGGTGGTCGCCTCAAGACAATGCTCGATTGTAAGTCTTTCGATTAGAGTTGCTTAGAGGATGAACTGCCCGTTCTCTATTACAACAAATCACAGTAAGATCTTCTCTTTGAGAAGAGTCACCGGGCAGATTCGCACAAGCAAAAATAGATTGGTCATTCTTGTAGGACAGGAGATTCGAGTAGTCTAACGGTCAACATCGCTGAATCGATTTCAGCTTCGACACCACATGGAATCGTTGCATTATGAGATGTGTGACCAATAGGATAGTTGGTAATAACGGGGATGCTAAGGCTGCCGAGGTGCTCTTTCAAAACTGACTCCAGCTCTCCTTCGTCCGCTCCGTCGAACGTGCCAACGATAACGCCTGCTAAACGATCTAATAATCCAGCGAGACGTAATTGAGAGAGAATTCGGTCGATCTTGTAGGCCTCTTCTCCTGTGTCTTCAATGAAGAGAATCGCCCCTGCTGTTTCTATCTGGTATGGAGTACCCAACGTAGATCCGATAAGTGTTAGATTGCCACCAATGAGTCTCCCAACAGCTCGGCCAGGGACAAGACACTTAGGTTCAGAACGGCCTTCAGGAAGCGGGATTCGGTAGCGATTGGCTACCTCAGATGAATATCCCTTGCCACTAAGAATGTTCCAGAAGAGGTCAGCGGAGTACTCATACTCACCATCTTCTCGCCAGAGATAATATTGCGGCATCGGTGAATGGAAAGTGACGATCTTTGATTTCTTGAAAACCGCCAGATGCAACGCTGTGAGGTCAGAAAACCCCGTAATTATCTTGGGGTTTTCACGAAGAGCGTCATAATCGATCTTGTCTAAGATTCGGGAAAGCCCGTAGCCACCGCGGCATGGGAATATTGCCTTCACTCCTTCATGTCGGATTGCTGCATTCAATTCTGCGGCGCGTTCCTCGTCAGAACCAGCGAGATACCGGTCTTGCCGCGTCAGATTATCGGGAACGATCACAGTAAAGCCTTTGCTCTCAATTATATCCTTGCACCTTTTGATTTTTTCTATGTCGATGGGACCAGCAGGCGCAACGAACATAATTGTGTCACCGCGTTTGAGTGCTGGCGGTTTAATCCGATCAATATCTGATGAAGGTTGCGACGAAGTTTGAGATTTCGTCACATTAGTTGATGCGGCTATTGTAATGAGAATGATAATGCTTATTTTGTATTTTGTGATGAATCTCAACTAGGAGAGTCCTCAGTGATCGACGCGATTTGTGGGCAATTGAACCATCCTTTGTACAACCAGAGTGGCAAATCGAGATAGTTGTCAAGTCTGTTGATGATTCTGGGGTGCTTGTTTTCGGATTTCCAATGTGAGGGTTTTTTGGAGATTGAGGACATCTGCTCGTACCTCAGCCGTCACAACAGAACGGGCTGAGACCCGTTGCTGGTTTAATCAGAATCGGCCCTGCCTCCGCACTCGGCGCACTGGCCGTATAGCACTAATTCGTGGGCATTCAGTCGGAACCCCGGAGGCGTCAACGTGACCAGGTTACCAAGGCAGCCAGGGACGTCGAAGACCCGGTCGCAGGCGTCGCAGTGGAAATGGTGGTGATGGACCGCCGCAGCCCCACTGCTTTCGTAGCGTGGTGGCGCGCCCGGTAGCTCAACGGCGACGGCATCCCCCTGTTCGATGAGACGCTTGATCGTCCGGTAGACCGTGGCGATGCCGAGCCCAGGGATATCCTCCTGGGCTAGCTCCAGGATCTCGGTCGGACTGAGTGGCCGACCGCTCTCGATGATAGTCTTTCGGATTGCCTCATTTTGCCTGGTGTTCCGGTTCATCTCGAGATTCTCGCTAGCTGAGGGAAGGTATCCTTGGCGCTCCCTGTTGATAATGCTATATCATTAAGGTTCGGGGCGAATACTAGTGAGTTTTTCTTGCGGGTTTGTTTCAAGATGCAGACGCGAAATAATTATAGATTGTCGCGAGTCTCACCATGAGCCGGAAGAGGAGAAAAACTTACGATTCGATCGGCCAGACGAGGTGGTGTCCTTCAATGCGAATCCCCTCAGATTTCCGTCGCGAAGCGGCCCGGTTGCTGGATCAGCAGATGTGGTGCTGGGGTCAGGACATCCGCGTTTTGCAGGGGAATGGGTTGATCCGTTATGGATTCGATCGTTATCGGGTGGCTCCGGGTGTCACAGGATCGACCGCTTACTCGAAGCTCGACGAGGCGGGCCGACAACTTGCGCTCTGGGGATCGGGCCTGTTCCTGGGGGCGCCTGGCCTGGGAGGGGTCGCTTTGCGTAGGTTCGACTTCAAACCGACTTACACGGATCGGTCGTCGCTTCTTGCCTCAGAGCTGTGCGGAGGTGTCGTGCCGACGTTCCGGGCAACCGCAGAGCCGACTGAGTCGGGTAAGAGCGTTGAGCTTGTCAGGGAGATCCTCGACGCTATCGTTTTATACGAGCGTTGGGCTTTCGATGAGCTGGGAGTGGACCATCGACGTCGCTGCGTCGCCGCATGGCCCAAGGCCTCCGTGCCCGCCGAGAAGATGGTCGCGACCTGGGAGTCGCTCCACAATCGCTGGCAGGCCATCGGGAATCGGGCGGTGGGCTGATCGAGATCGATTGAATCGAGTCGGAGGATCGAGGCAAACGCACCATGAAACGCGATTCGAGACTGCCAGTCACCGTCCTGTCCGGCTTCCTCGGGGCCGGGAAGACTACGCTACTCAACCACATCTTGGCGAACCGCGAGGGACGGCGGGTCGCCGTGATCGTCAATGATATGAGCGAGATCAACATTGACGCGAGCCTCGTTCGAAGTGGCGCGGCGTTGAGCCGGGTAGAAGAGCGGTTGATCGAGATGACCAACGGCTGCATCTGTTGCACGCTCCGTGAGGATTTGCTTGTTGAGGTCCGTCGTCTGGCCAGCGAGGGCCGCTTTGACTCCCTGCTGATCGAGTCCACCGGCATCTCCGAGCCAATGCCCGTGGCCGAGACTTTTACCTTTGAGGACGAACAGGGCCAGGCCCTCTACGATGTCGCTCGCCTCGACACCATGGTTACGGTCGTTGACGCCGCCGCGTTTCTACGCGAGCTGGTCCAGGCCGATGACTTATCCAATCGTGGTCTCGCGGTCGGTGAGAGCGACGACCGTACGATCTCTGACCTGCTCGTTGAGCAGGTGGAGTTTGCCGACGTCCTCGTGCTCAACAAGATAGATTGCATCTCCCCTGTGGAGCTGGTCCGCGTCGAGGCATTGCTCCGACGCCTGAACCCCACGGCCGAGATCGCCCGCGGTGAGTTCGGTCGCGTGCCGCTGACTCTCGTGTTGGACACCGGCCGCTTTGACTTTGAACATGCCGCCGCCGCTCCCGGCTGGCTGGCTGAACTCCGCGGCGAGCACGTCCCCGAGACCGAGGAATACGGCATCTCCAGTTTCGTCTACCGATCGAGGCGCCCGTTCCACCCCATTCTGTTCTCGGAGTGGATCGGCCAGGACTGGGATGGCCTTCTCCGGGCCAAGGGGACCTTTTGGCTGGCGACTCGCCCTGACCTCGTCGGCCTCTACTCCCTAGCCGGCGGCGCCTGCCGCACCCAGCCCGGCGGACGTTGGCTTGCCGCGACCCCGAAGTCCGATTGGCCCGGCGACCCCGATGAGTGTCAGACTGTTCTCGACGACTGGGATCCAACTTTCGGTGATCGCGTCCAGGAACTCGTCTTCATCGGTGTCGACCTCGACCGAGAGGCGATCTGCCGCTCGCTTGATGGCTGCCTCCTCACCGACTCGGAACTCGACGGCTGGCATCCCGTTGCCGCCTTCGACCTCCCCGACCCCTTCCCCGAGTGGCTCGATGCCCTCCAGGATGACCACGATCACGGTCCAGGGGCTATCCCGACCCGAGATGACGGGTCGGATGACTCTTGAGCCCAAGCAACGTACCGAGTCTATGGAGGTCCGCCGATGACTCGTGCTTTTTCAACGATTGAGCGTCTAATGATGCCTGCAATGAAGGTCAAGAGGTACGATGTCGTTGTCATCGGTGGTGGCGCTGCGGGGGTGGGGGTTGGGATAGCCCTGATGCACGCGGGTATCGAGAACTTTATCGTGCTCGATCGATATACGGTCGGATCGTCATTTGCGTCGTGGCCGGCTGAGACTCGCTTCATCACTCCTTCATTTCCAACGAATTCGATTGGCATGCTCGATTTGAACTCGATTGCGATTGGTGTTTCTCCAGCGTTTAGCTTAGAGGTCGAGCATCCGACGGGCGCAGAGTACGCGGCACATTTACGTCAGGTCGCTCAATTCTTTGGGTTACCAGTGCGAGAATATACCGACGTATTACGGGTGACCAAGCTTGGAGACGACTTCCTGATCGATACGCCCGAGGATACTCTGCGGGCCAAGCATGTGATTTGGGCGGCTGGTGAGTTTCAATACCCACGATTGGGGGGATTCGCCGGGAGCGAACTCTGCGAACACACCGCAACGATCGCCCGTTATGAGAACCTTGAAGGAGACGATTTCATCATTGTCGGTGGTTACGAAAGTGGTGTTGATGCTGCCTACCACCTCGCATCCCGCGATAAACGGGTGCGGTTGTTTGATAAAGGGTGTCCCTGGAAGGAAGAGAGTTCAGACCCAAGCGTCGCGTTGTCTCCATACTCGCTTGAAAGAATGCGTGAAGATCATTTTAAGAAGCGAGTAGAGCTTTTCCCTAACGCGACGATCGATTCGGTCACTCGCGTGGAGGAGAAGTATGAAGTGACGGTCCAAGACGGGCGTCGATTTCAATCGAGTGTTCCGCCCCTTCTGGCAGGAGGGTTTGAAGGGAGTCTCAAGCTGGTCTCATATTTATTCGAGTCGCGTGAAGATGGCTTTCCGCTTCTGAGTGAACAGGATGAGTCGACAATCGTGCCAGGTTTGTTCTTATGTGGACCAGCGGTGCGACACGGTAATCATGTCTTTTGTTTTATCTACAAGTATCGACAAAGATTTGCCGTGGTTGCCAAAGCGATTGCCAATTCGTTGGGACTACCCGCTGAAGAGTTGGAGAATTACCGCAACTGGGGCATGTACCTGGATGATCTCTCCTGCTGTGGAGAGGAATGCGTGTGTTAGATGAATGGTTGTCTTTTTCGAGGTCCTTCCAATCAGCTGAAACACAAGATGACCGAACAGGAGAAGCTCGAGATGTCCGAACACTTACAGAACTTCGCGACAACCGTGCAAAAGAAGGTGGCGAAGGTGACGATCATCCACCCGAACACGGTGATTGAGAACGTCGCTGTCGAGTACTGCGTCAGCAGCGGCTACGTCCTAATTCAGGATCCCGCGAATAGCAGGGCTCTAGTCACGCATATTAGCAATCTAGTGATTGAATTGCCAATGAGCGCTTAATCTTCTGGTGTCGAGAGGGGTGGGCGTCTTGAATGGGAACGACAAAGGGGTCGTAAGGCGGACACTCGCCGCGTTTCCAACAGACCCAAACGCGGCGAGCGAGGTCCCAGAGAGTGGTGTCCTCTCTGGCGCAAGGCGAGGCCGACTGGCACGAGTGTTACGAATCGAGTGGCTTGGGCAAACCGTAGCTAGCCTTTGCTGGATCGCAAGTGTGTTGACCTACGGAATCAGTTCTGGTGGTGATTGGTTGCAGTTGTTGGCTGCCTCGTCTTGGTTGCTTGCCAACATCGCCGCAGCCTTGACTAGTAATACGCCCGGGAACGACTGAGCAAATGTATAATTCAACTGTATGAGAACAAACTTTTTGAGGTAAACCGATCACTGGATGGATCGAGCAATGGTAAACGAGAGATATCCAAGCCAATGCCTACCTCACGCCCCTGGTCAGGGCGTTCGCCTGCTCTTCGGAAGATCGCATCCTGAACGAGCCGAGAGAAATTGCGGATGGAGGATTCGACCTCCGAGTGTTAAGATCTGACTTGAACCGAACAAACCCTAAACTCGCGTTAGTCTTCAAGATCTGAACGCATTGTTCCAATCCATCCGACCGTATTCGCGAGGATGCCCCGTGTGCGGAGGACTCTGCCTCGATGGACCTCACGAAATCTACTCGACCGCGCTGAGTTTGATCTTTGCGGTTGCAGGGCTCGCATTAATCGTCGGGAAGCTGGACCGCTATCAAGCCCAACGTGTCCGGCGTTATAAACCTTCGCCAAAGCCGGGTCTCACCAGTTCAGCACGACGGGTGGGTGTGTCCTCGAATTCGCCGGGGCGCCGTCTCCGTCCTCAAACGGGAAAAGCAACCACACCTGGTAATCGTTCACAGTCGAATAGGAAGAGCGCAGTTTCTTGAGTTTCCCCACCGTATATCCCTCGATCGAACCGAGTGGCGTCGGGCTATGGATTTTCTGCGCGGTCCACTAGGTGTTGACGCCGATTCCTCCCCCCGTTTCCTGGGATGTAAGCGACTTCCCGATTTCTCAATTACGCTCAGCTGGGTCCCCAAATCGGGACGATTTGTGGGTAATTGAGAACTGGCGAACGTCATGGTCGGCTTGACACCTACCCTGGAGAACAAGACGAATTTGCCGAGATGCTTGCAGGGGGATGATCTGTTCTGGGAAAATGCACGCTGACTCAGTCGAGTCAACCCCACCCGTGGAGCGTGTGAACTCATGAAGCCCAAACCCATCGAGACGTCCCCAACGCGCCGTGAGGTGCTCCGAGGGGCCACAACCGCCATCGCAGGCACAACAATCGGATTGCCAACGATCGTTCCTGCAAGTGCCCTGGGACGATCAGCCCGCCCAACCCCTTCCGATCGGATTACCCTCGGCGTCATCGGCTTCGGTCCTCGATGTCGTTACGATCTCACTGCGATCCTTAAGGAAGCAGACGTCCAGTGTGTGGGACTCGCAGACGTCCAAGCAAGCCGTCGTGACGCCGGAAAACAACTGGTCGACAAGACTTACAAGAACACCGACTGTGTTCTCTATCGCGATTTTCGAGAGCTGCTGGGTCGCCCAGAGATCGATGCCGTCTTAATCGCGACCGGAGATCGTTGGCACGCTCCGGCATCGATCTTGGCCGCAGAGGCAGGCAAGGACGTCTATAGCGAAAAACCGTGCGGGCTCACGATCGGGCTCTGCCAAGAGCTTGAAGCAACGATCAGTAGGACGGAGCGAGTCTTCCAAGCTGGGACGCAACGAAGGAGCGTTGCCAATTTTCAGGCCGCTGTTCAACTGGCGCGAACTGGAAAACTCGGGAAGCTCCAGACCCTTTATGCTTCGGTCTACGTTCCCGAGATCATCACGTCGTGGCTTCCCGCCGAACCAACACCCTCACCCGAAGAGGTCGATTGGGATCTCTGGCTCGGCCCCGCTCCCTGGCGACCTTACAATCAGCGCTACGTTCAGGGACGCTGGCGCGGCTACTGGGATTTTGACTCCGGCGCTCGATTGCTTGATTGGGGGGCCCACACGGTCGACCTCTGCCAATGGGCGAATGATGCTGATGAGACCATCCCTATTGAATACGAGCCCTCGGAAGCAGGAATTACGGCTCGGTACGAGAATGGGGTCACCCTGATCCTTGATTTCCTCAAGGACCCGTTTGGCGATCGGGAAGGTTGGATCAACGAACTCGGGACGTGTCCTGTCCGTTTCGTTGGCGAGGAAGGGAAGGTCGAGACCGGCGATAATGGCGGGATTGTGGTCGAACCAGAGTCCCTCCGCAGCGAACTCGAGGGTCTCCAGGTCGACACACCGAACGTTGGTCTCGATGTCAGTGCGCACGCTCGGAACTTCTTCGACTGCATCAAGTCTCGAGACCTTCCCGCTGCGAACGCCCGAGTCATGCGACGGTCTCACGTCGCTTGCCATGCCGCCGCACTTTCGTGGATTCTCCGAAGGAACTTGAAGGTCGATCCGGTGACAGAAGAATTCATCGACGACCCCGAAGCAAATCGGCTCTGTTCGAGGGTAGCTCGCGAACCCTGGAATTTCGGTTGAGTTTCGGCACTGCCCCTCAAGATGCTCGGGGCGACTTGTCCCTGCAAGAAGACTCTGGAATATCCAGAACCGTCCGAGGAGCGCCTCACGATACTGTGGTCGTGCGCTCCTCGCTCGATCCTGCTCCGAGAGGTCTCCGACGATGACAAGGCACCCAGACAACGACTCGCTCCGATTGATCATAGCGGGGATGGACCCCGACCGAACGTGTCGTGAGATTCAGCGTGTCCTCATGAGCGTACTCGGTGTCCGCGCCGTGACCTTGGATCCTGATGGTGCGTCGATCAGCGTTCGGGTCGTGCCGGGTTGGGTCGAGCAAGCAGAAGTCCAATCAGCCTTAACACAAGCGGGATTCACCACTTCCGTTGAACCGGAGAGCGGTGTTTTGGTGGTTCAAGAATCAGACTCCACCGCCAAGGACGCAGGCGAGTTTCGGCGGAGCGGTGAACCCGACGACGCTTCGGTCAATGATTACGAATTCAGCGTCCAGGGGATGCATTGCGCGAGTTGTGTCGGCCGGGTCGAGGCGGTCCTCAAGAAGCTACCAGGAGTGAAGAAGGCAGAGGCCAGCCTCGCAACCCATCGGGTCCAATTGCAGGTCCTTTCAACGCAATTCGATCGCTCGACAATTGAAAAAGCACTTCGCGATGCGGGCTACCAAGTCCGAAACCTCGGCGATCGTGAAAAGCTCGGCGACCTCGAAACACTCCGTAAGGAACGCGCGGCTCAACTGGCCAGAGCGCGGCGGCGATTAATTATTGGGCTCATTCTTTTGATACCGCTTCTGGGTCTCGGCGTCGCCACGATGCCCTGGATTGGAATCTTGAGCAATGCTCGATGGGTTGGTTGGGCGATGCTGATCCCCTCAGCGTTCCTCCAGATCTACCTTGGTGGTCCCTATCTGGTCAGGGCAGTTCAGCGGCTCCGCCACGGCTCAACCAACATGGATACCCTGATTGCAATAGGGACCACCACCGCCTTTGGTTACAGCCTTTACCACCTCTTGAATGGTGAGCATCGCCAAGCCCATTACTTCATGGACTCTGGGATCATTCTGACGTTGATCACGCTCGGTTCCTATCTTGAGGTCCGTGCTCGGGGTGCCGCAGGTGAAGCCATCGAGCGCTTGCTGGACCTCTCACCGAAGGTTGCCCGACTCTTACAGTTGGATGGCACCGAGGTCGATCTCCCCGTCAACGAGATCAAACGGGGAGATGTACTCCGGATTAGGCCCGGAGAGTCGATTCCAGTCGATGGGATGGTGATCGAAGGTTCGTCCGAGGTCGACGAATCGATGCTTACTGGTGAGTCAGCTCCGATTCCGAAACTTGTCGGTGACCCTGTCACCGGTGCGACAAGGAACTCCAACGGATCACTTCTCGTCCGTGCGACACGACTCGGCCGTGATAGTGCACTCGGGCAGATCGTGGCGATGGTCCGCGAAGCGCAGGGCTCCAAAGCGAATGTCCAACGACTCGCGGATCAAATCTCGGCAGTTTTTGTACCGATTGTTCTCGGAATCGCCCTTCTGACGCTCCTCGGTTGGGGGTTCTTCACCGATCGCTGGGAGGCCGCTGTCCTCAATGCAGCAGCGGTCTTGATCATTGCCTGTCCTTGTGCACTTGGTCTTGCGACTCCAGTAGCAATTGCTGTCGGCTCCGGTCGAGGGGCTCGTGAGGGCCTCTTGATCCGTGACGCCTCAGCCTTCGAGCGGATGGACCAGATTAGGGCTGTTGTTCTGGACAAGACGGGGACTCTCACCGAAGGACGCCCCTCGATCGACCAGGTTGAGACTCTGAACGGATTCGATCGAGATCAGATTCTCCAGCTCGCCGGCGCTGCTGAAATAGGAAGCGAGCATCCAATCGGGCAAGCCTTGGCCCCCTATGCGCAAGGGATCCGCGCTGAGAAATTCCGAGCCCTTGAAGGCGCTGGGGTTGAAGCGACCGTTGAGGGTCTTGAGGTTGTGATTGGTTCGGGCGACTTGTTGAAGAGTCGGACCGGACAGGAGATAGCGAGGTCCGGGACGTTCGAAGACCCCGACCGGACCGTCATTCATCTTGCAATTAACGGTGACCTCGCGGGGCAGATCTCGCTGGTCGATGCAACACGCCCACACGCGCCTGAGATGATTCAAGACTTGAAGGAGATGGGATTTGATCTCTACCTCCTTACCGGCGACGCCGAGGTGACAGCACGCTCGGTTGCAAAGGTGGTCGGCATCGATCCTGAGAAGGTCTTTGCACGGGTTCTCCCTGCGCAGAAAGCAGAGCGGATCAATGAGTTACGTCAGGGTCGCTCCTCATCCGGAGTGACCCGAGTCGCGATGGTCGGTGATGGTATCAACGACGCCCCTGCCCTCGCCACCGCAGATCTCGGGATTGCGCTCGGCACGGGGACGGATGTTGCCAAAGCGACGGCCGATATCGTCATTACTTCCGGTGATCTCCGGAGTGTTCCTCGAGCGTTCCGACTCGGCCGATCAACCCTCCGGGCAATCCGCGATAACCTCTTTTGGGCGTTCGGTTACAACGCCGTCGGGATCCCCATCGCCGCGTTCGGCTTGTTTGGTACATACGGCCCGATGGTCGCAGCCCTGGCGATGTCGCTTAGCTCCGTCACGGTGATCACGCGGGCGAGACTCCTCAACTACGTCCGACTCGGGTAGATCGATAGCGTGGAAAATGCTCTTTTTGTTTTTCTGTAAACTTGATTTGGGATAGCCAAAAAATCGAGTTGATTTATTCGGTGGTCCGCATTTATCTTTCCAAAGAGAGTGTTGAGGAGAATGGCCGACACATCTTTCGATAAAATTGGAGCGGATTTCAATGTCTGGTATATCAAGTGCCCAGAGGGGAGCAAAAGATGGCTTTACACTCATTGAACTCCTCGTGGTGATCGCGATCATCGGTGTCTTGATCGCCTTGCTCTTGCCCGCCGTCCAATCTGCCCGCGAAGCTGCAAGACGGGCACAGTGTTCGAACAATCTCAAGCAGATTGGGATCGGGATGCACAATTATGAGGGAACCTTCGGTGCTTTCCCGCCTGGCTATTTGACCTTACCGGGCGGTGGCGGGGTTCATGGTGAGCCCGACCCAACAACACTTGATACTGGCCCTGGTTGGGCCTACGGCACGATGTTGCTCCCGTATATCGAGCAAGAATCGCTATATCAAAATGTCAACATTAATCTTCCTTGTTGGTTCGAGGCGAACACGACTGGAGTCCGAACGTCCCTCGAGATGTTTCTTTGTCCCTCGGTCAGTGAATCAAGCCTTCGGTTCGAAGTCCGGGATCAACCCGGAAATGTACTCGCGTTTATTGCGCGATCGCACTATGTGCTCAATGCTGGAAACGAAGAGCCTTGGGGGTTCCAAACCGAGGATCATTCGTCGATCGCTGACGGGCCGTTCTACCGGAACTCGCTTCTTACAGTCGCAAGCATCAGTGACGGCTTAAGTCAGACGATCTTCATGGGCGAGCACTCCCCGATCTTGAGTGACAAGACGTGGGTCGGCGTTGTCCCTGGTGGAGTTGTCTGCCCAACTCCCGCCTTCGCCTTCGCGGACTGCGACTTCGCCGCGACCTTCGTGCTAACTCATAGTGGTCCGGCACTTGGTGAAGGGGACATTATTCATCCGCCGAACGCCCGGAGTTGCCATGTCTGCCAGATGTACGCAGAACATCCCGGTGGTGCCAACATCCTCCTTGGCGACGGGAGCGTCCGCTTTATCAAGTCAACAATCAACCAGCGAACTTGGGCAAGTCTCGCGAGCTGTCGACTCGGAGAGGTGATCAGTGCTGACGCTTTCTAAACCAGACCGCTCTTGGAAACTTCCGAGGGCGCTCCGAATCCTTCCCGGGATGGTCGTGATCGCGACCACAGTTGCTGGCTGCGGACCACCCCAGGTCGCTACCGAGCACCGCGAATTAGTCCTCCGACTTGCAACGGCGACCTCGACAGAGGATCTTGGGATTCTCAATCGTGCTGCGGCCGAAGTCGAACAGCTTGAGATCTCAGGAGGACTCCGTGGCCGAGAGGCCCAGGCGTTCCATGCGATTATTTCGAAGGCGAGGAACGGAGATTGGGAGGCTTCCAAGCAACTCGCTTATAAGCTCCGCGATGTCCAGCGACCAACGAAAGTCGACCAAGCCCGGGTTGCGAAGAGGACGCTCCGTGCTCCTAAGACGCTTAATCAGTCGGGAACTGGTCTGGTGACCGGATCCCCGTTGCCTGGCCCTTAAGCACAGAGGGTAAGATCGATTCGATTCGTGACCAACTAAATGGCGGTACTGTCTGATGCTCGATGAAACCGCGCAGCAAGAAGACTATGAACAGGCCCAAGAGCACCTCGCCGATGACAACATCGAGACCGCGCGGAGTTGCCTCCGGCGGATGTTTGAGCGTGCCCCTAATGATCCAAGAACCCTTGAGCTAACCGGCGACTTTGCACGGATCCGCGGTGAGTATACGAAAGCAGACAGGTCCTACAAGAAGATGGCAACCGTCACGGATGACGATCGTTATCATGGCATCTCCTTATTCAGTCGAGGACTCCTCTACGCAGAACAGGGAAACGCCGATCGAGCCAAGCCTCTCTTTGAGGAAGCCGTTGCCATTTTTCGGAGACTCGAGGATCCAGAGCGTCTCCTGAACGCGCTCGGCAATCTTGGTGACGTTTGTGTCGAAGTCGGTGCGTTACGCGAATCCGTACAAGCTTTCGACCAAACACTCGGGCTCCTCGACGAGGGTAGCAGCGAGGACGAAAGTGAGGTCGGAGCAACGATCAGACTCAAGCTCGGAACTGCCCACCGAATGCTCGGCGAACTTGATCAAGCCTCTTCCTACTTCGAGCAGGCCATTGATCATATTCAGGAAGCCGATGATCCCGTTGAGCTGGCGACGGCGCTCGACTGCCTCGCTGTCGTCAAACAGATTCAAGGCGCCTACGACGAGGCGGAAGCACTCCACCTCCAAGCCGTCGCCCTGAATCGTCGGGAAGAAAACCTCGAAGGGCTCTCCGTCAATTATGGGAACCTCGCATTGCTCCACAAGCATCGTCGGCAATTTGATCGTGCCGAGGAGTATCTGATAAAGGCACTGAAGATCGACGAGGAGACCGAGCGTGAAGACGGGATCGCAGACTACTACACCCAACTCGGCGAAATCTACTACGAACGTGGCAACCTCAACGACGCCGAACTTACCCTCATTCACGCGATGAAACTACAGAAGAAACATGGGACTACCGAGGGGGTTGCCTCGGCTTGTAGTCATCTCGGGATCCTCTACCGACTCCAAGGACGGTTGGATCAGAGCGAGACCATGACACAGAAAGCGCTGAGACTCTTGGAATCGATGGAACATACCGACGGTATCGCCTCTGTGCTTGATGAACTGGCGATTCTCCGAAGAGAGCAAGGGGATTTCAGAGAAGCCCGGGTACTCTGGGAACGGAGCCTGGAACTCTTCGAGCAACTCAACTCCACTCGGATGATCGGAGAGGTGAAGTCGCACCTCGACGAACTCGAGTCAGATTAACAGTTCGCTTCGAGCACTACCCTCACCATGGCCAAGGCACTGAGTACCATTGGATCTGCAAAGATCAGACACCCCAGCATTAAGATTCCCAGATGCTTTATTCTCAACCAGATCGTCGTCCTGTACTCATCGTTGGTCTCACTCTCTTCTTCGTGAACGTCACGAACGCTGAGACAATCCTCTACGACGGGTCTACCAACGAAACACCCAACCAGCAAGGTTGGCTTTTCGCTACCGATCCACTCTTCGGTGCAAGTGCCACACAGTCGGGAGCGAACGGTCGGACGACCCTCGATACAACCGCCGACAATGAGGAACGAGCCGGCTACTTTCTCGGTGGCGGATTCGGAGATCCGGGTAAACTCCCAGAGCTGAATCGATTACTTGGGTTTACACTTGGATTCAACGTCCGGATCGCGGCCGAATTCCATGAAACAGTCGATCGGGCGGGGTTCAGTGTGATTCTGATCACGAACGATCTTCTTGGAATCGAGCTTGGATTCTGGGGAGATGAAGTCTGGGCCCAGGACGATGATCCCCTCTTCGAACATGGCGAGGGTATTGGCGTCGACACCACTGCCGCCATCGCACGTTATGAGGTCAAGATCGAGGGTACGACTTACACTGTCTGTATTGACGGCGACCCGCTCCTGGTCGGTCAACTGCGGGACTACTCCGCCTTCAATGGCTTTCCTGATGTCTACGAGATTCCCAACTTCCTCTTCTTCGGAGACAACACATCACGCGCGAGTGCTCGGGTCGAAATTGAACAAATTTCCCTGAGCGTAGCAACGATCCCTGAACCTGCCACCTGGATGCTCTTTGGGATCGGTGCTGTTGGTCTCGGCCTCTGGCACAAACTCCCTCGTTCTTTACTCCAAGGGAGTGTTCATTCAGCTCGTCTGAAGTAGAGCCGATAGTCGGTATTCAGGGGAGCATTCATCCAGATCAGCTCCCCTTCTCGGTGATAGGTAAAGACTTGATTGTCTTCAAGCTGAACCCGGAGCGTGTTGGCGTCGGGTGATTCTAAGATCTCATAGGACCGTGCGGTTCCAACACCTGCCTTGGTCAAGAGAATAATTCTCGAATCTGTAATCGTCATCTGACCTCCCTCAAGGGCGGCAGCTAAAACGGATGAAGCCATCTGATTAAAAAATTCGAATAATCCGACGGAGTCGTCACGAACTCTTTCGTTCTGCTCTCTACTGAGTTCTGCATCGTAAACCCAGTCGCCCAACAACCATCCCCCTGAACGGTGCTGACAACCCACAATTCCAACGATCACCAAGAGAATAAGATGTATTTGTGCGTTGATTTTCTTCATTAAACTGACCCAGTTGAGGAGTGGATTGTTTGGTCCTAGTCGGACCTGCTTCGCTCCACGCAGTATTTCGGGCTTCATGCGGTTTATTGGAGGAATTCTGCACGCAAGAAGGTCGCCACGTCATTCCAACGGGCTGCGGCCGCCTCAAAATCGACCGCCATCGGCCGGATTGTATTGGGGGTTTCGACACGCGCACTAACTTCCGTGGTCTTGAGAATCGGAATCTGAGCACTCGGTCCCTTGGTAAGGCGAGCCTCGACTTCAGAACTCAGTAACGCACTCGCCAACGCCTTCGCTTCTTCAGGATGTGGACAGTTCTTGATCACCGCAATCGTATTCGGAATAAAGAGAGTTCCCAACCCACCCTCTTCCTGATCAGGATAGACGATCGCGACGGGAGCCCTTTGTTGTTCGAGCATCACCATGGCATCGTCAGTGTCAGTGAGACCGAAGGCAAGACGTCCAGACCCGACATCTTGTGCCACTTGCTTGTTCCCTGAAAGAACGGCCACATTGTTCTCTTTGAGTTCGTCAAAGAATTGACGAGCCTTCTCCGTCCCCCACGCTTCGAAGAGAGTAACGGCGTGTGTTGCGGTTGTTCCGAAGAGAGGTTTGGCAATCCCAACCTGCCCGTTCCATCTTGGATCGACCAAGTCACGAATACTCGACGGGCGTTCTTCCACCGAAACAAGATTGGTGTTGACGATCAAGATCCGTGCACGTGCGGCAAAGCCGTACCAGGTTTGGTCTGTGCCACGGTACTGTTCGGGAATGGCATCTTGATGCACCGGGCTAAAGGGAGTGAGCAACCCCGCCTCTTGAAGTCGGAGCGTGTTCAAAATCTCGTTATTCCAGAAGATGTCACAGATCGGTCGATCACGTTCTGCAATGATCCGATTCGTTAGTCCAACTGTTTTGGTACTTTCAACGTCGTACTTGGCCGCGACCGTCAGACCCTCAGACAACTCATAGTCGTCTAAAATCGGCTCCGAGAACTCGCGGTCAAGGGCGACATAGGCCACCAGATCGGACCCACCACCACACCCCGCGATACAGACAACTAGTAGCACCAATAACACAATGCGATTCTGAAAGTACCACACAACAAGTCTCCTCAGAGCCCAGCCTCGAACGAATTCATTCGTAGAACTCTGCTATCGTTCGAGACTGGAGATCCTACGTCAAGTAGCTCAACAAGGAACTTCCTCAGGATAGCCGACGGAGCTTGGTAATTCGACCAGTTGAGACCCACTCCGCGACAAAGATGTTGCCATCGGCGTCAAAACAGGCATCGTGCGGATGGACGAAACGACCAGGTCGCCAGCGGCTCGGATCGCGACGGACTTGGAATCCGTCGAGGACTTCGTCCGTCCAAGATTGTTCATAACCGAGGTGAGTAATAAGATTGTTTTCCGCATCAAAGAGTGAAACTCTGGCATGGAGATCAGGAACGAGCAAGACGTCATCGCGGATGTCAAAGTGCGCTGGGAAGCTTACGTCCGAAATGATGTTGAGGAACTCACCACCCAAGGTGAAGTACTGAAGCCGGGCATTCGCCCGATCGGCGACTGCGAGGCTGGGCGAAGGGCGACGACCGGGACGGTTGTCGAGCCAGAGTCCGTGGGGGGTCCTCAATTCCCCTGGAGCATCACCGAGTCCTCCCCAGGTCTGGATCCAATTGCCATCCTTGTCGTATCGATGTATATAGTGTGATCCATATCCATCACCAACGTAGAAGCCACCGTCGGGATGAAATGCGACGTTCGTTGGGCTGAATCTAGCCTCGGGATCATCATAGACGCCAGGCTCTTCGGGCTTCTCTTTGACCCAAACTACTTCACCCATCTTAGTTGTTTTGACGACTAGATTAACGGGGAACATGCAGGAGAGGTACAGGAACTCTTCTCCATCCTCTTCCCGGATGTCAATCCCATGCCCGCCACCATGGTACTCTTTACCGAAGGAGCGGACGAAGACGCCGTCAGGGTCGAACACCACAATCGTATCTTGAGCCATCGAGAGGTTGGTCGGCTTTTGGTTGCCGGCTCGGTGCTTGATATAGATGAAACCATCCTTATCGACGGCAACACCATGAGTTTCGAACCAACTGATGTGATCTGGCAACTGGCCCCAATCATGCTCGCATTCATATTGATAAGCTTCCTTGCCGATGATGAGTTGTTCATCTCTCCTGGGTCGTGAGGCACCGAGAATCAACGGGGCCACGACGGTGGAAGCTCCGGCGGTTCCAGCCATTTTCAAGAACGAACGACGATTCGGTTCCGGGCGTTTCATCGGAGAGGGTTCCTTTTGAGAAGCGATCAGGGATGTCAGCAAACAGTCGGGCTGATTCGATCCTATCGTGCCGGAATCCCGATGGGGAGTAGCTCTTCCCAAGCCATTCTCGATGACGATGGGTTCATTCGGTTGCAAGGTCGGCTGTACACCTCTGATCTTGGTTCGTTACGATCTTTCGAGCTCCATCACGAAACGGATTCATCGAAAGTCGGCTCATGTCTCACGGATTGACTGAATCGAACGAGTTACCCCGCGTTGCCACGATTCGGCAGACGGTCGGAACCCCGCCACTTGCTGATCCGATTGAGAGCGTCGTGAGCGCTATTCAGTCAAGTCAGATCCAGACGCGACTTCCGGCCGGGAGTCGGATTGCCCTGACGGTCGGTAGTCGTGGGATCGCGGGAATCGATCAAATCGCCCAAGCAGTCGTCCGAGGACTGAGAACCCTAGACTATCAGCCGTTCATCGTCGCTGCGATGGGGAGCCATGGTGGCGGGACTCCCGAGGGCCAACGCTCTCTTCTCGGTGCGCTTGGAGTCACCGAGGAATCGGTCGGCTGTCCGATCGAGACAGGGATGGAAACTGTCACCGTAGGAAGCAACAGTCAAGGGCTTCCGATCCCATTTGATCGGAAGGCCTTCGAGGCCGACGGTATTGTGTTGTTGAACCGGATCAAGCCACATACTTCTTTCACGGGACAGTTCGAGAGTGGATTGCTAAAGATGCTGGTGGTCGGCCTCGGTAAGTGCGAAGGGGCAGCACAAGTTCACCAACTGGGCCTTGTCGGACTCAGAGAGCTTCTTCCTGAAGTAGGGTCCTATTTGCTCAAGCATACTCCTGTCGTGCTCGGAGTCGCGTTACTTGAGAACGCTGAAGACCGAATCTGCCGTGTTGTCGCCTTGGAACCTGAAGAGATCCTCGGAGCCGAACCAGGACTCCTTGAGGAAGCCCGGAGACTAATGGGCCGGCTCCCTTTTGACCAAATGGATGTCTTGATCGTCGGTGAGCTTGGCAAGAATTACAGTGGGACTGGCATGGACCCCAACGTCATCGGTCGACAGCGGGTCGAAACGATGCCCGATCTCGAACGTCCTGTCGTCACACGACTTGGTGTCCTTGATCTTGCCCCCGAATCCCACGGGAATGCCCTTGGAATCGGACTTGCCGACCTCACAACGGAGCGACTCGTCCAGCAGATTGATCCGGTACCGATGAGATTGAATTGTCGAACGAGTAACTTCCTGGCCCGAGCGCGGATACCGCTCCACCTCCCGACCGACCGTGACGTGATCGGAACATCACTTCAGACATGCTGGAAACGAAAGTCCGAACAGGCAAGAATGGTCTTGATACCTAATACACTTGAACTCGAATATTGCGCGGTTACAACAGCGATGGTCGACGAGGTCGAGGCAAATCCAAGACTGAGCTTCGTTAGCGATTTCAGACCGTTGCCGATCGATCAGCAAGGGAGACTGGATCAAGCCGCCCTCTTTCCCCAGAGTCTTGCTGGTCGTCGTCAACATTCAACCACCCTCTACCATTGATCGCCCTCCAGCCCTCCAGCTCCTATGGACATCCAACACAAGTCGCTTCCTCCTTCCATCAAGGCTGTTGCGTTCGATATGGACGGCCTGATCTTCGATACCGAGGCACTTTTCTTTCGGGTCTCGACGGAAATACTGGCGGCCCGCGGCAAGGTCTTCACACAGGAGATGATGGCAGCGATGATCGGTCGGCCTGCTGCCGTCGCGGGTCCGGCCTTGGTCCGCATTGCAGAGTTGGACGAGCCTCCTGAGATGATCATGACCGAAGCAAAACGACGATTCGAGGCCATCGTCGATACCGAGGTGAGGACGATGCCGGGACTGCACCATCTGCTTACCTTCCTTGAGGACGGAGAAGTCCCGAAAGCAGTTGCAACCTCGACAAGGTATCAGGAAGCAACCCGGCTGTTGGATTATCACAATCTATTGCCTCGGTTTTCGTTTGTACTTGGTGGCGATCAAGTGAGCCGTGGAAAACCTGACCCCGAAATCTATCTGACGACTGCGGAACGATTGGGAGTCTCGCCTCGCTCCATGCTAGTCCTTGAAGATAGTCCCGCAGGTGTGAACGCCGCGAAAGCAGCTGGGGCCTTTGTCGTTGCGATTCCCCATCAGTACAGCCCGATCGAACAACTCGGCATCGCCGATCGCATCATCACGCGACTCGATCACCCCGATCTCATCCAAATCATCACCGGTTGAGTTTCAACCGACCGCCATCGATCTATTCTGGTCCAGGTTAGAGGAAGGTTTTCCCGAGCAAGATCAGGGCTCCCCAGGCAACCGGCCAACTGTACATCAATCCTACGGCGATTCGATCGGTCCAAGATTTGTTACGGATCCGTGCCTTGACTGAAGGTGGTGAAAGAACCCGAAGGATCAGTGCGGCAGCGATCGGGAGCATTCCGAGCACGGGATGCACGTCGAGACGCGTGGGGACTACCAACGCGAGAATCACGAGCCAGTACGACCCAATGAGCATCCAGGCAACTTGGGGCCAACTCAGCTGCCGCGTTGCGTCATTGAGGCCCCGACGGTCGAGGAGCAGGAGGATCGGGCCCGTCATGGCGAGGCCAAGCCAGAGATACAACACCCCAGCAACAATCGCGACGGAGACCTGAAGGTCCCGTTCCGTCGGCCAGAGCGAACGCATCAGGGCGGCCGCGGCGCCGAAGCCGACGACCATCGCCAAAAGGTCGAGGAGTCGAGGCGAACGACTCTGATCACGCTGATCGAGAGCCCTCATTTCCTGAACGCGGTTGGTCTCGAGCATCTGATCGGGGGAGTCTTCACTCGACTTCATCGCCGTTTGCCTTCGGATTGATCCTTTTGAGCCTCAGCCCGAAGACCCGCCACCCAGGATAATCAGACCGAACCCCGACTGAATTGGCCACGCGACCCCCAGTGCAAGACCGATCCGATGCGTCCAACCCCCTGGATTTGTCGACGAGAAGTCGGTTGAGGGAACCATCACCCATCGAGACCAGATGATCGCTAAGGTGACCACCGAGGCTAATCCGAGCCCGACCGTTAGCGTCAACTCGTAAAGATCGCTCTGACTTGAGCCTGCCACGATCTTTGGGAGTGCGGCAATAATCCAGGGCGCCCCTAGCAATGCCCAGATGTAGTCTCCGAGCATCGGAGGGCTTCCTGGTCTCCCGGAGAATCGACGGACCGCGAGGACGGCGGGACCGGTCGCTGAGAGCGAAATCCCAAAAAAGGTGAGCCACATCAAGCCCCACCCAGATCCAGTCAAGGCTCCCGGGGAGACGATTTCACGGAGGTGGACTGAAGCGATCGCCGCGCCGACGACCAGGGCAACTCCATCAAGTACCGTGAAGCCACCCTCATCACGGACGCGGTCGGGTGAGTCTCCCGTTTGCTCAACGGACTTCACTCGATCCAATTCCATCGCTCCTGATTCCTCTCCGAGGTGGCGAACACGGGGACTTCTCCAACAATCGTGTCATGGGGAATATGGCTTAGTCTCTGCTTCCGAGAAAGAATCCAAGCCTCTCGGCGGTAATCGCGTTATTATAGACTATTGTCACTGTTGACGTTTCTCAGGTCGTGAGGGTGCTGAACTCTCGGACCGATCAACTCATAATAAAGCCAGCGTGTTGTATCATGTCACTGCCCCGCGTTGTGATTGTCGGACGACCTAATGTCGGTAAGTCCTCACTCTTAAATTGGCTCTCTGGCCGCCGGATTGCCATCGTTGATGATCTCGCCGGCGTGACTCGTGATCGGGTCGCGACGCTCGCCCAGACCGGAACTGGTGACGAGCCTGGTCGATTTTTCGAACTGATCGATACCGGTGGTATCGGCATCGTCGATCGTGATGATCTCAGCGAACACGTTGAGCGCCAAATCGATGCTGCCTTAAACGAAGCGGATGTTGTCCTCTTTGTGGTCGATGTCCGTGACGGACTCCTCCCGCTTGATGAGGAAGTTGCCCAACGGCTCCGGTATGTTCAGGCTCCCGTAATCCTGGTGATCAATAAAGCCGACGAACCCAAGTTTGACCTCCTCGGTAACGAGTTTTATAAGATCGGCCGCGGCAAGCCAGTCTATGTCTCCACGGTTCAGAATCGTAACAAAGAAGCACTGCTTGGGTTGATCACCGAGTATCTCCCCGAAGACAAAGAAGAACCGAAACCAGAAACTGAGGCGATGAAGATCGCCGTGGTCGGTCGACCGAATACGGGAAAATCGACCTTCATCAATATGCTCGCCCGTGCCCAGCGAATGATTGTCTCCGAGGTCGCTGGGACGACTCGCGATTCTGTCGACGTTCGCTTCCAACTCGATGGCCTCGATTTCGTGGCGATCGACACCGCGGGAGTCCGTCGGAAGGCAAAAGTTCGCGATGACCTCGATTTCTATTCGCTCCACCGCGCGGAACGTTCGATCCGACGCTCCGACGTCACCTTGCTCTTCATTGATCCCACTCAAGGGGTGACCAAGCTAGACAAGCAACTCGCCGACTACATCACGAGCCAGTACAAACCTTGCATTCTTGTCGTTAACAAGTGGGACCTAATGTTGGCCGATGTCGAAGGGTCTGCCCAAGGTCTGACCGGCCGCTATGCAACACAAGTTCAATATGCGTTTCGATCGATGTCCTATGCACCGTTAGCGTTTATAACGGCTAAAACAGGTAAAAACGTTAAAGCTTTGATCAATCGTGCCCAAGCGATGTATAAGCAAGCTCACCGTCGAATTGGGACCGGGCCGCTCAATCGGATTCTTCGTGATGCGGTTGCCGGACACCCACCGCCGGTCCGCGAGAATCGACTCCCGAAGATCTACTATGCGACTCAGGTTGGAGTGGGGCCTCCCACAATCGTTCTCTTTGTGAATAAGCCAAGCCTTTTTGAGCCGACGTACCAGCGCTACTTGCTGAACGTCTTCCACGAGAAGCTATCCTTCAAGGATATCCCGATTAAACTTTACCTCCGGGCGCGGACTGAGTCTGATCCTTCCAAAACTCGTCCCGAGGCAGAACCACCCGAGATCACCGAGCGTCCGCCCGACGGGTTCCATCTCGACGAGTCCGATGCCGAGATTAACGACCTTCTGGACGAAGTCAACGAGGGCTGATTATTCGGCCTCGGAATCGAGGAGCTGGTCATAAAAGCGCCAATCCGGTTGGGTCTCGGGCGTGAGTGGAATTTCGGGATCGAGGAGTGCCCGGACCATCGCAACCGGGATCTGGTTTTCTCGGAGGATGGCGTCATGGAACGCTCGATCGGTCATCCGACCCGATTCGACAAGTTCTTGACGTAAGGCTCGGAATTGGAGGCCGCCGAGTAGATAAGCTGCCTGATAGAGTGGTCCGTAGTTTGTCGCGACCGACCGACGGACTTCAGCGATTGCGTTCGCCGGCTCATGCCCGACGCGATCAATCAACAACGCAATGCACTCTTGTGGGGTCAACTGACCAAGGTGGAAGTTCAGCGAAAAGATGATCCGAGCACAACGGTGCATCCGCCAAAAGAGCATCCCGATCTGATCTTCGGGTGATGTTGCGAAGCCCCGATCCCAGAGCAAGAGTTCCCAGTAAAGCGCCCAACCTTCGAGCCAGAACGGGGTGGCAAAGAGTCGCCGATGCGTCGCATATCGAGCGGTCATGAACCCCTGGAGATGATGACCCGGAATGAGTTCGTGATGGACCGTCGCTCTCGAAAAATGCCGATTGTTCCCACGAAGACTCATCAACTTGGCCTCATGAGACATCGAATCAGTCGGGTAGGAAACGGTGATCGTTTCTCCGCCCGTAAAGAATGGATTCACCAGTTGCCGCTCGGGTGACATCATCGCCATCCGCCAGGAAGATTTACAGAGACTCGGGAGCGTAATCAGCTCGTTATCCTCGATATAGTCGATTGCCTCCAGGGCGAGATCTTGGATCAGTTTCGGCTGTTCTCCAGGGTCGACATAGCGCTGCTTGACAGCTTCGAGGGCCGCTTTCCAATTGTCTCCAAATCCTAGCGAGGCCGACGCCTCAAGCATCCGGGCCTCACACCAGTCGTACTCACGTTCAGCAATCGCTATCAACTCTTCAGGGGAGTACGGAATCATCTCGAACCGAAGTTCACTGATCAATGCGTCACGACCGATCGGTAGCCCAACGATGTCAGAGCCATCCTCTCGCCCATTCGAGGGATCAGTTCCTGCCTCGGTTGTTGTGTTGTAGCGCTGATTCACAAGGGTCTGGAGTTCATTCCGGTAGGACCGAAACGACTCCTTGAGCCTCTCGAAGGGAGTACGATTCCACCAACTAAAGAGGGGGTCGTATCCATCGTAGAATCGAAACCAACGTTCGAGGGTCCGCTGGAGATCGCTAGCTGTCGAAAATGCTCGGTTAGCGACGCGTTGATCAAACGAAGAGGGAGCACTCTCCAGCTTCTCCGCGAGAGTTCTTCGCGAGTCCTCAACCTGTTGGTGGAGTTCGGCTAATTTACCTGCGACCTCTTGCCAATCCTGTGGTGCGAGAACCCGTCTCGATTGTTCGAGCAACACAATGGCGTCACCGAACGGGAAGAGAAAAGCAGACTCTTCCCGTTCCATCCGATCGCGTTGGATTTCTTGGATCGAGTGCTCAAGCTCATTCCGGAAGAGAATGAAATCAACCTGTCCCGATCGGTTCAACTGATCAAAATCGAGCGCGTTAAGCTCTTGGAGCCAGCCGTTTAGAAACGCTACTGTCGCGACGTCGCGAGGCGATGACGAGGACGGAGGCGCTGATCGTTCGAAGCTCCCAAGATCGTCGGTGTAACGTTCGATCGTGGCCCGGAGGTCACTCTCGCTCTCCTTCAGCCTTCCAATCGTCGGAACGAGATTAAGGGTTGGCTCCTGAAGAGTGAGGTGAGAAACTTCTTGGGCCGTAGCGTGGCAACCAAACGCCATTGTCGTCACGACCGCCGTCAAGAGAGACCGACTGGATCCGCTCATGAACTCTCCTCGTGAAGCCAACCAACTTTGTTGAGAGTGTTCCGGTCGAAGGGACATAACTCTTACTCGATTCCAGTGACCTCAACCGTGATCGCCATCACGATCGGCGCAGTGGCATCAGGCCCCTTGATCAATTCGAGGCGGTCGATCGTTGCATTGGGCCGTTCCGGTTCGATCGAAAGAGTACGCAACTGACGCCCACGGAGCCCGAAGGCATAGTCTGATTCAGGGACATCCACGCGACGGATGTAATCCGCCATGTGGACCCCGTTTCGGAGCGAGTGATCCTCTACCACCCCATCCGTATAGTGGATCCGGACGATCATCGAGACTGACCCCAGAGTTCCGTAGGGATGACCCCAACCACTGACACCACCGAGGAGATGGATTGCTTCGGCCGGTACTCGACAGGACAGCTCAACTCGCTTTGGCATTGTCGGAGGGATGTTGCCCTGAGGACCGTACAGAAGAACCGTGTTCGGGACTTGGTCCCCCCGAGGATCAATGAGTTGGAATGGGATCTCGCCAACAGTCTTGGGTGACCAATCGTTGAAGACCAAACTTCCGGGGCCCCGGTCATTACCGAAAAACATCTCACGGGTACTGACCATCGATGCTGCTCGTCGAAGATCTAAGGGAAGGTAACGACCCGGTTGTGTGAGAAATGCGAGAAGGTCGGCTAGCTCGGTTGTGGTGGCTTGCTTCTCGAATCCTTCAGGCATCAGCGACTTACCGGTCGTGAGATAGTCTTCGAGATCTTCCCGGAGTACGGTGTTTGACTTCCCTTCGGTGTCGATTAACTCAATTGCCGTCTTCGACTCCGAAGCAAGCATCCCGTTGAGGACTCTCCCGTCGATCGTCGCAACCATATACTGAACATAGTTTCCCTCGACACTCCGGTTAGGATCGAGAATATGCACGAGGAGTTCTTCAGGGGGATGTGAAGCCATACCCGTGAGTTCTGGGCCGACCTTGCCGCCTTCACCAGAGTGCACATGACACTGGGCACAGAGGCGTTGATAGACAAGCTTCCCTGCAGCAGGATTACCCCCTGAGAGGACGACCGGGGCGAGTTCATCAATCACACGCTGGCGATCGGGATTGGGGAGTTCCCCGCCCGCGGCGAAGACTTCTGTTGCCCGGGTAGCGAGATCCGGATCCGGATGTGTGGTGAGGGCCTGGCGCTGATCGAGTGTCAGGTTTCCGGGAGGAATCAACCCTGACTCCACTGCATCGATAATATCACTTGCCCAATCGGACCGCTTCAAGACAGTTCTCAGGAGGTTAGTCCGGACTCTCGGGGTAAATTGCGAATATGAGCCCAGAAGGATTTGGCCGGTTTCCGCTGCGCTACTGGCAAGGAGGGCGTTGAACAAGCCGTCGATCAGGTCAGGATCGGTCCTCGGTTCGATGAGAGAGAGGAGGAGTTCAACTGCTTCAGACTCATCAGCTCGGAGTCTGACGAACTGTGTTGCTGCCCTTAGCCTTGCCTCGGTACTTGCTCCCTCATCACTTGCTTCGTCTAAAAGTGATGCAGCGACTGCTCTCGTGTACTGATCAAAGCCACTGATTTCCCAGCGACTCACGAGGTCGACGAGTTGACCTTGTGAGTCTGTGGGAAGCTGTTTGAAGAGGTTCGCAAGTGATTCCTTCTCCGACTCGTCGAACGCCACCGCTTGATTCGCTGGCCACCCGCGACTCAGCCCTCCGATGATGGCTTGGGAAACCCTCGGAGGACTTGACTCAAGCGCAGTAATTAGGCTCCGAAGCGAGGCCGGATCCCCAACACGACCGGTATGTTCCGCAACTCGATCAGTGACGAGGAGTAGTGAAGCATTCGGTTCTTCTGCGCCTTTTCTCGACGCTAATTCTTGAAGAAATGGTTCGGCGTGTGCCGCAGCCGCAGAAGTAGCGGCGTCGGTGAGCCAGCGATCCTGATTACGCCGGTTCGTCTTCGTCAGCGCCTCAACAATGGCCTTCGCGACAGCATCGGACTGGGGGGCATCGGCGACTGCAAGAAAAGCCGCGAGCTGGACCTGAGGGTCGTTGTCCTGGAGTACCCCCGCATCAAGTATCTGAGACAACACAGTCTCGTTTGTCATGGGGAGGACAGCGACCGCATTCACTCGGACCCCAGCCGAATGATGTCTTAAAGCAGCCGCCCCGACGTGCATCGCCTCTTGGTCAGATCCGTCGAAAACGCCAAGTCCGTGCAACGTCCAGAGCCCATGGATGACAGCCGTATTGAGGCCGATCGCGTCGACTGTTCGGTCTCGGACAAGCTCGATTAACTCGGGAACGACTTCCTGCTTCGCTCCTTCGACGAGCAATCGTTGAGCGTGGAGCCGCCAAAGCATGTTGTCGTTCTTGAGGGCCTTAACCAGTTCCAAAGGATTATTTGGGTCAAGGTTAGGTGTTATTGAAGCGTCTGCTTGGTCAGCGACAATGCGGTAGATCCGGCCATGAATTTTGTCGCGGAGGGGCGTTTCGTATGCATTCCCTTTGCCGGTCTCAAAGCCCTGTGGTGTCGGGTTATGTTGGACTATGTAGTTATACCAATCTGCGACCCAGACATGACCATCTGGTCCCACTTCGGCTACGATCGGAGCAGACCATTCGTCGTCACTCGCAACGAGGTTCCAACCGTAATGTGATTGGAACGTTGTTCCTTTCGGTTGGAGGGTAAAGGTGGTGACGAGATGGCCTGTCGGTTCGGCCACAAACGCAGTACTATTCCAATACTGTTTGGGATAGGTCCGGGCAGTGTACAGTGCATGACCTGCAGCTGCTGTAAAACCGCCATGATAATCGACCTGCCGGACCTGATCAGTGATCGGGTAAAACCGATTGGAATCAGCGATATTCTCAAGAACCGTCGATGCTTGTCCTCGGACAGACTCATAATAGCGATTAGGGATCGCAACATGCACACTCGGACAGCCATTCGCCGTTGAACCAAACAAGAATCCTTCTTCGCTGAACCCAACGCCCCAGGAATTGTTGCTCGTGCTCCTCAGATATTCCAAGGCTGATCCATCCGGGCGAAACCGATAGAATCCGGAACTAAAGCGGTGTGCCTCGCCACCAACGGTCCCGCGGAAAGCAGAGTACCCGACAATTCCGTATATCCAGTTGTCAAGACCGTAGCGCAAGTTGCTGGGTCCTGCATGGGTATCGCCGGCTCCCCATCCTTCAAATAAGACCTCACGGAGATCGGCTTGATCATCGCCATCGGTGTCTTTCAGGAAGAGGGTCTCAGGTGCCTGGTGAACAACAACTCCACCATTCGCAAAGACGAGGCTTGTCGGAATATTCAATCCATCGGCGAAGACGTTGAACTTATCAGCACGACCATCACCATCGGTGTCGGTACAGATCGTGATCCGGTCTCTCCCTCTGTTTTCGTCGTTCTTGGTGTTGGGGTAGTCGATACTCTCGGCAAGCCAGAGTCTCCCTCGATGGTCCCATGCCATGCAGAGTGGCTTCTTGATCTCTGGTTCTGCCGCGAAGATTTCGGCATGAAAGCCGGGAGGGACCAAGAGATGCTGCATTGATTCCATCGGTTCTAGCGGTTCTGGCATCCGACGGTATGGCTCACCTTGGGTTCCCCATCGTTGACTCGGTAAGTAATTTGGGATCGGTGTGTTGGTCTCTTGGTACCGGAATTC
>CAZEAN010000038.1:0-49144 GCA_964510225.1 uncultured Isosphaeraceae bacterium
GTCCGGGGCCCTCGACTAGCACAGCTAGAAGTTAGGGTGATTGCTGATCAATCCGCTAATGTGAAACTCAGCCAAGATGTTCTCATCACGGTCGAGAATCAAGGCCCCGATGACGCCTACAACGTCTTTGTGCTCTACGTACGCGACCCTCAAGTGCAGTTTGAAGGAGCCGACCCTCAGCCGGTTGGGCACCAAGGCCAAATCCTGACTTGGGATATCGGTACGTTGCGCAGTGGCGAGCTTCGCGAAATCAAGCTCGACATTCGACCCCTTGAACCAAAGCCCATCCAACATGTCGCCTGGTGCCAAATCCGTCTCGCTGCAAAGTCGATTACTGACGTCATGCAGCCGAAACTGGAGATCGAGATTTTTGCACCGCCTGGGAAAGTATACCAAGGACAGGTTGTTGATCTCGAAGTTCAGGTCCGTAACATCGGCAGTGGTCCAGCACGTAACATCAAGCTCTTCGCGACCCTCTCAAGTGGCCTTCAAGCCTTTGTTGACGAAGGACAACTCTCTGACTCGAAATCCTTCGATACCGAAATCCCAGATCTTGAACCTAACCAAACCTATACAGCAGGCGCATTACCGATTTTTGCCGAAGCAACTGGTGCACAGATTTGTACAATCGAAGCCGTGACCCCTGACATTCCTAAGGAGGATGCACAACCTCAAGAGATCGAGATCTTGGTAGTAGCACCGGAGCTTGTCGTTGAGATCGTCGGCCCCAAGAACAAAGCAGTCGGTTCCGTTGCAGACTACACCATTACTGTGAGTAACAAGGGTGATGCTGACGCCACGAATGTCCTGCTCGGCGTCTTCCCCCCAAAGACCGGGGTACCAGACCTACCGGATCGAGCAATATCCAAGCCAAACCCATCCCAACCGTTTCATCGGATCTACTGGAAATTAGACCGGATTGAACCTCGGGACTCTGTCGTCTTTCAATTACCGATTCGCCTCGATGAGATTGAGCCTTACCGAATCAAAGCAGCTGTTACCGCAGACGGTCCTCCAGGTGATCCGCAGGGCGTCACCTATCTCGAACCCTCCGAATCGTATATTGTAACTGACGTAACTGGAATTGGTGATATTGATATTTTCAATTTTGACCGCAGTGATCCTGTTGTTGAAATCGGTGATAAAGTCGATGTCGAATTCACAATTGAAAACATTGGCTCGGCTGTTGCCACTAACATCTCGGTCGATTTCCTCGTCCCCAACGAATTCGAGTATGTGACATCGCGACCCAAGGCCGAACGAAACAATGCCGGTGACAATGGAAATGGGGTCGGATATCGCTTTGTCGACGCAATCGAACGGTTGCTCCCGGGTGCCAAGGATGACTTCACCGTTACCCTTCGATCCGTGCAAGCCGGGACAGCCGACTTCGACGTCGAAGTGACCTGGGATGGGCAAACTGACTTTGATGGTTTTATCTCGAAGGGAGTTCGCGTCAAAGTGATCCCACAGAATACAAACAATTAATGACACGGCGCAACCAGGATCGAGAAAGAGGTCTGGGTTAACGGGAGCTGCCGCAATCCGATAGGATAAAACGAGGCTCGGAGAAAATACTCTCAAGCCTCGTTTTATCCTCAGAAGGAGATCGCGATGCGGCCCCACCATCTCAAGAACGCAATTCATCACTGGAGGCGGAGACCAGATCTCATCGGGCTGCTCGTCCTCCTTGTCGCGGGTTGCAGTGGTACGACTGCAGAAGAAGGACCAAAGCCGGAATTATTGGATCCAACCTCCTCGGTACAGGTCCGAGGAGAAGGCGAGCCCAATCAGCTCGCGGGTGAAACCAGTCCTTACTTGCTCCAGCACGCCTACAATCCAGTCAATTGGCGCCCTTGGGGCCCAGAAGCGTTCGAGGCTGCAAAGAAACTAGATAAACCAGTTTTCCTTTCTGTTGGGTACAGCTCCTGTTACTGGTGCCATGTCATGGAACGGGAAAGCTTCGAAAATGAAGAGATTGCGGAATATTTGAATGAACACTTTATCTGTATCAAAGTAGATCGTGAAGAACGTCCTGACGTCGACAAGATCTACATGACCGCTGTTCAAGCAATAAGCGGTGGTGGTGGCTGGCCGATGTCAATGTTCCTCACCCCGGACGCCAAACCATTTTTTGGTGGTACCTATTTCCCTCCTGAACCACGTAACGGGATGCCTAGCTTCCCTCAACTTCTTGAAGCCATCACGGCGGCCTGGACCGAACGTCGCGAGGATCTCAACAAAGACGCGGACAATCTCGCTTCGTTCGTACAGCGCGTTTCCGGTGGTGGACTTTCGCTCGATCGCGTTCCTGTGACGGCAGAGTTGGTCAGGGCCGGACTCGAAGCACTCGGAAGTACTTTTGATTCTGAGTACGGTGGGTTCGGCTATAGTCCCGACCAGCCAAACCGTCCCAAGTTTCCACAGCCTGCAAACCTCGTTTTCCTACTCGATCAACACCGTCGGAATCGAGGGAGCGATCTCACAACGACTCCGCTCGAAATGGTCACGTTGACTCTCGACCACATGGCCCGAGGTGGAATCCGTGACTTTCTCGCAGGCGGATATCACCGTTACAGTACCGATCGGTTCTGGGCAGTACCACACTTCGAGAAAATGCTCTATGACAATGCCCAGCTCGTCAGCCTTCACTTAGAGATCTTTGAAGAAACATCGAACGACCGTTGGCGCCAGGAAGCCGAAGACACCCTTGCCTTCATCAGCAACGTCATGACCGGACCTGAAGGAGCCTTCTACTCGGCACTTGACGCTGAAACCGATGCCGAGGAAGGGAAATACTATGTCTGGACCCGAGACGAAGTTCAGTCGGTACTCGGAGAGACAGACGGTGTTGACCTCTTCCTCAAAGTGTTTGGCTTCGAGAGTGAACCAAACTTTGAAGGCGGACGCTTTGTTCTCCTCCGTCCCGAAGACGTCGATCAGCAGGCGAGTGCAGCAGGGATCTCCGTTACCGAACTTGAATCACGTCTGGCCCCGCTCAAGACAACACTTCTCCGGGCAAGACAGAAACGGGAGATGCCTTTCCTTGACGACAAGGTATTAACCTCCTGGAACGGCCTGATGATCGGAGCCTATGCTGATGCCTTCCGAGTGCTCGGCAAGGACGAATACAAGAGCGTCGCAGAAGGGGCCGCGAACTTTGTATTGCGCACACTTCGGACTGAAGAAGGCCGGTTACTGCACACCTATCGCGAAGGAAAAGCAAAGCTTCCGGGCTATCTTGAGGACTATGCTTACTTCATCGATGGACTCCTGAGACTCCATCGCGCCACCAATGAAGTGCGCTGGCTTGATGAAGCTCAATCCCTTGCCGATCGGATGATCGCCGACTTCCTTGACGAAACAAATAGTGGGTTTTTCTTTACGGCGGATGACCATGAGAGCCTCATTGCCCGCGTCAAAGACGCATTTGACGGAGCGCTCCCGTCCCCGAATGCTTTAGCGATACAGTCACTACTTACACTTCACTTGTCGAGTGATGATCCATACTATCTTGAGGTCACGGGACGAGCACTTGATTTCTTTGCTCCAACGCTCCAGCGACAACCCAGTGGTGGGCCACTAATGCTTATGGCAATCGAGCAGTATCTTGAAATCATGGACGGAGAGTCCAATGCTCGCGTTGTTGATCCAAAGCCGATTATTCCAGGGTTTGCTCCTGGGAGATTAGAACTTGATCCTAGCAGCAATCCGAGGGAAGAGCCCGCGATTGTCACCGGTACGGTACAGGTCAACGACTCCGCCAAGGTCGAATCTGGTGCAGTGATTGAGTTACAGGTTGAACTGACAATCAAGCAACCTTACCACCTCAACGCAAATCCCGCAGGACAGGCGAACCTGATCCCAACAACCTTGGTCATCCCTAAAGAATCGGGAGTGGCACTTCTTGGAGTTGACTACCCGAAAGGAAGGATGGCTGACCTCGGAGGGCTGGGTACTCCGATCCCGGTTTACGACGGTACGATTGACCTCAGGGCCCAGATTCAACTCCCTCAAGACCTCGAACCGGCATCCTTGGAACTTCCGATCGTCATCCGTTATCAGGCCTGCGACGACCGCTCCTGTCTTCCGCCCAACGAACTCACACTTAAGTACACGTTTAAATCTAACCACTAGACGACAACGAATGAGATGAACGTGGAGGAGGCAGGAGTACCACGCTTGTCTGGGTTCTTGAATCTGGACAAGCCTTCAGGAATCACCTCAAGAGGGGTTGTCAATCGTGTGGTCAAAGCGGTCCAGAATCGTCGACTCAAAGTTGGTCATGCAGGGACACTCGACCCGCTTGCTTCTGGTGTCTTGGTGGTGGCGCTGGGTTCGGCAACCCGTCTAATCGAGTATGTCCAACAACAACCCAAGACCTACCAGGCTGTTGTTAGGCTCGGCGTTCGGAGTGACACCCTTGATGCTGATGGTACTGTCGTCAGTGTCAAGGCACCCAGAATACCTGAAGAAAGTGAAGTACGTAGCGTACTGGAGCGACAGGTCGGCTCCATCGAGCAACTGCCGCCCGACTACTCGGCACTACGGATCGGCGGCAAGCGTGCCTATGACTTAGCAAGAAGTGGTGAACCCGTAACACTCGCTCCTCGAACAGTCCAAATCTACCAAATCAAGCTTGTTCGTTATCAGTGGCCCAAGGTTGTTATCGAGGTAGACTGCGGCGCTGGCACCTACATTCGGTCGATTGCCCGAGATCTTGGTGACGGACTTGGCTGTGGTGGTCTGATCGAGGTTCTCCGACGCACTCGGATCGGAGCCTTCCGTGTCGAAGGGGCAGTTGTTCCGGAGGAAGGAGAACTCACATCGGATGCCATTCCGCATCTTCTCTGTACCTCCCTACAAGCCGTCGAGACGCTACCCAAGATCCAACTCTCATCCACTGAAGAGGAGGCGATCGTTCAAGGCCGCGCTGTCCGTTGTCATTTGAATGCGGACTCTGGCAGCGCTATTGCGATGATCGACAGAATCGGAGAGTTGGTTGGAATAGGCCAATTTGATCGTGATCGAGAGCTAGTACGCCCACGCAAAGTGCTCAAGGAATAATCGGCTACTTTCTCCCTCATGCCGAGAGCCGCTCCAGAGCATGCTGTCGAACCTCTACTCGTGACATCGTGTCTTCTCAAGTGGATTGGGAATTGTTGACGTTCTTGAGTTTTGAGCGCTACAATCACCCATAGGTCAAGAAGATAATTCTTCTACGTTCTTGTACTCAACGAATCACCAATGCGTTCCGTCTCACGGATATGGAGTTGCCTTGATTGAACTGAAGAGCACCGAGCGTCGCGAGCGCCGAGAACGAGCCATTTTGGTCGGAGTGTTGCTGCCGGATGGTCAATACAACCCTGACGATCCTCTAGATGAGATTAGAGGCTTGGCCAGTACAGCGGGCTTAGTCGCCGTTGGGAGCCTCCTTCAGAAGCGGCAGCAGATCGACATCGCCACCGTCATTGGGTCCGGGAAGGTCCAAGAACTCAAGGAATTGGCAGAGGCTCACGAAGCTGATCTTGTGGTGATGGACATGGACCTCGGTCCTGCCCAGGGACGAAACCTGGAAAAGATTCTCGGGGTGAAGGTGATTGATCGGACCGAGGTCATCCTTGACATCTTCGCGACCCACGCCCGGACGAATGAGGCGCGACTCCAGGTCGAACTCGCACAGCTCGACTACTCTCTCCCTCGACTCAAGCGGATGTGGACTCACCTTTCTCGTTACAAGGGTGGTATTGGCCTCCGTGGTCCTGGGGAAAAGCAGCTCGAAACAGACCGACGCTTGGTGGAACACCGAATCCAAGACCTCAAAGCGAAGCTTTCGAAGATTCAGGCACGGAAAGAACGGGAGGTTGCTGCTCGCCACGAAATGCCCACCGTTTCACTCGTCGGCTATACCAATGCCGGTAAGAGCACTTTGATGAACGCGCTCACCGGTGCCGGAGTGCTGGTAGAAAACAAACTCTTCGCGACCCTTGATACCAGGACACGTCGTTGGAATCTCAACGGCGGTACTCAAGTTCTTCTTTCTGACACGGTCGGGTTTATCCGTGACCTCCCGCACACATTGGTGGCGTCGTTTAAGGCAACGCTCGAAGAAGCGAGTCAGGCAGATTTACTACTGCACGTCGTGGATGCCTCAAGCCCTGAAGCTGAGGTCCAGATTGCAGCGGTCAATGCGGTACTCGAAGAATTGGACTTAAGGGATCATCCCACGATCCTGGTCCTAAACAAAACCGACCGAGTACCTGATCGTTCCTATCTCGACGTACTCCACGCACATCACGATGAATCGATCGATGTGAGTGCTGCAACAGGATTTGGTCTCGATCGACTTGAGCAAGCCGTCCGCGAAGCACTCAATGCACATTCACTTGATGCCGAAGTTGAAACGGGCGTTGGTGATGGTCGCGTGCTGGCGTATCTTTCACGGTACGCATTGATCCGGGGACGGCATTACGACAACGGGCGAGTCACCGTCGATTGTCGACTCCCGAGGCACTGTCTCGGTTTCCTCACGGAGCACGGTGTGCAGGTCCGGAGTAACGGGCAGCGACTCGGAGCGTAGCTGAGTAGAGGAAACGTTGTCAGAGGGAAGGGCAGTGGCGATTGTTTACAACACCGCGCAACTGCCCCTGTTCCATTAACAGAGCGGTTTCACTCTCCTGCTTCTGACGCTTGTTTCATGCCACTAATCCAGTCACGAATAAGCTTTACAGCGTCTTGGTCAACCTGATTCGTTGCCAATGGTGGCATCTGGCCGGTTCCTCGTCGAGAAATCCGTTGGTAGAGGATCGAGTGCTCAGGATCGCCTGGGGTGATCAACTTTGATCCTACGATTTCCAAGTCTCCTTGGAGTGGTGCAACGTCGACAAGTTTCATCGCCTCCAGTGTGGCACCAAAAGCGAGGTTGATCGCGGCGTTACCACCACCAGCGTTCACGTGGCAGTTAGCACAATTTGAGTGCAAGTACGATCGGACCCGCGTTTCAAGCGGTGCAGCCTCGTCGAGAGGATCGGACAAGTGTTCGATCGCTGATGGTACTTCCGGAAGTGGTTCCGTGAAAAGTCCGATATGTTCTAGTGTGGTCAGTTGATTTGCGGTCCGACCATTCCGGTATTGGTGCTCTTTGTTCATCTGGAGCCCCGAGAGTCCGAGGGTATAGTTCGCAGCACGAGAGTGGCATACCATACATTCAGCTCGGCTCGGATAATGCCAGACTTGCTCACGGACTCCACCAGGGACTGATTCGTCTTGGATCAGGAATGATCGATCCATCCCTGCTTTATGGACGAGGGTTGCGTCGGTGAGGTCATCATTCCAGACGTACGAGTATCCGACCCACTCTCCTTGCTGTTTAGACATCAGCCGCGTCTCGATCGGCTGTCGTGACTCCACATTGCCAGCTTCGAGTTCCAGTTCGAATTCTTTGACCAGCACTGTCCCATCGGGGAAATTCCACCCCGCCGCACCTTTTGTGAACGGTACAGTTTCTTCGCCGGGGACAGCAATGAAGCGATTCTTGAAAGCTCCGTCAGACCAGAGTGGTGAATTTACGGAATAGGAGATGAGAGCTGGGTGAGGTTCTCGGTCGGCCACAGAAAGGTAAAGACCGGTTTCGCTCAACTTGGTCGGGAAGGGAGGCGTAGTTTCATCGACCTCGTTCGGTACCAGTTCGTGGAACCCGGTGAGGTGATCGATGACGATCAGGTTTTCATCGCGATCAAGCCCGAATCCGCTGATTGCAAAGGGGGTGTCAGCGATTTCCTCTTGCCAAGTGACCTCGGTACCGTCGTGCTTAACCGCCCAGATCTTGCCTGTGGAGAAATCACCATAGACATAGGCACCATCAATCTCAGGAAGTCGATCGCCGTGATAAACCACACCACCCGTCAACGATCGCGCTTCGGAATGATGATGCTCGACGGTTGGTGGCGTCAAAGGGTCGGGCCCCATCCGATCAAGATAGAATGGGTAGCTCCCTTCGTATGCCGACCAACCGTAGTTGGCCCCTTTCTTGATCAGCATCGCCGATTCCCACAGGTCTTGGCCGTTCTGTCCAACCCAAAGCTGATCAAGCTGGTCATCGTAGGTCATCCGCCAGGGGTTTCGGAGCCCGTAGGCCCAAGTCTCCGGTCGTGCACCAGGACGATCGACGAACGGGTTGTCGTTGGGTACTGAATAGTGGCGTCCTTCATCGGGATGATCGACATCGATCCGCAACACCTTCGCTGTTAAATGGGTGAGGTCTTGGCCTCTCAAGTTTGTATCGGAGTCACTTGTCCCATCACCCGAGGTAACGTAAAGCATCCCCTCACCGCCAAAGTCGAGGGCACCACCATTATGACCGTTCGACGGCCATTCGATGATGACGACTTCCGATTCAGGATCGATGGCATGTGGCGGTTCACAATCGACGGTGTAGCGCGAAACCCGGGTCCGATGCTCCTCGTCCACCACAACGTTCTGACCCACAAAGAGGTAGCCATTCTGCTCGTAGTTGGGATGGAATGCGAGTTCATAAGCTATCCCCTTCAACTCCAAGATGGTCTGAACCTCGTCGGTGGTACGATCATCAGCGATCCGGAGAATCCGGCCGGGTGGTGACCAGGATCCGAGGTGCTGGATCACCAGGAATGCCGGACGGCCAGGTTCGGCATCGAACGTCAAGGGTTGTTTGATCTCAACGTTCTCAAACGAAGGTCGTGTGCGATAGAGAAATGGGGGCTCGGGCGATCCGACCACCTTGGAGTCGTTCCAAGGGATCCGTCGATCAAGGCCCGACGGCCCTCGGTCACCGTCTTCCGCCTTGACGATGGTGACAAGAATCGTCAAGGAGGCAAGAACCGAACAATACCGCGCGATTTGAAGGGCTCGCATGGGTGCGGGCATCCTCATCAAAAGGGGAGGGTTAAATATTGTTTGATCTTATCATCTTAGAGTCTGGGCGGATAACTCTGTCGACGATTGGGGATCCGAATGACGATAATAACTAATAATAATTCTATCGACACTTTTGCGGTGTCGACAACGCAATGGTTCGGAGGTTCCCATGAACGATCCGACCGTACCTGCCTTTGATCGACGTCTCGCTATCGACCGTCTTGATGGCAATGAGTCGTTATTTCATGAATTTATCGGTTTTTTCCTTGAAGATGCCCCCGGTTTGCTAGATCAGATTAGGGAGGGGATTGAACACCATTCATTAGCTGATGTAGAGAACGCTGCCCATCGTCTTAAAAGCCTCACGGGTCAATGTGGCGCTGGGCCTGCTCAGGTACTCGCAACAAAGCTCGAGCAGCATGCCCATGAGGGCCAGTTTACTGAGGCGGTCGAATTGATTGCTTCGCTGACCGAAGTTCTCGGAGAACTCCGAACATCCTTGCTCCAAGAGTTGCGGTAGTTGTAACAAACGGTACTGAAAAAGCACAGACAGAGTTCGTCAGGCTCATTATTAAGGCTTCGGGCCATTGCCTACGAGTCAAAGACCAGGCCTTGATCATCGAGATGATAAGGAGCGATCTCATCGCTGCATCGGCTTCCTCGATGTTTCGGAATATAGAGAGCGCGTCCGAGGCGGCCATCGAGCTTCGTCCGCCCGATCAAGATAATCGTGTTAGCATTCGAAAAAACATCCCCCTCACCGATGGGTTCGGTCATCAGGTCGTCGAGCATGACCTGAGGGGTGGTGTAGAGATAAAGGCAACCAATGCTGTTGTGGTCATATCGGTGGTCGTGGACTAAGGACTCATGGACACGAAAGTACTCCCGGAAGAGTTCTCGGGCGGCCCAGTCATATTCCTTCCGAAGAATCTGATGATAGAGGTATTCGAAGAACTCGAATTGGATAGAGTCACTCATCCTGCCAGTTGGCTCAATCCCATCGACCACAACCCGACGAGCCCCTCGGATAAAATGACTATAGAAGAACTCGGAAGACTTGCGCAAAACGCGCGCTAGGTCGACTTTCCAGGCATGCCACTCGTCGGGATCAAGGTCATTCCGGGTAACACGTCGGCCGGCCTTGGAGAAGGGATGAAGATAGTCACCGATGAACTGATCGAGTGCCCAGATCTGCTCCAAGTCCATCGGTGCCTCGGTCAGATATGACTCGATCTCCCAATTGAACTGGGCCTGAGCGTAGGCTCCGTGATTCTGCGCATCACCGCGACTTGTGAGATCGCAGAGGATTCCACGTCGACCCTCGGCTTCGAGCCCGGAGTTCGCCCACCGTAGCCCCAATTGGGTTTTGCCGACCCCCGTGGCGCCGGCGATCACGGTTAGCGTACCAGGGAGCAAACCCCCGCCGAGCATTTCGTCAAGCCGTTCAATCCCAAATCCCTGCCGTTGATCCGCCATCAGGCTCTCCCATTTCTTCCGATCCGATTACGTTCAGCACGGTTGATTGAGACTTTACGTCGCATCGGGATTGTGGCCGATGAGCGAATCGGAGAGCAAGTCGGCAACGAAAGTCCTGACGATCAGTCTCAAGTCACAAAGATCCGAACGCCGATGCTAAGAATCGGCAGGATTAGCAAATTCGGCATAATCGCCATAATCGCAATGAAGTTCGTTGGGATGAAGACTCGACCCCGAACCGGGGGGCGTTCACTTGTCAATGACGACACAGACCAACAACCAGAACGCCTGCAGATGGCTTTATGCGATCTTCGGCCTGATCTTCCTACATTTTAGTCACACAGACCGTCATGTGGACGCTCAAGTGACATCAGGAGGTCTCCCTAGGGAACCAAGTCCCCGGGTGATTCCACCACCGCGAATCCAGGGCCCAAATTCCAGCCCAAGTGTCCCAAGATCACCGAGTTTGATCCGCTTGGTCACCCCTCGAACTGAAGAAGATCTCAGACTCGAAGGGCTTCAGGATGATCTGAACCCAGACGCAAATGGAGTTTCACCAAATCAGCAGTTTCCGGAGCTTCCGTCGGCGATTGTCGGAGAAGAAGGCGATGAGCTTTCACCCCCGGTCCCTGGCGTTTTGATGGAGCAGGTAGAAGAACCCGGATCCGAACTCGAACTTGTGATCAATCGCTCAGTCCTGTACCGACTGACACGTCAGCTTTCGAATGACACAATTATCACATTTGACAATGAACAAGTCGTTGACGTGCAACCACTTGCCGATGAAACCTCGCGTGAACTCCGCTTCATCAACGTGATCGGGATCGGGTTCGGCGAAGCGACGGTCCGCTTGATCGATCAAGAACGATCGATGATCCAGACGATCCGGGTCCGCGTGACCATCGATGAAGAGGATCTCCAGAAGCGGATAAACACCATCTTACCGGGAGCCAATGTCACCGTCAGACAGATTGCACAAAACGTAATCCTCGAAGGCCAAGTTCCTGATGCCCGAACCATGGCAGACGTTCTTGAACTGGTCCGGTCAGAACTTCGGCTTACGGGACAGGCTTCGGTCGGTAGTGCAGCAAGCTCGCTCGGGTTCGGAGGGGGTAGTGCAACGAGTGGTGGAGGAGAAGGAGGCACCTCGGTCAGCGTTGGTGCAACCCAGATCCCCACTAGTGTGGCAACACCTGCAGGGTCACAACCCGGCTTGATCCTGATCAACCGAGTCCGTGTTCCGGGGCCTCGGCAAGTCCAGCTCAGAGTGAAAATTGCGGAGATGAATCGTTCGGCGATCCGAGAATTCGGAGTCAATTTCCAACATGTTTCTAGCAATGATGTGATAGGATCGCTGATCGGTGGGATTGCCCCGATTGGTGTCACTCCGGGCGACGTGGGAATCGGGCCAGATGTTCAACTCTTCGGTATTTTCGATAACAACGAGTTTAGCCTTTTCTTGAACGCCCTCCGACAAAACGACCTGGTCCGGATCCTGGCCTCACCAACGCTAGTCACACTCGATGGTCAACCAGCTCGGTTTCTCTCCGGCGGGAGTTTTCCGTTCCCAGTCCCACAAGCCGGGCTCGGTGGTGTCTCGGCGATCAGTATCGACTTCCGTGATTTTGGTGCTCTCCTTGAATTCTTGCCGACCATTCTTGAAGACGATGTGATTCGACTTGATGTCCAGCCAGTCTTCAGTGAGTTGAATCCGGCAACCGGTACTTCAGTTGCAGGAACGTCGGTTCCTGGGCTTACGGAACGAAGTGCGCGAACGGTTGTACAACTCCGCGAAGGGCAGACCTTGGCAATCGCGGGCCTCTTTTCGATCCGGAACACTGGATCGAAGTCGAGGGTTCCACTCCTCGGCGACCTCCCTGTCTTTGGGCAACTTTTTACGAGAACGAGTGTCGACTCAATAGAGACCGAACTCGTGGTTCTTGTGACACCTGAGTTGATCGATCCGATCGAAGGACCGTTACCGGGCCCAGCTCCCGGCGAGCTTTACCAGGAACCGAACGATCTTGAATTCTTCTTCCTGGGGCGGATCGAGGGGATGACGCGCCATCCGTACCGCGCGACCGTTGATTACAAGGATCCGTTCCACCTCATGAAGCACTTTCGGAGTGAAGCTCATTGGGTCGTCGGGCCGCACGGGTTCTCGGATTGAACCATTGCCAACCGCTTTATGTTTCCGATCATCGTCCGCATCTCGAGACCTCTGTCCATTCAGGGAGGAAGTCAGCGATGACCCAGCGACAACGACGGTGGATCGCTGCCACGGGAGTTGCCGGAGCGTTGCTTTGGCCGGCATCGTCCCAGGCTCAATCACTCATTCCCCCTCCAAAACTGCCCTTACGTCCCACCAAAAACGCAACCCAACCAGCGGGGCCAGAAGCCGAACACGGCTCAACACTGCTGATCCCCCCAGCCCTCTCGACAACTCCCGGCGTTGCTGGAAAACCCCTTCATGGCAAACACCAACGATCCATACGGGCTTCCGAGCACCTTCATGGGCATCTCGTGGGACCGTTGAGGCACGGGAGCCATCTGAAACGAGCAGCCCATCACGCGGCCTTTTTTGTTAAAGACAAGATCATTGGGGAGCCATATCGGTTCGACCAACCACCTTTGGGTGCTACTGTAGGTCGCTATTTCGAAACGCAGGCAGCACATGGCGCCCAACATTGGTTCACTTTGTATCGTTCTGATTTCTATGCGGAGACGACCAAATTGACGCCGAACGGCATCCAGCGGCTTCGTCGGATTATTGATCGTTGGCCGACCTGGTACGGTTCTTTATTGATTGAAGACGATCCGGTCAATGAAGGCTTGGGTGAGGCGCGCCGGACCGCAGTCGCTGAGTTGGTCGCCCGGTCTGGTAGGGAGAACATGATCACGATGGATCGGATGGTGGTTGGCAACTCTCGGTACTACGGTGAGCGCGGCGACATCGCTATCGAGCTTAATGGGATCGTCCTTGAGCGAACCATTGCTGCTCCAAACGCCTACTCCTTGCCGCCCTTACCCACAGCGACCATCGGTAATTGATCGAAGGTAATTGATCGAACAGCATTGGTGAGAGGGATTGCCATGCAGCCGAAACGCCTACCTATTGTCAGTCCGATATCAGTCCTCCTGCCCCTCACCCTCGCTACGGGACTAGTTGGCTGCCACTCAATTCCTTCCCCGCTGAAGAGAGGGACCGAAGCAACTGAGCAAAAGACGCTGGGGACGTCAGAGAATCGGCCATCCTCAACATCCGCAACGGCCGATCTGAGTACGGTCGCAAGTCAACCGATGCCCAAGATCACCTCGAAGCAGATCTTCGGAACTCACATCGATCTCGGCCGAATCCTCGAATCCAAAGGGGAACTCGAAGCAGCCGAAGCCTCCTATCGCCAAGCAACCCAACTGGAGAAGAGGAGGCTCAACGCCGAGCAGAGGGCGTTAGCGTATCGAAAGCTTGCGGTTGTGCTCGACCGTCAAGGGAAGTTTGACGAATCGGAACCCAATCACCAGGAAGCGCTCCGGCTCGGCCCCAAGGACCCCAAAGTATGGAACGATGCCGGTTACAGTGCATACCTCCGCGGTGACTGGGACCTCGCGATCGAGCGACTTCAGCGTGCTGCTCGACTCGATTCCGACGACCCGAGGATTTTGACGAACCTTGGACTAGCAACAGCAGCATCGGGGAACACTGAGAAAGCGTTGGAGCAATTGACGCGCGCGACTGGATCGGGGGCGGCTCACGCAAACCTCGGCTATATTTTGGCCGCTTCTGGTCGGGAGGAGGAAGCGCTACAACACTACACCCTTGCAGCGGAACAAGCCCCAAATCTGCAGGTCGCCCGTGATGCTCTCGCTCGACTGAACGCTCCGCTGAGTTCCACCACCGAGCCCTCACCGATGATCCGGCAAGATCCAACTGTCGCCCCGGCGTCGCTCGGACCGCTCCGAGGCGATTTCCCGAGCCCATCGAACCGCGTCAAGCGTTGACTTGTGATACCGATCACCTAACCAAGATCTCGCAGAAGTCCAGGGACGGTCATTGATCGTCAAGAGCCTCCAACGGCGGATCCGGGCTGGGGTCGTTGGGCCGTTGTTTGAGAGTGCCGATCAGCATCCCTTCACCAAGGATGTGCCCCTCAATCGATTTCCGGAACCGTTCTGGTGAGACCCCAGGGCCGACCCCCAACTGGGCGATGTCGAGTGCGTAGATCCGATAAATGAACTCTCGATCGCGACTCTCCATCGGACATGGGGGAGCGAACCCGATTTCACCACGGTCGTTTGCTCCCTGGAGGGTCGGCGGATCGAGTCGGCTCCCGGGAAAGTCAGAGAGGATCGGCACGTTAGAAGTTCCAATCCCTTCCGGTAATCCTTGAACTTCGAGTGGAATATCGTAAACCTGCCAGAGAGTCAGCCCAGCACTCGTGACATCGGGGTCGTAACACTCCAAGGCCCATGACTGGGTTCCGACTGGCGGCTCTCCCCACTCCAGCGGTGGTGAAACGGCTTCACCGTCGCAGGTATAACGTTCGGGAATCAACTCACCGTCCTCGAAGGCGTCACTCCGTAGTGTGACATCATCCGGTAACGGAGCCGGGGGAGGTGGTGGTAGTTTGCAGGCAGTCACCGCCACCAAGACTATTGAGAACGGCAACAACCGGAGCGATCGAGTCGGAATCAATGCCACGATCAGACTCCCTCATTGGTCAGTTTGATGGTTGTTGGACTCGAGGAGACTCGGAACTTCGGAGCCGATCAGCGACCTCTTCAGCCTCCCGGAGGACTCGGAGCGCGTTGGCCCCGAGGATTTTCGAGACGTCAGCCTCTGAATAGCCACGACGCAGGAGTTCGGCAGTGACTTTGGGATAGTCGGAGACATCTTCCAGGCCAACCGGGACAATCCCGATCCCGTCATAATCACCACCGATCCCAACATGATCAATCCCAGCGATCTTGACGATGTGGTCGATATGGTCAACGACCAGGGCGACATCCCCTCGGAGTTTCGCGGCGTTCTCAGTTGACCAGGCTACATAAGCAGCTCGTGCTGATTCCTGATCGTCGGGATATTCTGCTTCAAAACGGGCGATCGCCTCCGCGCGGAGTTCGGAAGCATTCGGAACCAGGAAGTTCGGATAAAAATTGACCATAATCACGCCACCATTTTCTGTAATCCGCTCCAGGATCGCATCGGGAACGTTTCTTGGGTGGGGGCAGATCGCAAAGGCACTGGAATGGCTCGCGATCACTGGTGCCTCGGAAACCCGCAGCACGTCATCCATAGTTGCTTCAGAGACATGAGAAATATCAACAAGCATTCCGATTCGGTTCATCTCACGGACAACCTGTTCCCCGAACTCTGAGAGGCCACCCGACTTCGGCTCATCAGTTGCCGCGTCAGCCCAATCGAGCGTCCTGTTGTGGGTCAGCGTCATGTAGCGGACCCCAACGCGACCGAAATTTCTAAGCAGGGCAAGGTCATTCTCGATCGCGACGCCACCTTCAATCCCAAGCAACGAGGCAACTTTTCCTTCACTGACAATCCGCTCGACATCATCGGCAGTCAGAGCGATCTCAAAACTCTCGGGATAACGCTCTATCATTCGATAGACTAGATCGATTTGCTGCATCACGGTCTGGAACGGTTCCGGCTGTTCCGTCGGGATGTAGACTGACCAAAACTGAGCATCGAGACCTCCTTCGCAGATCCTCGGGATATCGGTATGGCCCGAGTCAAGCCGCTTGGAAATATCGATTCGATTGAAGCTCACATCGCTGGCGCGTCGGAGCCTCCAGGGAAGATCATTATGCCCATCGAGCAAGAGTGCATCGTGGTGGACTTTCAAAGCCCGGGGACCAACCTCAGTTGAAGTGGTTGTTGGCAGATCATCACTTTCCATCAGCATTCCACTGAGCACAAGAATAGTTATTGATAAACCCACGAGTGCAACTCCGATTGCGTGCTGATGATTCAGGGTCCATACTGGGGTGAGTCAACTTGATGGCTGCAGATCTTAACCGGTTTGCCTGATCGCGCGGAGGGGGTGGTTCATGGCCTCGGATAAGCAACCGTGTCGCGGCTTTACGTTGATTGAATTGTTGGTGGTCATCGCCATCATCGGAGTCTTGATTGCATTGCTGCTCCCAGCCGTTCAATCAGCGCGCGAGGCCGCTCGACGGACGGAGTGTGTCAATAATCTGAAGCAGATTGGGATCGCGCTCCACACCTATCATGACAAGTTTCTGACCTTGCCACCTGGTCGAGTCCGGAGTCGCGTGGAAGGAATCGGCCAAGTTTTCTCTGGCTTTTCCCAGATCTTGCCCCAGTTGGAGCAATCTCAGGTCTTCGATGCAATTAACTTTGATCTGAACGCCGATCGAGGAACTGGTGGACCCGAAAACGATACTGCACGACGGCTCCGGATCGCGGTCTTTCTCTGCCCAAGTGATACCTCATCCCGATCGGATCGACCCGATCAAGCACCGATTAATTATCAGATGAACGCAGGCACACTCCATCCTGTCTCCGATAACAACGGCTTACTCTTCGAGAATTCGTCGGTTCGATTTGCCGAAATCAAAGATGGACTCTCGCAGACTGGCGCGATTAGTGAGCTTTCGCGGGGGGAAAAGTTCGAAACCAATTGGGTGATCGAACTCCCTGACTCTGAGATCGCCAGCTATCGAGAGAGTTGCCTACAGAATGGCCCAGCGGTTCCCCGAGCCCGAGGAAATCGCTGGATCTACGGCGCACCGAATCACACGATCTATTCTCACCATCGGACCCCAAACGATCTTAATCCTGACTGTCGCAGTGGAGGAGCGTTTGGAAATCTCCATAACGAGGCCTGGGACCGCCTGATGCTCGATAGCGCCGCCCGGAGTTTTCATCCCGGCGGCGTCAATCTTCTCTTTGGTGACGGGCACGTTCAATTCATCAAAGACACAATCAGCGTGCAAATTTGGCGACCGCTCGGAACTCGCAACGGTCGTGAAATTGTAACTGCTGATTCCTATTGATATTACCTGAACCGAAGCCGATCGAAGCGAGTTTTCAGTCGACTTCCAAGATTTCTCCCTCAGCGGTCACTTTGATGTCACGGTACTTGCCGTTTGCGTTTCGCCCTCGGAGTTCGAATGCTTCGGGATGACGATCGTCCGCAGGGACCTTCCAAGCTTCTTCAAGTTCGACATCGGGGAGACGCACTTGGGCAGACTCGAGTGCAGCATTAGGGACCTCATCGAGAGAGATCGGCTCATCCATTTCAAGACGTTGTGGCTCTTGGCACCCGATACCAACGAGCAAAGCAACACCGACGATCAAGATGCGCGACATCAGGCTTCCTCCACGATACGAGGTCAATATTGCTCGTGAATCATCTCGCCGCCCGCCCGAGTCCCGAGCGCTCTGTAAACCGGGTATGGGATCTCGCGCTTGATCGGTGAAACATGGCCATCGGCGAAGAGGAAGTTTACGGCACCTCCCGCATGACGACTGTAATACTGATTGACATCAGACCGAGGATCTCCCGGACCTCTACCTTCACCGACATGGCCAAGTGTCATTCCTGTACCAGGTTCGACCCGAGGACGACCGACGGTACCATTCCAGCCCGGAGGTGGACCGAGCAATGCAAACGGAACAACACCAACCCAAGTTGCTTGGCCGAGCAACTGGGATCGCTCTCCAGCGGCAAAGGTCTGGGAAGTCCCGTCTTCGATGTCTCGGAAGCGGACCGATTGATTTCGAAAGAAAAGACCTTCACCATCGGGCCCGGGTTCGGAAACACCATAGTGAGCCACATAGTTCGAGGTTGATACCTGGCAGATCCGCTCACCTGCTGGAATCAGGCCTTTAGATGGATAGGAATGGGCCCACATCAAAGGTTCCGGAGAATCACTCGGGCAGTGGAAGATAGATAAGGAAACGAGCCGAGCGGTCGCGTTTTCTGGAATCGAAATCGAAATATCGAAGTTCACAGTATGAAACAAGTTCCGCCCTTCAAGGAAAGGTTGGATCATCGTACCCCAACCCCAGCCGGGGCCGATCTCGGTTCGACCAACCCATTCTGAGACATAGCCTTGCGGCAAGGCACGATGGGAGCCATGATAAGAGTGCATCGCCAAGCCGATTTGCTTCAGATTATTTTGGCATTGGCTCCGCCTGGCGGCCTCACGAGCCATCTGGACAGCAGGGAGCAGAAGCGCAATCAGCAGCGTAATGATTGCAATGACAACAAGTAGCTCAATCAGTGTAAAACCTTGAAATCTTCGCCTTCTCAAATCCATGGCGTTCCTCTCACGATCTCCGCCGGGGTTGAATATGTAAGGTAATATCGGACTCGGAAAAGTCTGCCTGCTATTTTGGGTTTTTGGGCAAGCGTTGGACAAGCTATGAGAATTTCGTTGACTGTATCGATCTCGTCAGCCATTTTAGTAAGTCACTCCACACATCGGACATCTTCTTGAAGATTAGCCTGGGATGAACAATCGCCTCCAATCTTGTTCGTCCCAAAGTTGTGTTCGATGCGGGATGAGTGTTGACGTGTTTCTCCACATCCGCCCAGAGTTTCAAAACACTCGGAAGACGAACCTAGTTCTTCTCTCTTGAGCTGATTTTCGATTGTTGGCGATGCCGAGAATCCCTGAACTCAACGTCGTGCGGCTTGGCTGATTATCTGAGATCAGTTGAGTGGGCACCCAGACACTCTCTAATTGCACTGAACGTCGCTCGATTCTCGATGGTGATCCATCGACATCGCCGTCTCTGTTCGAAGGGATTTGAGTCAGAGCGCCACCAACCTACTGACAGGTTCGTCATCAGTGTTTAAATCCACTCAATTGAAGCTGGGGCGAACAATCTTGCGGGACACGACTCTTGCATCGTACCATCCAATCCTGACTTTCAATCTTTGATCCTCTCGCCCGGAGAGCCTTCCGACAATGAGATCCCTTGATTCAAAGAATCAGATGTCGCGTAACGTGATTCGATCCGGGTCCCTAAAACGGAGGGCTCGCCACAATCGTCCGTGCCGGCCGATGATTGAGGCGTTTGAGGATCGAGTCTTGCTCACCACCCAGGCCACGTTGGTCCCTGGTCCCGTGATCAATGTAAGTCAGCAAGCTGGGAGTCAATCCGAACCAGCGATTGCGATCAATCCGTTTGATCCAGGCAATGTCGTTGTTCGATCAAATCAGAATGTCTTTGGGGTCAACGGCGAGTTTTTGGGGGTGACCTTCGATGGTCACAACTTCCAAACTCGAGGGTTTGCGGATGGGACTGACGGGCTTCCCGAATCTTGCTGTGATCCCTCAATGCAGTTTGACGAGTTTGGAAATCTCTGGGCGACCTATCTCGGTGCCGATCTAGAATCGATCTTCGTCGCAGTAAGCACTGATGGTGGAGCAACGTTCCAGCTTGTCGAAACGTTAACTCAGAATGATGCAGTCGATCAACCGACGATCGTCACTGGTCCAGGCAGCGTCTGGGTCACCTACCGGAGTTTCGCAACCGCAACTGACGGGATTGTTGCGGCTGGAATCTCTGTCGATGGCCTAGGGAGCTTCGGCACCTTCAGCCCGCTTCAGCTTGCCCCGGGGTCAGTCAGCGGAAACTTCGGTGACATCACTATCGGTCCAGAAGGACAAGTACTCGTCACCTACATGGATCCTGCAGGAGGAACAGGTCCGGCAAACATCCAAATCCATATCGACCCTGATGGATTAGGACCAGCCGGGTTCGGACCAGCGATTTTCAGCCAATCGATCAACGTTGGTGGATTCACACCCGTCCCTCCCCAGCCGGTAAGAACAGTTGATGCGGCACTCGGGTTGTTCTACGACCGCAGCGGCGGACAATTTGATGGCCGTGCTTACTTGCTCTACACTGATCGACCAGACAGCACGAGTGTGGATACCGACGTCTTCCTTCGCTTCTCCGACGATGATGGTGCCAGCTTTAGCGCCCCGATCCAGGTCAATGACGATACAGGGACGAACTCTCAGTTCTTCCCAAGGATGGCAGTCGATCAGACTACAGGTAACCTGGCATTTGCCTGGTATGACGCTCGACTCGACGAAGGTGCCGGTGGGATCGGTGACACCGATGGGGCTCCAAACACCGAAGCCCACTTCTTCGCGACCGCAAGCAGGGACGGAGGCCAGACCTTCCTTCCCAACATCAGGCTCTCCGACGGACCCTCGTCTGCCGAACGAGCTAACAACAATTTCGGCAACGATTACGGGGATTACTCTGCACTCGATTTTGTGAACGGGACGTTCTGGGCCTCTTGGGTCGACAATAGTATCGGATTGATCGGCAACCCAAATCCTGATCTCTTCGAAATTGCTGCGGCCAGTGTCGACCTCATTGAAATGAGTGTCGATATCGACATTATCGAAACAGAATTCCTTGGGCTCTTCGAAGACCAGCCGCTCCAGAACGCAACGGTTGGTGTTCTCACCGATCTTGATCCGACGCTCGGTGAAATCACTGAGTATACGGCGACAATCGACTGGGGTGATGGTTCCCTCCCCGAGCCACTCGGGCTCGAGTTCAACGAGACCGGCGGGATCGACCTTATTGGAACCCACACCTACGTTGAAGGTGGATCGTTCACCGTTTCGATCACGGCTGATCGGAACGGGATCCTACCGTCAACCGAGACTTTTGACTTCCAAGTTGGCAGCTTCCCGATCGTCGCTGATACAAGTGGTATCACGCTCGCGACTCGAGAGAATCTTCAACTAACTGAAGTTGTGGTTGGTAGCTTCGAAGATTTCGACCCCGGGTTCAACCCAACGTCGAATTATGATGCGACAATCCAGTGGGGTGATGGTACGGTCTCGCTCGGAACAGTCGTCGAGCGACCGGACGGTACCTTCAACGTCATCGGAACGCACACCTACCTTGAAGGTGGCGACTTTATCTACGAAGTGACCGTAACCGAAGAAGGTGGCGAAACATCGAGCGCGATGGGTGAGGCGCTGATCGAATCGGAACCAATTATCGCCCAGAGTTCGACCATCGGCGGTATTGACGCAGTCGAAGGGGTCCCGTTCCTGGGCGAGGTCGCTCGGTTCGTCGACCTCGATCAAACGGCCTTTGACATCAATAATTATCAGGCGGTGATCGATTGGGGTGACGGTACCAGTTCAGACGGTGTCATCAGCCTCGATCCGCTCGGCGAATTCGTGGTCTCTGGCGAGCACCTCTTCAGCATCGGCCCCGATGGCGAAAACGATTTGCCGGTCTCAATCACCATAACCGAAGGGGGCGGCAACACGGCTGAGGTCACCACAACAGCCAACGTTACCGACGCTGAAATCGAGGCTCAAGCCCTCGTCGTTGAGGTGACTGAAGGACCGTTCGAAGGAGTCGTCGCCAGCTTTACAGACCAGAATCCTCTCGGAACGATCGATCAATTTTCCGCATTCATCGAGATCGAAGGGAATGTCGTCCCTGGGACCATTACCCAGGACGAAGAAAGTGGAGTCTTCCAGGTCGTTGGAGATCTGGAAGATCTCGAGGTTGGATCGTTCCCAGTAACGGTGACAGTCATCAGCACTGGTGGGAGTGACGATCAAGTCACTTCAACGCTCCTGGTTGCAGACGCCCCAATCGACGCAACTCCGTTCCCGATCTCTTCCGTGGAAGGATTCTTCGAAGGAGCGGTCGCTAGCTTTACAGACAGAAATCCCGACGGCGTCTCCAGCGACTTCACTGCAACGATCTCTTGGGGAGATGGAACTGTCTCTGAGGGGACAGTGGTTCAAACTGAGGGAGGGGCATTCGAAGTTCTCGGTACGAACCTCTACGAGCAAGGGACCTTTGACGTTGTCGTTACTATCACCGGTGACGGTGAAAACACCACGGACGTTACTGGGACAGCGACGATCCAAGATGCCCCGATTACGGTGATCGGCGTCCCGGTGCAAACCCTCGAAATCGCAACCGTGAACCTGACTGTCGGTGCGCTCTTTGACTCCAATCCCGCAGGGATGTCAGATGATCTGACCGTGATGATCAATTGGGGTGATGGCGAAACGACACTCGGAGCGGCAGTCCGCGATCCGAACGGGAGCGGCTTCTTTGTCCAAGGTGAGCACCAGTACATTCAATCTGGGACCTTCCCTGTTACTGCAACAATTACGAGCATCGGTGGCCAGACAGATACCATCGAGACCACCGCGACGGTGAGCACTCTGGTTGTTCCGGTCATGGGGAGACTTGCACCAGGTAGTGACTCTGTCATTATCGGTGATGGCCTAACCAATGACACCTCACCAACCGTCGAAGGATTTGCGATTCCAACGTCGACCGTAATCCTCTTTGGTCAGGGAAGCGACGGGGTCCTCTTCCTGCTCGACGAAGTCCCTACCAATCCAATCGACGGGGGCTTCGAGTTCACGACTAGCCCATTACCGGACGGGACATTCTCCATCATTGCAGCCTCGAAGAATCTCTCAGGGATTCAGAGTAGTCCCTTGGTGACGCTGGTTGACGACCTTCTGATAGATACCCAAACGCCCGAGGTCACGGATGTCTTCCTCGACAGCAACCGTGGAGAATTGATCGTTAGCTTCGACGACAATGCATCCGGGATCTTGGCGGAGTCGCTCCTGAATCCTGCACTCTACTCCTTGGTCGGTCCCAATGGTTCCGTAGTCCCAATTACTGGTGCACAAATCGGCACACCTCGAACAGCTCTTGGTCAGTCGGTGATCCTCCAGCTCGCTGGTGGCGGTCCGATCGCAAACGGATCTTACACCGTTGCGGTCAACGGTGAGGGAATCTTGGATTCGGCTGGGAACTCAGTCACTGAATCGTTCTTTACGCAGTTCCCGCAGTTCAACACCGTCGCACAGTCCTTGTTCCTTGCGGAGATTATTGCCAACAACGGGATGTCGACTCGCCCCATGCAAGTGATCCCGGCAGATCAGCGTGCCGGCCGAGATGCGTTCCTTCTCTTTATTCAAGGTGCCTTCCGAGTTCGACCCAACCAGTAACATCCCAATTGTGATCATTCCTTGGATCTGATCAACGATCTTGGGCGTCAACGTGGCCGACTCGGAATATCCGAGTCGGCTGTTTTATGCGCCTTGAGAAGATCCGAGTGCCGTTTGTCGGCTTCTCCTGACCTTCCGTCTCTCTGACTGATCCGATTCACCTGGCCTGAAACCGAGACCCATAGGACAAATAAGCCTGTGTTGACAACAAAGGGGACAATAAAGACCACGGATGAGTCACCAAATCGGTTGACAATCAGACCGGCGAGAAGGTTGCCCGATAACGCCCCGACGCCGGCGGTTACGAAGGTCTGCAACCCCTGAGCGCTTGCACGACGATCGGGCGGAGCGTGACTGTCGAGGAACATCATCCCCGCAATCGTAAAAAAGGCGATGCCGAAGCCGTGGAGCGGGATCCCTATGACCGCGACCCAGAGCGGCGGATCCAATGCCAGCGTCCCATAGCGGACAGCCCAGGCCAAGATCCCGACCGCGAGGGTGATTCGCTCGCCGAATCGTTGGATCAAAAAGGGTAGTAGCCAGAGAGCGCCAACCTCCGATACCTGGCCGAGAGTCATCGCCGGACCAATCCAGGGTCGAGGGAGGCCGATGGATTCCAGGTAAGGTGGTTGGACTTGAAACATATAAGGTAACGTCATCGTCACCCCAAACGCCGTTAACAAGTAAAAGGCCACAATCGGCCGTCTGATCAAGGTGCCGACATCTCGCCTCGCCGATCGCCAGCCGCGTTTGGCACCGGTCGCGAGCGGTGGAGTTTCGGGAAGCTGAAGGCTGTAAAGGGAGAGTGTCGCTGCAATTAGCGCACCGATGCTGAATGCAACCGCTCCTCCTTGAGAAACTCTGACAAACAGAATCGCCAAGGCAACAATCCAACCAGCGGCCATCCAACCGATGGTTCCCCAGAGTCGGACCCGCCCGAATTCTGCCTTCGGATTTCCCAAGTTGCGCATCGCGATGGTGTTGCTAAGCCCCATCGCTGAGGAAACAACCAACCAGTAGGCCAGAAAGAGGAGGAAGATCGACCAACCTTGATCGAAAACGCCGGAAGCCATTACCAACAAGAGTCCAGAGGCAACCGCAAAGATGATTCCGAGGAGCCGATTCGCAGAAACAAAGCGGTCTGCTAATTGCCCGATCCCAAGCGGTGAGACCAGGCAACCAACGGCGAACGTTGAAAAGATGAGGCCTCGTGAAGCCCCTGAGATTCCAAGGTCTTTCAAATGGACAGCCAAGAGCGGATACCAAGAGCCTTGGACACCATAGAGCAAAGCCATCATTCCCGCGAGTCGCCAGCGCACCACTCCTCCTTCTAATCCCTGGAATTAGCGAATCTGCTTACTGCAAACCTCGAGTCTGAGGACACTACAGCGCAGCATCGGTGCCCGAGGCCGTCTATCATATCGTGTCCGTGACTTCCGCCGAGCAATTGACTTGCCGCCCGCTGCCCCTTTCTCGCAAAGGACTGCTCATGGCTGACATTGTATTGATCAATCCAAAATTTGAAGTTTCGTATTGGGGAATGGAACACGCGCTTCCGATGCTTGGGAAAAAGGCCAACCTCCCGGTCGCTGCATTGCCCCTACTTGCCGCACTGACTCCCGAACCGCATACCATCACTCTGATTGACGATTACGTTGAACCGATCGAGTTTGACTGCTGTGTCTTGGCTGACATTGTTGGCCTGACCGGGATGAGCGTCCAGCGGTTCCGGATGCGCGAGATTCTGACCGAACTAAAAGAGCGGGGGTGCTTTACTATTGTCGGTGGGCCGTATGTCACGGTCTCGGAACACTATTTCGAAGGACTCGCCGACGCAATCTTCATCGGTGAGGCTGAGCAAACCTGGCCTCAGTTCTTAAACGAGTGGTCGGAAGGATTACATCAGTATCGTTACGAGCAACTTGATAAAACTGACATGTCGACGGTGCCGACGCCACGCTTCGACATGATGAAATCGTCTGCTTATGCATTCGGATCGCTTCAGTTTACGCGTGGTTGTCCCTTCCAGTGCGAGTTCTGTGACATCATCGTCACCTTTGGTCGGCGCCCCAGGATCAAAACAATCGATCAGATTGTTAACGAACTGGATGCGATCGTTCGCGAAAAGATGCGAATTGTCTTCATTGTTGATGACAATCTGATTGGTAACAAACGAGCCATTAAGCCGATCTTGGCTCGAGTTGCGCAGTGGCAACGAGATCATGCCTATCCCTTGACGTTTTTCACAGAGGCTTCGCTTGATCTCGCGGACGACGATGAGCTAATGAACCTCATGGTCGAGGCCAACATCATCAGCGTCTTCATCGGGGTCGAGTCTCCCAACGAAGAGGCCCTCCGGGAAACGAAGAAACTCCAGAACCTTCGCAAAGGTGGTTCCATGGTGGAAAAAATCCACCGGATCCAGAACGCTGGGATGGAAGTCTGGTCGGGAATGATCATGGGATTCGACCATGATGACACCAGTATCTTTGAAGCCCAGCAAGAGTTTATCCGAGATGCGCGGATTGCATTCTCTATGTCAGGGATGCTCCATGCAATTCCTAAGACTCCACTTTACGACCGCCTCCTCGAAGAAGGTCGACTCGATCCTAGTGATAATCCCGAGTATGGGACAAACGTCATTCCACTTCAGATGACACGAGAGGAGCTTCGAGAAGGTTACATCGAAGTGATGAATGCCCTCTATGATCCTGAAGTCTACTTCGAGCGGCTTGAATCACTCTTTATCGATGGCAAACTCGATGTTGGACGAGGACGATCTCGTTGGTGGCGTCATCATCGACTCAAACAAATGATGTCTGAAGGACTTTGGCTTCTTCAATCGATCGGTCTCTTTGTACGATTGATGACGATGGTCCCTCAACGTTCTCTCCGCCGTGAATATCGGGCTCGGCTCTGGAAGTACCTTAAGTATCGACAAAACCCGGGTTCATTACTAATCTATCTCATCCACATCGCAATGCACTATCACACCTACACCTTAGCACAGTCCCTCAGACGAACGGATCAAACGTTCGAACATCAACTCAACGGACGTGCTCCGGTACTCATCAACTCATTTTAGTGTCCGCAGAACGAAAGGTATGGTGACGAATGCCAACTCCGACGACGGAGTCTTCCTCAAAGAATCGCCAGATGGATTTGTTCCGACTCTCGGTTCCCTTCGTTCTGAGCGTAGCTGCTATTGGGATCTTCTTTCCTGACACATTTACGGGGGTCATCTCTGGGGTCACGAAAGCCTTCTTCCGATCGATCGATTGGTTCTTTATGGCAACAGTCACCACAACTTTAGTGCTCGCGATCTGGTTAGCAGCAAGTCGCTACGGGTCGGTCAGATTGGGCAAACCGGACGAAGAACCGGAGTTCAGTACCGCAAGTTGGCTGGCGATGCTCTTTGCCGCAGGGATGGGGGTGGGGCTGCTCTTCTGGGGAGTTAGTGAACCGATCAGCCACTTTACCTCTCCCCCGCTTGGTGAACCCGGATCGGCAGAGGCAGCCCGTCAATCGCTCGTGATTACAATGCTCCACTGGGGCTTTCATGCCTGGTCGGTCTATGCGATCGGAGCGATGGTGTTGGCCTACTTTCACTATCGCTACGATGCCCCCTTTCTACCTGGCTCACCAATACGTTATGCCTTCAAGGGGCGGTGGGTACCGGGGGTCGCCCTCGCTGCTGATGTCATCGGTATCGTTGCAGTGGCGTTTGGTGTGGCGGGCTCGCTAGCAAGTGGCGTCATTCAACTCTACACCGGCCTCACTGCTTCTTTCGGTGTGCCGAGTGGGCTCTGGTGGATCACGATTGGATTACTTGTGTTCCTTTTTGTCAGTTACATGACCTCGGCGGCAACCTCACTCGACAAGGGAATCCAGATTCTGAGTAATATCAACATGATCATCGCAATCGTGTTGATGGTGTTTATTCTCGTTCTGGGACCCACAGCCTTCCTCTTACGGGCCTTTGTAACTGGGCTCAGTGACTACTTAAGTTCGCTTCCTGGACTCTCATTGCGGCTCTATCCCTATCAGAACCTCAATGACTGGATGGGTACCTGGACCCTTACCTACTTCATCTGGTGGATTGCTTGGAGTCCCTTCGTCGGGATCTTCATCGCGAGAATCAGCCGAGGGAGAACGATCCGTGAATTTGTAATCGGAGTTCTCGCGGTACCAACCCTATTCTCCATGTTCTGGTTTGCCATTTTCGGTGGGACCGGGATCTATGAGGAGAGCTTTGGTGCTGGAGGAATCGGCGAGCTTGCTCTGGAAAATCCCTCGCTCCCGCTTTTCTCCCTCTTAGAGCGAATGCCGATGGCAAAGCTGACGATGATCGTCTCGATGGTCCTCGTCTTTGTCTTTATCGTGACGAGCGTCGATAGCGCGACCTTCGTACTTGGAATGCTCACGAGTCAGGGAGCGATGAATCCTCCCACCTATCGAAAGCTGTTTTGGGGAATCGCACTGGCACTCCTCGGATCGGCCTTGGCTTTGACGAACAGCATCAATGTGGTCCGTGCAGGAGCCATTAGTGGAGCCCTTCCGTTGACATTCGTGTTGTTGATTCAGGCTGGAGCATTGGTCCGAGTCTTGATACTTGGCACCAACACCAGAAATTCAAACTCGAAACGAATCGACGAATCGATCAAGAAAGCTGAGGAGGCCACAACATGAAACGAACAATCACATGCTGTTGGTTTGCTTTCTCGATCGTGGCCTTCGTTGGTTGCGGTGGGCAGGAACCGATCCGGATCGGTGCCAAGTCATTCGCCGAACAGCAGATTCTTGCCGAAATGGCTTCGATGCTATTGCAGGAAGCTGGTATCAAGACAGCACCGATTGTCTCCTGCCAAGATTCATTCACAGCACAACGGATGTTGCAGATCGGTCAAGTGGATCTCATGGCAGAATACAGCGGGACCCGTTGGCTTTTCGTCCATGGACCAGTTCGGCCGACCGATGACGACCTTCTGGAGACGATCCGGAGCCAAGACGCCGGGATCGGCTTGCAGTGGCAAGAGTCGCTTGGGTTCGACAATTCCTACTGCGTTCTCGTCACTGCAGATCGGGCCGATGCCCTCGGCCTCGAGACAATCGGGGACCTCGCAAAGTTAGACAGCCCCGTCCGAATCGCGTGCAATCCCGAATACGATCGGCGTCCTGTCGATGGGGCTGATGCCCTTGCAGTTGCTTACGGCTTCGAACTCGGAGAGATCATTTCAGACGACAACTTATCAAGCCGCATCAATGCTTTGTTAAATGGCGAGGTTGATGTCGCGATTGGCTACACCACAGACGGAGTCATCGACCGGCTGGGGTTGCATATTCTAGACGATACAGAGGAGTTCTTTCCTCCTTATGAAGCCGCCTTCGTGGTTCGTCAGGAGGTTGTTGAGTCCTCACCTGATGTACTCGAGGCTCTCCATCCTCTCCAGAAGGTTCTCAATGAGGAGTCGATGCGTAAGCTGAACTACGCTGTCGACATTGCTGGGCGGAATCCTCGTGCTGTTGCCCGCGATTTTCTAATCGACTCCGAGTTGATCTCGGGACGATCGCAGACGGAGATCGCAACCCCGACAATCGTCTGGGCGGTTTCACGCGATGACGACCTCGGGCCACTCCTCGTCCAAGCGGAACGGGCAATCGCCGACGCCTTCCCCGACCGTGAGTTGCCTCGTGAGCCGAAGCGAGTCGAGAAACCGGTGCTTGAACTCACCCAAGGTGCATCAAGGCTGGCAATCCTAGGAGCAGAGCGGTTCTTTAAACTCCGAAGTGGGAAACTCCCAACTCGGATCAACGACCTCGAGGCAGCGGCTGTTGTTGGTACTCGAGAGGTTCATCTGCTTCGCCGCAAGGGCGATCCTTCTCTCGATAATCCACTCAACGGTCAAGTCGGGATTCCAAAGCCACGAAGTGGCGCCGGGATCATCGCGGCTCGATTGATCGAGGGCCGAACCCCAAAGCTTGTTGGGGCAATCGAAGAACTGGTCGATGGAGTTGTGTCGGACCAAATCGATGTTGCCATCTTCGTTGCGACAACAGACCCCATCGACAATCGAGTGGCGGAGATTCTTTCGTCAAAGGGTGATGCAGTTCAACTCGTTCCGCTCAAGAATTGGTTGACCCCAGAACGTGCAGTCCAGAATCCCTTCTTGCGGAACAGCCGGATCCCGAAGGACGCTTACGGACTCGAAGAACCGCTAGAGACTCTAGGAGTCCAGGTCGTCTTGGCTGGAGCGTCGAGCAAGAGTAGAGAACTGGCCGCAGGACCCGGTGGAGCCTTACCAGAAGGTGGGGTTCCGTTAACCAGGGCCGAGGTCGAAGCCCTTGCCGATTCAGAGTCAACCCTTAATGTCGCACCCGATCCAGCGTTGCCGTCGGCTTGGGGGGTCTCAGAGCCTGAGCCTACCTTCTCGATCACGGAGGCGATCTGGCTCACAGTCATGAATTTGGTAGCGCTCGCCTTCATCGCCTGGCTGATCTCAGAGATCAGGCGACCTGGCCCCTTACCCGAGGCCACGCTTCAAGCCGCTACTGCAACTCCAACCGGATCTGCTACCCCCAGCGAATAACGGCCTTCCCGCTGTTGATTCAAATTTCGATTGAAGGACTTAGCAGGGTTAAGCCGATCTTCTACCTTTTGGGGAGACGATAGGTTCCGGCGTCTGGATTGTGATCGATGTCCGAAGAGTCTCCGGGCATCTACCCAATCTCTCTGTCGGAGCCATAAACCCCAAGGAGGTCGGGCCATGTGGAGTCGAAGGACCGGACGGACAGGCCGAATCGCCCAAACATCGAAGGGCTGCCGTCAATCGACTCGTCGCCGACTTCAACTCGACCTCCTCAGACTTGAAAGTCGTGAGGTGCTCTCGACGGTTTCTCCAATCGCTGAAATCCAGAGTGTTCCAAGCCCTGCTGTCTTAAAGGCAGTTCCGCTACCGATTCTCCGGGCGAGCGCTGAACAGCCGTTCCATGGCACAGTCGCATCTGTGATCACTAATCTTCCAGTGACCACCGAAAGCCTGAATGCTACGGTCGATTGGGGCGATGGCGTTCTCTCTGAAGCGACCATCGAACCAAACCCTTGGGGAGGTTTCAACGTCGTCGGAAACCATCGCTACCCCGGATCAATCATGGGGCCACTCTGGGTCCGGGTCAATGTCTCCGAAGCAGCGACTGATCGTTGGCTCTTTGGCGCTGAGCAACGGATCTGGGTCACCAGACCACAGCCAACACCCCAGACTTTTGCAGCTCAATCGATGCTGAACCAGTTCAATTATTCTGAGCCCGCCAATCGACCTCAACCGTACCGACTCCAGCTTGTCAATCGCCGCCAGCAATTCCAAGACGCATCCGCACGACACGCCGACGGAACCGCGACCGAGGACGATCGACGCTTACTCCGGAACGTCCTTGCCTACGTTGAAGAGCAACAAAAGGGATTCTGGGAAGAACTCGGTGATTCCTTTACCGACTCCCTGTTCTTCACCTAATCCTCCGTAATCAGCGATCGTCTCGGGATCCAAAAGTACGCGCGGATCGCGTCCGATTGAAGTGTCCCGACGGACTGATGAAATCCGGTCCGGTTGGAAGCCGGGGGTTCGTGAGCGCGATTACCGTAGACGCCGTCGAGATCTGTCACCATGTGATCTACAGCACAGAGCTGATATTTCACCCAGCGATCTGCGACCGGAGAAGCGCATGGGACCCCTACGCGAACGCAAGCCGATTACGATCCGGCAATTCCTCGTCGTGACTCTCGCTTGTGGACTAACAGTACCATTCTTCGTCCGCTGGTATTGGAAGTCACTTGCACCAGAGATTTACGTTGGTGAAGCCGGGACTCCGATGGAACCTCCCCAAGTCCCCCTCAGAGAGCGGTTCGCTGGACTCCTCTCTGACCGGATGCAAGACGATTCGGGGTTTGATCCAGCGCCTGCTGCTCCTCAACAAGATCCAATCACCAAGTTCCCAATTCTTGACGTGGGTGATCCTACACTGGATGACCAAATCCAGCCTGATGAACTTGTCCTCGGGGTCGTAATCGATGGTAATGCACGAGCCTACCCAATCAACATGTTGACCGGTCCACAGCGTGAAATCCTCAACGACGAACTCGCCGGTCACGCGATCGCGGCGACCTGGTGACACCTCTGCCACAACGGCATCGTGTATGCCAGGGAACTGCAGAATGGCCAAACGTTGACATTCGGGGTTTCGGGGTGGCTCTGGCGGCGAAGTTTGGTGATGTACGATCAAGAGACTGAGACCTGGTGGAGTCACATCCTCGGCGAGGCCATGCAAGGCCCACTTAAAGGGGAAAAACTCGAGCAAATTCCCTCGATCATGACAACTTGGGAACAGTGGTTGAATGAACACCCAGAGAGTACAGTCGCCGTCCTCTCCAAGACTTCACGCGACTACCGTGCGAGCATCTACCAACGGAATCTTCCAGGATTCCTGCTGGGGATTACTTCTGGGAACAGCGCGCGTGCTTGGCCTTTCGACCTTCTGGTCAAACAACAGGTGTTGAACGACCACTGGAACGATCGACCCGTCGTGGCTGTCATCGATCCTAAGCACATGACACCCCAGCTGTTTGCGCGGACGGTTGATGATCGCGTGCTGACCTTCCGAATGCACCCCGACACAGGGCTACTCATTGACAACGAAACCCAAACAGCGTGGGAGCCTGTCAGCGGGCAGGCACTAGATGGAACGCTGGCAGGTCGGAAACTCGACCCACTCCCAGCGATCGTCTCTGAGACCGACGCGTGGCAACGATTTCACCCGGACTCGACTTACGCGGGATCTTCTGACCGTCGTGAATGAGCCTTCGCGCCAACCCTCCACGCACAAGCACGAGGGCATCAGTGTAGTCCCCGCTCAGAACTGTGATTTTCCTCAGCGGGCACTTACGACCCAGGCACCTCGGCGACGATTCGCATTCCTCTCATCTCAACCGCAGCGTTCGTCTACCTCAGTTCCCTGACAATCCATCGTCGCAAGGATCATTGCTCCCAATACAAGAGTCCAAATCCTAGACTGCCCTCATGGTGAGATGAAATCAATGTATCGAGCATTCGAATGGATGTGCCGACTACTCAAACCACACCACATCCATAGAAGGCGAACACGATCTAGAATATTTCATGAACACACAGAAACTACTTTCCTCACTAATATTTTATCAAACCAACACACAGAAGAATATGGCCGCGGTTTCGACAGCTAACTGTACGCCTCAAGTTGAAAAAATCTGGTTCGCTGACGATCCAAGTCATTGCTTGTTTTGCAGTTAACAACTGAAAGGGGACCAGGCCCAGACTTGTGAGCATGAATAATTTAGTTGATTCGTAGTTTGAAGACTCCTATTCCGGCATACCAGATGTCGTTTTTTTCTTGACAGTACGGTGCCTGAGCCCGATAAGTGACACTTAGCCGAGTTACCGGTACTGCCAGGAAGCAGAAACTACCCCTCACACACCACTCCTCAACCTCGCCAGTACGCCATTCTTGGTTCTTCAAAGAGGGGTGGGTGCAGGTATGTTAGCATTACCGAACCCGGTTATCGCCGCCCGTAATATTTCTCTTCACACCGCCCGATGATCCAGCCAGCTCTCAATACGTTTGCCGATCTCAACAAGTTCGGCAGAGAGACTCAACTCTCTTGGTTCCAGATCGTCGGATTGGCTTTTTCTTTGGAGACAGTTTCATGACCCAAACCACTCGTCGTGGTTTCACGCTCATTGAGCTCCTCGTGGTTATCGCCATTATCGGCGTCTTGATTGCTCTCTTGCTTCCTGCAGTGCAGTCGGCTCGGGAAGCCGCTCGTCGGACCCAGTGCACAAACAACCTGAAGCAAATCGGCCTCGCTGTGCACAACTACGAGTCCACCTGGGGCTCGATGCCGATGGGTGAAATGCCCGGTGGTCTTTCGCCGCAAGTTGCACTGCTCCCGTTCATGGAGCAGAACGCGATCTACGATAGCTTTAACTTCAACCTCGGCGAACGCTGGATCTGGACCCAGCCGGCAACCATCACCGTCGGTCGAACCCGAGTCGCAGCTTATGTCTGCCCGTCGGAACAATACACCGAGTATGCGTCTGACTCGTTCCAGTTCTGGGCTTCCAACTACGCTTGGAACTCGGGTACCTGGTTCCCCACTGCACGAGGCTGGGACGGTGTCTTCGGCCGCTCGTATGACGCATTCCCGAACGCTACTGCCGATGGCTTCCGCCCGCTTCAAGCTGTTGTCCTTTCAGGCCTCAAGGACGGTACAAGCAATACCTTGCTTTGTGCCGAAGTTGCGAATGGTCCTCTCGTTCCTGGAGCCGCCCGTACACCTGTCTCTGACTGCTACCAAGCTCCGACAACGACCGACGAGAGCACTGTCCAAGAAGCTGTCGCTGCTTGCGATACCATCGCTTGGCAGACTGGCCCGATTCCGTGGGGCGGTAGCTGGCGATACAAGGGTTACGCTTGGGTTGAGGGTTCGATTTGGCGAAACTGGTTCAACTCGATCCGTACTCCTAACCAAACTTGCTGCCGAACCCACAACTGGTGGTACATCATGAAGCCCGCTTCCTCGTACCACCCGGGTGGTGCAATGGCTGCCTTGGGTGATGGTAGCGTCCGATTCTTCAAGGAATCGATCGCACGCGAGACCTGGATGGCTTTGAGCACCCGCGCCGGCCGTGAAGTTGTTTCTGCCGACCAGTTCTAAGTCAATCCGTTCCTAATCAGCCAAGCTTCACAGATGGGATCAACTTTGTGGAATCACTTTTTCCATGGAGTTGATCCGTTAGCCTCCTCAGTAACCTTCTCGATCGAGTAATCTCGACCTGCCTCCGATTCCCCGAAAGGAAAATCTCAACAATGCGGATCAGCCTCGCTCCCCTGCGATCCTTCTTGATTTCACTGTCCGTTGTCGCCGCGATTCTCGGTTTCGCTGGCTGTGGCAGTGACGAACCGCCGCCTGTCGATATCCAAAACACCGACTTCGAAACTGCTGAAAAGGAAGCTATCAAAGAATACGAAGAGTAATAACTGCTCTCATGATAGTTCCTCAAAGCGTATGCTCCCGGTTTGTGCATCGAGGTCGCGCCGGGAGATATCGGAAGACTTTTCAACAATACTCATTCCGCTCCTGTTGGATCAGGATGGATGGTCCAACACTGGCTATTAGGCTGTTTGCTTTAATCTTGCTGACTGGTTGTGGCCAACCGAGGGTTGAGCAAGTTCCAAACATCCCTAACCCAACCGAACCGTCATCGACGGTTCCGATCCCCCCAACCTCAGGTCCTTGGTTTGTCAACCGGGCCCCTGAATTCGGTCTTAATGTCGAAACTCTCTGTGGCGACCCGAGCAAACAGTCGGTACTCGATTCAGTAGGGATTGGTGTAGCGCTGTTCGACCTCGATAGAGACAACGATCTGGATCTGTTTGTTGCTGCCGGTAGTAGAATTCACGAGAAAACAATCGTAGACGCTGGTGGCCCTTGGCTCTTCCGCAATGACGGCCCCGGACGCTGGACTGATATCACAAAAGACTCCCGCCTCCTCCATACCGGCTGGGCCCAAGGCGTTGCCGTTGCCGACTATGACGCCGATCGAGACCTGGATCTCTTCATCGCTCAGTATGGTCGAGATACCCTCTGGCAGAACCAAGGAAATGGTCGCTTCATCGACGTCACCGAGACATCTGGGATTGACGAGAAATATTGGGGAGTCTCGGCCACTTGGGGTGATATTGATAACGATGGCTGGCCCGACCTCTACGTAACGAACTATCTCGAAGTCGATGCCTTCCGACCACCCCCTCTCAACGATTATCTACCTGGCCATCCCGTCTTCGAGGGACCGGTAACATTGCCTGGCCAACCCGACCAACTCTGGCGGAATCGAGGAGACGGTACATTTGAAGAATATAGCAGTGAGGCAGGGCTGCAACGCGGAGTGAACAAAGGGATGTCGGCGTTATTCGTCGACCTCAACGATGACAACAACCTAGACCTCTATGTCACCAATGACACTCAAGCCAACGAACTATTCCAAGGGCTTGGTAAAGGCCGATTCCAGGAAATCGGGAAGAGAGCAGGGGTGTCTTACAACCTCCAAGGGGTCACCGAAGGAAGTATGGCGATCGCTGTGGCTGACGTGGACCGAAACCAAACCCTGGACCTCATGATCAGTAACTTCCGACAAGAAGGATCTCGTCTCTACCAAAATCTTGGCGATCACAACTATCGAGATCAGTCAGGTCGATTCCGACTCTGGGACCTCACCGCTGAGTTCGTTGGTTGGGGCTTGATACTACGTGACTTTGATCATGATGGCTGGCCCGATCTTTTTCAGGTCAACGGACACGTTTACCCCGGCGTACCCGATAGTCGATATGATCAGTCGGCGATCATGCTCCAGAACTTGAACGGCACGGGATTTGAGTTGGTCACCAGTACGTGGGGCAACCGACTGCATGAGTGTCGTTCTGGACGTGCGGTTGCTGTCGGTGATCTTGAACCTGATGGGGATCTTGATCTCGTAGTCTCGACGATGGATGGTCCACTCTCCGTTTGGGTCAACGAGGGAACATCGGAAAATCATTCGGTGTTGGTGCGTCTCATCGGCTCCTTACCGAACACTGAGGCGATCGGAGCCCGTGTTACCATTGAAGCGGGGAAAAGATCCTACATTGATGTCGTCCGACGCGGCGGAAGTATCCTAGCTGCCTCCGATGCAGCACTTCACTATGGTCTCGGCATTGCTGATCAGATCGATCATCTTCGTATTCGATGGCCTGACAGTACAACAGATAATTATCAGAACCTGCCGGTCGATTCACTGCTAACGATCCATCAGCAAGAGCATCGCTTGGATGCCTACTTCTTCGACGAACTTCCTAAATCTGATCCAAAGGTAACCATCTTCCCCGCGAATAAGAGCACTTCACCATGAGCAGCACCCCGAACGATCCCGAAACTCCTCATCCCGAGACCCCCCAAGCATCGAAGCCCCCGAAGAAGCGAATTACGTTTTTGATCCGAGCAATCATCGTGGTTGTGGTGTTAATCGGGGTCGGCCTCTTGTTCTGGAACATTGCAGGCAAACAGCTTTATCAAGACCTTCAGGAGTATCGAGACGAACTAAGTGCGTCAGAAGACTCCGCACCAGTCGGCTATATCGGACTCCACTATCGAAAGTCGTACAATAATCGGGCTCCACGCTTTCTTTACGAGGAGGAAGGTAGATCACTGTTGTGGGCATCGACTGGTGATGGCGAAACGCCTGAATTCTACGATGTAACCGATGCAGAGTTTGATCCTACAATCCTCCAAGGGGGGTTCGGTCACGACTCCATCCCTGGTATCGACTTCCCGATCATCGAAGATCCCGACGGATCTGTCGCACAAAATATCCCGGATGGACGTGAAGTCGCCGGCATTGCGGTTGATGGTCAAGCCCGAGCTTATCCAGTCGAAATGCTCACCAAGGTCGAGGTTGCGAACGACGCTTTGGGTGATCGCCCCTATGTCATCCACTACGGTCGTGGGCCGGATTCTGTTGCCTTCTACACTCGAGATCTTGATGGCCAGATACTAACCTTCGGTACTACCGGGTACGGTACGGATGAGAAGGTCCCGCTCCTGTACGACAGAGCAACCAAAAGCCTCTGGCTTCCCTCCGAAGACGGCGATTCCCTGATCTGCGTCAGTGGCGAACTGGTTGGGCAAGCTCTTGGTCGATTCGCTCAACACGAACGGATGTCATGGCGACAATGGCGTCGTGATCATCCCGATACGACGGTCGTGGTTGGCAATGATCGAGATCAAGCAATCCCGGAACAATAGTTGCTTACGCAGACACAATTTAATACGGTCATGCTGGATCCCGCTGAGAGTAAACTAGAGCATTCCGCAATCGAGTTGAGAGGTTGCAGAGTTCCAACTCTTAGCGGCGATGTTGCCGCAATTTCGCGTATGTAAGAAGCAACTCTGAATAATCATTATTGCAAAAGATTAAACCCGCTTAGCAAAGTCCTGGATTATCAATCACAATACCAAACGATTCTGCGCCGAACAAATCGACTTTTTGAATTCGATTCGACGCACTGCCGCGATTGACAAAACAGGCCAATTGCCCGATAACTCGCGTCGGCACGAAGCCGAGCAGAGCGTTGCGTTCCGAATCGAGCATAGGAGGTCTTGGCGATGACGCGGAATCCAAATCGCCAAGCCGAGCAGGGAGATTCGGCTCCAGCACACACTCTTACTCAAAACATCAACAACCGTTGGACTGAAATCCAAGCATGGATCCGCCAAACAGGATCGGGGCCTTGGCGGGTCCTTATTCCTGTGACGGCTGTTGTTCTAGCAGTCCTTGGCGCAACAGCCTGGTTCGTCGAAGTCGAGAAGCCGGTTGTCTGGCTCCGCAACCGTCGGCCCTTCCCAGCCGATCAACTGAACTCCGCACGAAATGCGCTGATTGTCGAAGGAGTCGACCTCACGATCGATCATCAAGGTGCCATCGGAGTTGCTGCGACTGATCTCGCCAAAGCAATCGACATTCTCGAACAAAAAGGGCTCCTGACCAAGTCGCTCCGAGAAGAGAAGGAGATCTCCACGATCTCTCCCTTTGCCGACATCGCTACACAGCAAAAGCATGTCCTTGTCGAACTTGAGAAGGACGCTGAGGCCGCCATTAGCTCACGGTTCGAACAAGTCCTGGCGGTCGATGTGGTGTTGAGCAGTCATCGCGCGGTGGGATTTCAACCGCCAAAGCCTTCACAAGCCCTCGTGCTCCTCACTCCCGACCCCAAGTACCGCTTAAGTCCCGAAGCTCAGGATGACCTCGCCGCACTTGTCGCAAGCATGACCGGCCTCGATCCGACTCGTGATCTCACGATGTTCCTCGGAGATCAACGAGTCCGTGACGCAAATGACCCATCGATCCGGGTCCGCTCGAAGACCGAGGCAACTGCACTCGATTGGGAAGCGTCGATTGCAACCGTATTGAGCAAGGACATTCCAGGGATCCGAGTTTCGATCGCAATTGAACGAGCTGAAACGTCCACCGAAGAGAATAGGACGGGAATCCGCAAGATCGCGGTGAACCAAGCGCTCTCATTGAATAGGCGTGACGAACAAGTAGACGTGCTTGTGGAAATCCCGGGAAATTATCTCCGTGACCGCTATGAAGCCACTTATCCCAACCAAGAGTGGCAGCGCACGCAATTCGAAGAGTTCTTTGATTTCACGAAGAACCGGATAAACCGAATCGTTGCCCGGGTTATCCCCGATTGGGAACACCGAGGGCAACTCGACGTACAAATGTTGCCCCTCACAATCCATCAAGATGACACTCCAACGTCGGGTGAAGCACGATGGCTCAAACTCCGATGGGTCATGATTGGGGCAGTCGGAACCATCTCCAGCTTGGTCGTCGTTGTTGCGTTTCAAGGAAGATTGCCGAAGCTAAAATCCCATCAGGATCGAGTAGACAGAGACACTGTGTTTCGGTCTTCCAGAGCGAATCCACGAGACAATGGCGTCACTGGAGCGAACGACCGTGTTCGCGAATTGGTGCGACGTGACCCTGGAACAGGGGCCGCCGTACTCCGACGTTGGATTCAGGAAGGACTGCACCAATGAGCACAGAAGCACTGAGAGAATCGCCCCCAGCTCCACCGTACTCCCAAGCAACTACTCCGGTCCGAAAAGCTGCAATTCTTGTGGTGAGTTTAGAGCAACCACTCGCCTCTCGGCTTCTCACGGAACTCGACCGAGACAATGTCGAAGCGGTCACTCTTGAGATCGCTCGGCTTGATCGGATCGACCCGATCGAGCAGCGAAATGTCTTGGAGGAATTTCTTGACTTAGGGCTCCGACGACTCCAATTCGCCTTTGACGACCTCCCTCGACTCTCTACAACTGAACTTCGGGCATCCTATCGTGATGACGACCAGATCCTCTGGGCGTTAGCACTCGCGGGTGCAGATCGAACCGTCCGGGAGTCAGTGTTGGACGCGCTCGAACCCAACCACGCCGAGAGACTCCGTATCGCGCTGGAGACTCTCGGACCATTCCGCCTCGATGACGCTGAGACCGCACAGATCGAACTCGTTGACCATTTTCGATCGCTCCACGATCGTGGCCTTGTGACCCTCCCACAGCCACAAGGGCACGAGGCCGTCCTAGTTTAGCTACCTTAGTGCGGCAAGCATCTCCACAAGTTTGCCGGAGAGATAGAACATATGAAGTCCACCCATTGTCAACAGCACAGATACTCTGGCTTCTTTGTTGTTGTCACCATCCTTGCCGGAATGACAAGTACAACGACGGCGGTAGGACAAGAACCGACCTACCCCTTATCCCTAGGTGACTCGAAGAGTGCCACATCGGAACAACCGAGATCGAATCCGGACGGAATTGCGACGATTTCAGTACTCACAATCCTTATACTCGGATCGATTGCATTCCTCTACCTTCGCCGTTATCGATCGAAGGAGACGCATAACGGGCTCCGAGTTATCAGTCGCACTGCATTAACCCCCAAACATTCCATCTGCCTTGTTCGTGTCGGTAGCAAGACCCTCATGATTGGTGTGGGGCCTCAAGGGCCTCCTACACTCCTCGGTGATCTTGAAGTCGTTGAAGTACCGACGACAGCGAACTCAACGCAAGAACAACCGAAAGCGCAAGGTGATACCCTAAGGAGGGACGGTTGATCGTGCGAAAACGACAGAGTGGAACTAAGATTCGCCTCACCACGACGGTGTTTGGATTTCTGATTTTGTTGCTTGGGACAAAGCCAGCTGTCAGCCAGGTATCGGAAAAACCGACCGACGGAATGGCGAAAGTTCAGGAGATCATGGGGACCCCCCTGGAATTGAGGCCGATCCCTGAAGAGCTTACTGGAACCGAGGTCACTGGGACAAACGACACAGAGTCTCGAGAAGAAATGATGTCGACGGGACGCACCGTCTTGTTCTTCGCGGCAATGTCATTGGCCCCAATTGCCATTCTGATGTCGACCGCCTTTGTCCGGATCCAGATTGTGCTGCTTCTCCTCCGCCAAGCATTGGGGAGTCCTCAAGTACCAGGAAACCAAGTGATCACGGCACTTGCGTTACTCCTGACACTCGTGGTGATGGCACCTTCGACCGATCGCGTCTATCGGCAAGCGATCCAACCCTATCTTGATGGTACGATTGGTGAGCAAGAGGCATGGGAACAAGGCTCAAGACCGATTAAACAGTTCATGGTGGAGCAGGTCTATCGAACTCATCATGAGTATTACTTTACCACACTCTACAATCGGATTCCTCAGGATCCTGATACAGCCCCGGCTCAAGCCGCAACTGACGCCATGGATCTCCCTCTACTTACAGTCATTGCCCCGGGGTACCTCATTAGTGAACTAACCACAGCACTCTGGATCGGTTTTGCACTGTATCTACCGTTCGTAGTCATTGATCTTGTCGTCTCGTCAATTCTCTCTGCGGCAGGGTTAATCATGCTCCCTCCATCACAAGTAGCATTACCCTTAAAGTTGGGGCTCTTTGTAATAGCAGATGGGTGGTTTCTAGTCGCTGATGCATTACTCCGCACATTCATGATGCCCGATACTGGAGGCGTCTGAATCGAGAAAATAAGAGTTCAAGCAGGATCGTTCCTAGAAAGGGTGATATGCAGGCAATCGTCCTGATTAGGATGGTACAAGAAGCGATTCGAGTTGGTCTCTTGCTCGCAGGTGGACCGATTCTTGCCGCACTCTTGGTTGGGCTGGTTGTGGCACTCTTCCAAACCATGACTCAGATGAATGAACCGACGACAGGGTTCATCGCCCGAATGCTCTCGATTGGCTTGGTCGTGTTCGTCCTACTGCCTTGGCTCTTGTCCAAGTGGATCGCTTATGCCACGTTGACAATTACGTCACTGCCACTGCTGATATAGGCACGCAATTTTATGACGGACATCTTATACCAGTACTTGAAGTCAACTGACCATTCCATCCTGGATCTCGTTTGCATCTTCTCAAGAGCGAGTGGACTCATTTGGGTAATTGGTTGGCTTGTCGGCGGACAGCTTGGTGTCCGGCCTCGACTCTTAATTGCCCTTGTCTTAACCATCGCTGCATATCCGGTTGTATCATCTTATTCTTCTCTCAAGACGCAACTGGACGGCCTCATGTTTCAGGTAGTCCAAGAAGTCTTGATCGGTGCGATTCTTGGCTTGGGCGCCGGCCTTGTGGTCGCTGCCGCCCGTATGGCTGGTGAGATCATCGGTGGAATGACCGGTTTTTCTGCTGTTTCCACTTTGGTGCCTGGCAGTGGCGCGCTAACGCCATTGGCAGGCCTCGCAGGGCTTGTTGGGATCGCAACTTTCGTGATCATTGATGGTCCGCTTCGTCTCTTACTCGTTTTCTTAGACAGCTATTCGTTAACAGCCTCATCAAGTTTTGATTCTTCGAAACCAGAGAGCATCACAACCTCCTTTAAACTCTTGGACCAAGCATTGTCCCTCTCGCTACGACTAGCCTTCCCTGTGGTATTTGTCATGATGTCTATTCAAGTCGCAAGTACACTCCTAGCGCGAGCCTCCACCTCACCCTTCGGCTTTACAGCATGGTTGCCGGTTCGTAATGGAATCGGCATCCTTCTTGTCTTGTTGGGTATCGGAGGCTTCGCTCGTCTCTTGGCCTTAGCTTGGTCCACGTTTCTTCCTCTATCCTAGTCTTACTGTCTCTAGCACTGACTTCATTAATTGCACGATAAAGCCAGCAACTCTTAGGAGACGAAACTGATGTCGGAAGACCGAGCAATCCCACCGACGAAACGTCGACGCCAGGAGGCTCGATCGCAGGGAATGATCCCCAAGAGTGATCTGCTCACCACGAGTGCAGTATTCTTGTCGATGGTTCTCTGCCTACGGTTTTGGGGAGGATCACTTTCGGAAAAGCTCGTCGATCTTGTCCGAACACCACTCGTTCTTCCAGATCTAATCACTGTGAGGGGAAATACACACACTCAACAATTCCTGGCCACCACCCAACCAATTCTCCTACTCATCCTTGCGATTCTGGTAGTGAGTGGATCGGTCGGGATCCTCATTCATCAAATCCAAGTGCTGGGATTCTTCATGCCGACTCGTGCAATTCCGACGTTCGAGCGACTGAAACCCAAGCTGAACCAAGAAAATGGGAAAGATTGGTTGTGGTCTGGACTTGCGGCAATACTGCGCTTCGCACTCCTAGGTTCCGTCACATGGTTTTCAATTCGGACAGGCTTGAACCAACTTCTATCGGTCGGTCTAGATTCCTCGTCCATCACCCCTGCCATTAGCAGCGCAGTTCAATCGATGCTCCTTAGAACTGGATTGGTGATGTTCGGCATTGGTCTGATTGACTTTGCTCTCCAGCACCGGAAGATCGCTGCCGCTCTCCGAATGACACCTGAAGAACTCCGAGATGAACAACGTGAGCTTGGTGGCACTGGGAATCCAGGTCGAAGAAGGCTGGAAACTCAGCCAAAAGCAAGTTCAATCCTCCGCGTGACAGAAGCGGTCGAGTCGGAAGCGATTAGCTCGTCGTAGACCCATGATGTGCTCGCTGTATCGGCACTGGACACATTCTGGTTTCTACTGTAGTGTCCGATCTAACCTAGATGCTGGATGGATGCCCCCGTCGAAACAAGTCTGTGGATGAAGAGCGAACGATCTCGCTCCGGAGGTTTGTGTGTCAGGAGGTTCTCCGAATTATTCAACTCCGGGACGCTCCAGACTCGCTGATGCGGCGATTTCGACCGTCGTCATCGGTGCCATTCTTGTCTTGATTGTCCCTCTTCCTTCCGAACTCCTCGACCTCCTCCTCGCTACAAACATCACACTTTCAGTTCTTATTCTCCTCACAACGCTCGCCGTACAATCACCGATCGATTTTAGCTCGTTCCCAACGGTACTCTTAACGACTGCGCTAGTCCGACTCGTACTGAATGTAGCAACAACTCGACTGATCTTGACTCGTGGCGGTACCGAAGGACTCGATGCTGCTGGGGGAGTTATTCAAGGGTTTGGCCAATTTGTCGCGGGTGATGAAGTCATCGTTGGAACTGTGATCTTCTTGATCCTCGTCGCGATTCAATTTTTAGTGATCACGAAGGGAGCGTCACGAATCGCTGAAGTGGCAGCACGCTTTATGCTTGATGGTCTCCCCGGACGTCAAATTGCCATTGATGCAGAACTACAGTCGGGGGCAATTACCTTAGACGAAGCCACTCGTCGACGTGATGAAGTTTATCGCCAAGCCGACTTCTTCGCCGCGATGGACGGTGCTGGGAAGTTCGTCCGAGGCGATGCGGTTGCAGGGCTCTTGATCACCGGGATCAATATTATCGGGGGCCTGGCGATCGGAGTCTTTCGCGCAGGAATGCAACCACTCGAAGCCATCGAGATTTTCACTAAACTCACGATCGGTGATGGACTCGTCGCTCAGATCCCGGCACTTCTCACCTCACTCGGGGCCGGCCTTATTGTCACGAGATCATCTGCCAAGACCAACCTTGGAAATGATATCGCAAGACAACTACTGGGGCGACCGACAGTCCTCGGGGCAGCTGCACTCTTCTTAGTAATACTCTCGTTCACTGCGCTCCCTATGATACCACTCCTGACAATCGCTGCGGGACTTGGTCTAGGTGCTTACTTCAGCTCAAATCAGAGTCGTACTGAACTTGTGGAGGGTGATTCCACGAGCTCCGCTGAGTCTGATCGAGGTTCGACATCATCCGTGCAGCCCGCCGAGGAGAATGCGACGAGCAAGGCTGAAGCCCCGGCCGAGAGTGTGGAAGATCTGTTACATGTCGATCCGCTTGAACTGGAGATCGGCTACCGATTGATTGCGCTGGCTGACCCAACACGCGGTGGAGACCTCCTCGATCGAATTCGTGAGGTCCGTCATCGGATTGCCCGTGAGCTAGGCCTGATCGTTCCTCAGGTCCGAATCCGCGATCTAATGGATCTCAATCCTCATGAGTATCGAATTAAGATTCGCGGAGTTGTTGTTGGCCATGGTACTGCGTTTGTGGGGAGACTCTTGGCGGTAGCTCCTCCGGGAGGGACTCAATTGCCGGGGGGGCGTGCTGGGGTAGACCCTAGTACGGGTCGACCTGCGGTCTGGATCCATAGCGATAGTCGAAATGCTGCTGAATCGGTCGGTTGCCGGATCGTTGATCCCTCGGTGGCTGTGGCCGACCACTTCGCGGAAATCGTCTCACGTCATGCAGACGAACTGATGAACCATGAGCAAGTGGGGCGGCTGCTCGATCGGGCTCGAGAGACTTCTCCTGCACTCGTCATCGAGGTGGTACCAGGAATGCTCCGCGCGGGGGAAGTACAACGTGTCTTGCAGAATCTCCTCCGAGAGCGCGTCAGTGTTCGTGACTTGGAGACAATCCTTGAGGCACTCGCAGAGCACGCGGGGAGAATCCAAGATACTGATGCCCTCACCGAAGCAGTTCGAAGTGCCTTGGGTCGAAGGATCACCCAGCAGTACCTCGGGGCTGACGGCCGCCTCCGGGTTGTCCTCGTCGATCCTGCACTGGATACTCGGCTTGTTGCCGCTGGTCGAGAAGATGCTAGGCCAACCGACCTCTTGGGTGAAGAAGCGGTCCGTGGTGTCGTCCAGGCAGTCGCTGAAGGTGTTGCAACCGCAATTGCGGGAGGCCTGCCACCAATTCTTCTTTGTTCTGCAGCCGCAAGGCCCGTGCTGAAAGATCTGACAAGAGCCGATTTGCCCCGACTTGTCGTACTAAGCCGCCGCGAAGTTCCTCGAGATACACCGATCGAAGCGTTGGGTACGGTTGTGGAGCAATCGGGAGCGCACCGGTCAACTCCACCAGTTGTGAATGACCCCACACTCCGAGGCCCTCATGTCCGGATTGGTCCGGCTCCGAGGGCTCCAATCGAGGTCATCGCAACTCGGATCGAACCGAATCAAGCCAGCACCCCTGAACCTGAAGCCTCCGAGCCAGATCGTCCCTAGGGATCCGGTTCAATAACCGCCGAGGTGGTGCCGTCGCGATGAAGACAATGACGTATCACGGCAGGACTATCAAAGAGGCGCTGATTCGGGTCCGACGCGACCTCGGCGGCTCTGCCCTGATTCTCGAAACAAAACGTGTCCGGCGCCGGCGATGGTTTGGCAACCGAGATGGTGTGGAAGTAGTGGTCGCAGAGGATCGCCAAGGAGCAGGTCCGGGTAAGGCCGAGACTCGTCCGATCTCGATTCCGATCAATCGGACTTCGGGCCGTCCATCAAGTAGGTCCGCAGATCCAGTTGATGCCCCCAACCTCAATCGCGCCGGTGGAGAACGGGCGGCTAGCCAACCTCGGTTGGATCGATCCCGTGGTGAACTCCCTCTTGAGTGGGTCTCGTCATTCGGTCGACTCCTTGATCTAGCGGTCCCGGAACGGATCGCTCGCCGAATCATCGAAGTCGCCTCCGAGACAATCGGTTCCGACGAGCGTGACCATCCTGAAGCAATTCAAATGGTGTTGCAGCAAGCCGTGGCAACAGGATTTCCGACCGCTCCCCCCGCACCTGCAATCCCAGGGTGTCGCAGGACGATTGCGTTGATTGGATCGACAGGTGTCGGCAAGACTAGCACGGTGGCCAAACTCGCCGCTGAGGCTAAATTGCGACAAGGGTTGAGGGTTGGCATGATGACCCTTGATACGTATCGAATCGCCGCAATCGAACAGCTTCGAATCTACGCGGAGATGATTGACTTGCCGATGAGTGTCGCTGAAACACCCGAACGAGTCCCGTCTGCCATCGATGAGCTTGGTGAGGTCGACCTTATCGTCATTGATACCGCTGGACGTAATCCAAGGGATCAATCGAAGATCGAGGAACTCGGTACGTTGCTCCATGCAGCTCGACCTGATGAAATCCACTTAACCCTCTCCGCGACGATCGGCGAACGGAGTCTGATCACTGCGGTTGAGCGGTTCGAATTGGTTGGTTTCGATCGGCTGATCATTACCAAGCTCGACGAAGGCGTCGGCTCAGTGGGAGCCTTGCTCAGTGTCGTGGCTCGCGCCGCACGACCGATCAGCTACCTTACGAACGGTCAGAGAGTCCCTGATGACATTGAGCCCGCCGATGCGCTCAGACTGGCTAGGCTCCTGCTCGATCAAGAATTCCTGGACAGCAGACCGGGGTTCAACGAATCCGGCGCCTAGTTACTTGTGATCGAGCGATTGGGGGCCACACAAGATCAAGTGTCTGGAGCTGGCTGATTCTGCCCACCCTGTTCCTTTTTTTGTCCGTATTGGGCTGAACCAAAAGTGGGCAGAGATGGTACCCTGCGACATCGCTTTACGGCCTCGACTCAAAACGAGTTCCCCTCTGGGTCAACTCCTTTAAGATCGGGGGGAAAGCGGAGGCGATCAGACGTGTTGACGATCGACGGCAGGGATTGCGAAACGAGAGATCCATCAACTCACGAAGGAGCGACCATGGCTGATCAAAACGGCGGAGTCCGGAGAAATCCTGTCCCCCATTCAATCAATCCAAACAGACAAGGTACGCGACGCTCTTCCGCCCTCACAGGGCATGCGCGGTCCTTACTCATCACGAGTGGGAAAGGGGGGGTTGGCACCTCCAATCTCTCGCTTAATCTTGCCGTTGCCCTGGGCGCGATGGGACGTCGCGTCGTCTTAATCGATGCTGATGCCGGTCTGGCGAACCTCGATGTGCTTTGTGGACTCTCGCTTGATCGGGATCTTGGTGATGCGATGGTGAGTGGCCGGCCACTTGCCGAGGCAATCGTAGACGGTCCCGAGACTGTCCGCCTCTTGCCCGGGGTCCATGCTGCACGTGCTGATGATGAGGCCGTAAACTCCAGCCGCGATCGACTCGCCGACGAGCTTCCTGAAATTGCCGCAGAGACTGGAGCTGACTTCATCCTCATCGATGGCGGATCTGGGCTCAGTCCTTCAGATTCAGCGTTGGTCGATGTGGTTGACGAAGTCGTGATCGTCGCCACCCCCGAACCAACAGCGGTCACCGATGCGCAAGGGATTGTCGCTCGACTCCGTCGACGATCGAGTGATGGCCCAACGATTCGTTCCGTGGTCGGCCAAGCACGGTCAAGTGCGGAGGCGATCGAAGCAATCGACCGACTCTCCTCGGCGTGCCGCTCCTTCTTGGGCACAGCGGTCCGACCAATCGGGCCGGGGTTTGTTCGATTTGATCCCAAGGTACCGCTGGCAGTCCGGAAGCGACGGCCAGTAGTCCTCGAATATCCGTTGTGCGATGCCTCCCGATCCTATAAGCGACTCGCGCGGGCGTTGGTCGCCGAGACCGACGCATCGGCGCGGTCCACAGGATTGATGGCCGGCGGGTTCTTTTCGGCGTTTTCCTCGAGGCCAGCCTCGGTCGCCGAAACATCTTCATGATCTTGAAATCGACTGTCTCGACCCATCAAGCCAGGTGGGACCGAAACTGCGGTTCAAGCCGGATGGTTGGATTGTCCGATATTAGCAGAGAGAGCGGGTCCTTGGGGCCCGGTGCTGGGGGAGGAGTTCAATGTCCGGGTCATCGAAACGGACGCTGATAGCTTTCCCTCAGTTCTTGGACGAGCGACCCCTCCTGCCAACTGCCTTGGGAGCGCGTTCGGCTCAATAAGGTGGAAGGTTAGGACGGCCCTTGCTGCCAGGATGGTGCAGGGCCGCTCTGCGGATCTCACGGAGGTCAAGGATGACTGCCAAGGTGGACGTGGACGTCGCCGAGCTGTGGCGCCAATTTAAGGAGCATCCGACCACCGATTTGCGCAATCGACTTGTCGAGCGCTATTTGCCATTGGTGAAATACAATGCCGAACGGATCTGGCAACGGCTGCCTGAAGGGGTCGATCTCGACGACCTCATCTCGGCCGGGATCTTCGGCTTGATGGATGCGATCGATGCCTTTGATCTGGAGCGTGGTGTTAAGTTTGAAACTTACTGCGTTCCACGGATCCGAGGCGCCATGCTCGACGAGCTTCGGACAATGGACTGGGTCCCTCGGCTCGTCCGAGCCAAGGCAACCCGGATGGAAGAGGCGCGGAAGACTCTGGAAGCGCAGTTCGGTCGGCCGCCGACTGATCAAGAACTTGCTGCCAAGCTCGGTCTTGACATGGCTGAGTTCGAGAAGATGGCGATGGATGCCAATGCGGTCGGTCTGATCTCACTAAATAAGAAATGGTATGAAACCGACAGTTACAAGGATGTCCGTGAAATTGACATCCTTGAAGATAAAAAGGGGGAAGATCCGACTCGACGGCTTCAGCGCAAAGACCTCATGCGGATGGTAACGAAGGGGCTTAATCGTAATGAGCGTTTGATTATCATTCTCTACTACTATGAAGAGCTAACGATGAAAGAGATCGGTGCAACCCTTGATCTCTCTGAATCACGGGTCTCTCAGATGCACTCGTCGATTATCCAGCGCCTCCAGGCTCAACTCAATGGCCGTCGCCCCGAGTTCGGCACTTAAACGGCTCTCAGCTCGATCCTCTCTTGGAGTGTTGTTTGGGTCTCACGATTGGGGATCCAAACAACACTCAAGATGACTTATGGTAGGTAGAATTGCTGGCGGCCTCGATGTTAAGGCACATCCGGAGGAGCCTTCGTTGAGCATCGAACCCGAGACTCAACCTTATGATCGAAGCACCAAGTGGTTGATCCAGCACTACCCAG
>CAZEAN010000039.1:0-8702 GCA_964510225.1 uncultured Isosphaeraceae bacterium
TCGCTGACGGTTGGACCGTTAACACAAAGGACGGTCGGGCAGCGGCCCATTTCGAACATACGGTCGCCATGACTGCGCAAGGCCCTCGCGTCTTAACACTCCCCGATGGAGTTGATGCGTTGCCCGAGCACGAGTCATCAGCAAATCAGTAGTATATCGATGGTAATCTTAGCTAACGATCATCAACTACTTCCAAGACTCGACGTATAATAGATTAGCCGACAGCCCTCTGGGTTTTTTAACGAGAAGGCTGTTGGTGTACGGGGCAATTACTCTTATGCTATGCGACGCTCATTCGCCGACATAAGGCAGTAGGGCCATGTACCGTGCTCGCTTAACGGCGACAGCGGTTGCTCTCTGGAATGCAGCGCAGTTGCCTGATCGTTTCCGAGAGAACATCTTACTCTGATTGGTCAGCATCTTCTTCAGTAGGGACATGTCTTTGTAGTCGACATAGGCTGGCCTAGGGCAGCCTTCTGGCGTGCAAAAGCGGCAACGATTTTTTCGGTTGCGTCCCAAGCGTTTGCGAGGCATCTACGTTGCTTCCTCCGACGATCGGTCGTTTCGATCCGTCTTGGTAACTGAGGGCCGTTCACTGTAGCGTAAACCCTTTTTATACCAACCGTACGAATCTGAGTCAACGATCTGGCCAGCCGCTGAAATCAGGACTTTGGAGTCTCTCTTCCGACGATTCTGACCAGGCCAATGAAAATGAAGAAGTCTTCAGAGGGAACACGCTTACTACGCCAGAGTAACGTAGTCGCTGCCGTGGAGAATCATCAATCCTCGGATTGGATGTTACCGGAGGCGATCCGGAAGGCCGTAATCGTCGCTATCCCCATCCAAACGATGTCCCAGAGGGAGAATAAATCGCCATAGAGTAAGTCGCCACCTTGCTGAAAAGCGACCATGTAGAGGATGTACTTAGCGAGAAGGATCGCTCCGGCCGCCATCAATGCGGCGTAGATCCCTTGCGCGAAGCTCTCATCTTGGTCGTCGAGGTGAGCCGCATAACGGGCTCCAATCCCGACCAGAATCCCGACGAACCACGCGATGACGCCAACTTCAGAGTGGGCGAAGTACCCGATCAAGACCCAAATCAAGACGCCAATCACGGCACCGACGAGGCCACCCTTAAAACACGAAAGAAACGGCACGATGTCGACTCCCTCAAGAACTCTAATGGTTCAGTCAGCAACGAAGCGGTGCCACCGAATTTGATCACGCAGCTCATCATCACCGCATGGCTGTTGATCATAGTCCGCTCCAACAATAGTCTATAGAGATGATCAATTCAAGCTGCCCAATCGTTGTTGTACAGATGGAGATTCATGATTGGGTATCAGAAGGCAGTTCGCGTTGCCTCATTAAGCCGTGGACCTCAAAAAATGCGAGCAGAAAAGACCTGATGTTTACCCAAAACAACACACTCCCACTCAATGATCGTGTTCATCAGACATTCATTGGATTGCCGCGTCACAAAGCTTTATAGATAACCTTGCTCGTACAAAAGGTCCTTCTTGCCACACAACTTCCATTCCTTGGAAGCCGTGCGGAAGAGATGTCGAGAGCGCCCACCAGTAACCTCCATCAAACTTCTTCGATTCGAGTTAAATTCGATATCCGATTCCGGAGCATTACAGACGATGAAGATTCGCATTGCCCTGACCGTCGCCCTTCTCCTTGCTGCTTCCAATACTTACGCTGGCAGCATGATGCTGGACGCCGGCAACACCAACGTCACCGGCACCATCCAGCCTGGTGGTCCTCGACAAGGATTCTTTGGGGATATTTTCTTCAATATCCAAGGCGAAGGTAACGAAGCCAACGCTAGCTACGGCGCTGCCGACTTCGACGCAGTCGACACGTCGAATCTCAACGCCCCGATTATCGATGTCTGTGAAGTTGAAATCACGCTCACCCAATCGAACGCTGGTTTCACCACCGATGGCACCATCCTGTTCTACTTTGCAACGAACACGATTGCCGACATTACATCTGCGAACAGCCCGCTCTTCTACGACGACAGCATCGACGGCGGTATCGCCACCCAAAACGGACAACTCGGTGACTTGTTCTTCATTGGTGCTGGTGACTTCGTTGAAGTTTCTGATGGCGAGGTTGACGTCTTCACATTCGACAGTTTGCCCACCGCCACGATCAACTTCCTCGTCAACGCACTGAACAGTGGCGACAGCCTCCGCTTGGTGATCACTCCCGACGACGTTAACACCCCAGATGTTTCAGCGACCTATTCTGGCAATGAGACCAACTTCGACGGCAATGGTCCTGGCCTCAGCTTCAAGGTTAATGCTATTCCGGAACCTTCGACCTTTGTATTGGCTGGACTTGGCCTGGCCGGAATCGCCGGCGTTGCAATCCGACGCCGACGCACTGCCTGAGTTCGTCACTGGTTTCGGTACAGTAACAGATTGCGAAAGATCACTAGGTAGAATTCTGTAACCAGTTAGTTACAGTCAAATAAAGTCATCAAAAGCACTGGGACCTCCGGAAGTCATCAGCTCCGGAGGTCTTTGTTTTGGAAGCCTTGATTTCGAGCGCTTCGTCCCTTTGGAATTCGATCTCATGACTTATGTCATTGTATTTGCCTAGGTTTCAGGGAGTCGCTGGCTGGATCAATTTGCTAAACAATCCGATGGTTCACGAGGCGACGAGGCCTCGTTATTATGAGATAACACTCAATCGATCACGAATCTCAACCGTAACAACGCACCCGAGGCTAGGGCTCATGATCCAGAGATTACTGAAGCGGGTCCTTAATGTAGCGGTTGCGCTCCTCTTTCTTGTTACTGTCGCTTCCATCGCCAATGCAGGCGAGTTGAGTTTACTACCCTCGAGAGTGACCCTCGAGAGCACAAGAGCATCGCAGCGATTCATCGTTGGAGAGAAAACCGACGCGGGCGTCGTTGTCGCGGACCGAAGCGAAGCGGCACAGTTCACGATCAGCAACCCCAACATCGCCCAGGTCTCCGAAGATGGCATCGTCACGCCTGTTGCTGATGGTGTAACAACTCTCCAAGCGACGTATAACGGCATGACAAGTTCTGCCCTTATTAAGGTCCGATCACAAAACCAGAGTGAGCCTTGGACTTTCCGGAATCACGTCCTTCCCGTCCTTACCAAGGCGGGTTGCAATCAAGGCTCCTGCCATGGAGCAGCAGCGGGGAAGAATGGCTTTCGGCTGACTCTCCGAGGGTACGGCCCCGAAGTGGATTACGACGTCTTGACCCGACAAGCCAAAGCGCGTCGGATCATCAAGACGCGTCCTCAAGAGAGTCTGATGCTCCTCAAGGCAACCGCGGCTGTCGAGCACGGGGGTGGTATCCGTTTCGGAACCGATTCATTGGAATATCAGATCATTGCTGAATGGATTGGGGCTGGGATGCCCGCACCGAGTCCGTCCGATGCACGGATCGAACGAGTTGAAGCGTTCCCTCAATTGTTGGAGCTTGAGCCAGGGGCCACCCAGCAAATTCTCGTCCAAGCGACTTACTCTGATGGTTCCAACGCAGATGTCACTCGATGGGCCAAATTTGGGACGACGGATGAGACGGTCGCAACCGTGAGTGACTCAGGCAAGCTAACGGTGGTTGGCTCCGGTGAGGGAGCGATTACTGTCTGGTTTGACAGCCTCGTCGATCTAGCAACGGTCACGGTACCTTACCCACAAGAGGTCGAGTCTGCCTTGTTTGCCAAGGCGGTTCGGTACAACGAGATCGACAATCTTAACCTCGACAAACTGGAGTCATTGCGGATTCCTCCGTCACCAATTTGCGATGACGCCACCTTTCTCCGTCGAGCATACCTCGATCTAACCGGAAGCTTGCCGAGCGTTCCCACAGTCGATGCCTTCCTCAACGATTCTGACCCGGAGAAGCGTTCGAAATTGGTCGATCGCTTGCTCGATTCAGAGAAGTACGTGGACTACTGGTCATACAAATGGTCCGACCTCTTCCTGGTATCGTCGAAGAATCTTGCGAAGCCGGTGATGTGGTCCTTCTATCGGTTCATCCGCGCGAGCGTGTCAGAGAACCGGCCTTGGGACGAGTTCGCCCGTGAGATTCTGACAGCGAAGGGGAACTCCCTCGAAAATGGTCCGGCGAATTACTTCGCGATCCACCGAGATCCGATTGAACTCGCCGAGAACGCAAGCATGGCCTTCCTCGGTCTTTCGCTTACATGTGCGCGTTGCCATAACCATCCGATGGAGAAGTGGACTCAGGACGAGTACTACGGCTTCGCGAATCTCTTCGGCCGAGTCAAGTTGAAGGATGGGGATCAAGGTCTCGGAGATGTCGCGGTCATCCCGGCATCGACTGGCGAGATTATCCACCCTCGACGGGGGGTCCCGATGCCACCGAAGCCCCTCGATGCAGCACCGATCCCACTCGATGAAACGGGGGACCGTCGTGAGGTTTTGGCGGACTGGATGAAGTCACCGGAAAACCCCTACTTCTCGGCGGCGATTGTAAATAGGGTCTGGGCGAACTTCTTCGGCCGAGGTCTCGTGGATCCCGAGGACGACCTTCGGGCGACGAATCCGCCGAGTGACCGCGACTTGATGGACTGGCTCGTCGCGGACTTCCGAGAGAATCACTTCGATGTTCAGCATTTGATTCGGACGATTATGAACTCCGCTGCCTATCAGCGTTCGTCGGTCCCAGTTCCGGGTAACACCAACGATTCGAAGTTCCTCAGTCACTACACTCCCAAACGTCTCCCGGCTGAGGTCCTTCTCGATGCGATCAGTACGGTGACTGGTGTTTCAAGCTCGTTCAGTGGCTACCCCGAGGATTGGAGGGCGTTGCAACTTCCCGACGTTCAAGTCTCGAACAACTTCCTCGACTCGTTCGGACGACCAGTCCGGAACGATACGTGTTCTTGTGAGCGTTCTGAGGAGCCTTCTCTCGCACAAGCGCTCCAACTCGCAAACGGCTCGACCTTGAACGAAAAGCTCCGCGATGAGTCGGGCTCGGTCGCCGCGATCGCAAAGTCGGATCGCCCATTCGAGGAAGTTCTCGACCACCTCTTCAAAGCTGCACTGAGTCGTGGTCCGACGGAATCAGAAATGTCGCGGTTGCTCGGCCTCTTAGATAGTTCGATCGCCGATGCGGCCCCCAGCTCCGAGGATGAGCGCGGTAAGGCGCGTCGTGCTGCCATCGAAGACGTGTACTGGGCAATCCTCACCGGTAACGAGTTTCTTTTCAATCATTGATAGCTTGTTACCTTACGGAACCAAGAAATCCGCGGTTCCCTGTCGATGCACAAGGGTCTCGCCCCGCCCGGAATTGCACCAGGATTCTTGATGTCGGGATCACCACTAGCTCCGAGTCAGCGACGGCCTCGATGGCGAATCACGCTTAGGCAACTATTGATTACGGTCGCGGCACTCGCGTTCGTGAATGGCTTAGGCGTCAGTATGGAACGTCCACTAGGGACTCCACCTGATCGCCCTGTACTTGAGGCTGATCCCTACTTCGATGCTTCAGAGGAAGTCGTCCAGCACCGCTATCGCGTTCAACGACAGCGCGTGTTCTTTCTCCAACTTGTCACGATCTTAGTGGGGAATACGTTCGTGTTGACCGCACTCGGATACAGTGTGATTGCCAACTACCTTGAGGCATACCGAAAGTCAGAGAGCCAACCTTGAGTTTAGAACGAATTAAAATATTAAGTCTTGTCGATTTTTTGTTTCAGGAATTCACCGAGATTGTGCGCTGTGCTCATAAAATCTTCGCCAAGGGTTTGACCGCCTGATTGGCGCGACGTAGGATGCCAAATGGCAGTCAGATCCATTTACACCAAGACTTTTTGATTGAGCCGAGCCCCGCGGCCTCCTGACTCGATAACCTACCGGGGGTCGCAGCCCGACTCGATGGCTGAAAGGGGGCGTGCCATGCCACTCTTCGAGGTGGAAACGACATCCCATATTATGATTGCGTGCGTCCAGGACGAGGTCGGAGCACGTGAGTTCGCGGCGCAAAACTATCCCGGCGAAGAAATCGTCCGGGTCACTCATCGACCGCGTGACGCTTGGGTGATTTCGAAGAACCTCTTGGGGATCCAAGGTCCCACGGACCCGTGTGCCAAAGCTCGTGAGTGTCTCTCGAACGCACAAGGGGACAAGCTTCACGCTGTCCGCCTTTACATGCAACAAACAGGGACTGATCTCGATCAGGCTCGGAAGGTGATCGAGTCGAATATGGCAATCGGTTGGTAGTGAGGCGTTCTGGCTAGTCATCGGTTAATATTGAAGAAGTCTATTGCTTCAGGTCGGAGTCAGCACCCGACGTTGCTGGGTTTCCGACCTGGAGCCATGCCGAATCAGCGTTCGGCTAGAATGTTCGATCGCGTGATGCGTTGAGATGAAGGGATCTCCTGATGAGTCCGGAACACGTAATCTGCTTGGTACTCGGTGGGGGCAAGGGGACTCGGCTATACCCACTAACCAAGAAACGCAGCAAACCCGCAGTTCCGATTGCCGGCAAGTACCGTTTGATCGATATTCCGATCTCCAACTGCATCTATTCTGGTCTGAACCGTGTCTTCGTGCTGACGATGTTTAACTCGGTCAGCCTACATCGCCATATCACGAACTCGTATAAGTTTGATCCTTTTGGTGGTGGTTTTGTCGAACTCCTCGCAGCGCAGCAGACAATGGAGAATACCAACTGGTATCAAGGAACCGCCGACGCCGTCCGACAAAACATCGACTCGTTCGATCTCGATCAATACAAGCTTGTCTTGATTCTTTCCGGTGATCAGCTTTACCGGATGAACTTTCAACAGATGATCGAAGTTCACAATCGGAATCGAGCTGGTGCGACGATCGCTGCGATCCCGGTAGATGAGCGTGAAGCAACCGGTTGTGGGATCATGCAGATTTCGTCCGATGGGGTCGTCCATAACTTCGTCGAGAAACCAACGACCCGCGAGTCGTTGGACTCGGTGCAGACGGATCCGGCCTGGCTTGAATCTCAAGGGATCCGTGCGGGCAATCGCCCCTACCTCGCGAGCATGGGCATCTATCTCTTCGACCGTGAGCTTCTAGTTAGACTCTTGAACGAAATCGATGAAGACGACTTCGGTAAAGGGGTCTTCCCAAGGGCGATCAAAGACCCCGAGATCCGGGTTCAAATCTTCCCATTCGATAGTTACTGGGAAGACATTGGGACCATCGGTGCATTCCACCGCGCGAATCTCGACCTTGCCAAACCAGATTCCCCCTTCGACTTTGGTGCCGAAGGTAAAAATATTTTCACGCGTCCGCGTTATATGGCTTGTTCGAAGATTTCGGGTGCAACAATCACCGACAGTCTCATCGCGGATGGAGCTTACATCGGCCGGGGATCCGTGATCGAGAATTCGGTAATAGGCTTGCGGTCTCAAATCGGCGAAGGTGTCACCATAAAAAATTCATATATTATGGGAGCCGACATTTACGAGGATGGAACCAAGATTCAAGGGGATTTGGATCAGGACCTTCCCCACATCGGAATCGGGGATGGTTCAATCATCGAGAACGCAATCATCGACAAAAATGCACGGATTGGCCGGAATGTTCAGATTCTGAACAGTGCGCAAGTTCAGGATAGTGAAGAAACGAGCCTCTGTGTGATCCGAGACGGTATTGTCGTCGTACCGAAGTTTACTAAGATACCTGCTGGTACGGTGATCTAGAAATTGCAAAGAAAGCCGATTGCGGTCACGAGTGATCGATGCTCCTCGTTTTTACGGGAACAGGGTTGAACGAAGGTCCGAGGGCTTTCCGCGCCTCAAGTTCTCGGTCCGAACTCATCTGAAACGGCTGAGCAGACTCGGCCACCTCTGTTTCGAAGGGGATCATCGTGGCAACAGACATCCAAACGATCGGCAATTATCGGGTGATTCGGACCCTACAGGCCGGCCAGAATTCCTTGATCATGGAAGTTACTCAGGAGCACACGGGCCGGCGTTTTGCACTTAAAGAGCTCTTGCCAACTCGGGCTGAAGATCCCGCCGAACGTCGCGCAATTGCCTTCGAGGCAAAGCTCGGTCAACAGTTTTCCCACCCCAATTTGATTCGTGTTCATGAGTTCGTCAAAGCCAAGCCGTCTCCGTACTTTGTGATGGATTACTTCCCTTCGATCACCTTGCGGTTGGTGATCGGAAAGCCGCAAGACTATGCGCTGCCGAAGCATCGGATCCGGACAGTTCTGAAGCAATCGGCGGAAGCTTTAGCATACATGCATGAGAAAGGTTGGGCACATCGCGACGTCAAACCAGAGAACATATTGGTGAACCGCTCTGGTGAGGTGCGAGTGATTGACTTTGCGTTATCGAAGAAGATCAGCAGCGGTCTTGGCGCACTCCTTAGCGGCAAACCGCCGCGAGAAGGGACTTACAGTTATATTGCCCCTGATGTGATCTTGCAAAAACCCCCGTCGGCCAAAGCCGATATTTATAGCTTCGGGGTAACTTGTTATGAATTAACTACCGGTCGACAGCCGTTTCGGGCCGACTCACCGATGGATCTTCTCCGTAAGCACGTCAGCGAACGTGCCGTCCCACCGATCCGTCACGACGATTCGATAACTCCTGAGTTTTCCGACCTCGTCCTTCGGATGATGGTAAAGAAGCCCCAGGATCGGCTCGGTGATCTCCGAGAATTCTACGCAGAACTTTCACGTATCAAAATATTC
>CAZEAN010000039.1:8712-49134 GCA_964510225.1 uncultured Isosphaeraceae bacterium
CAAGGAGGAGGCGATGCCAGCCGACTAAACGGTCAAGTGGCAAGGCTCATCGATGTCCGTGGGCCTAGATTTTGGCCGATTGAGGAGTTAGGTGGCGAACGATGCGACCCAACGCACTGCCGAATACGAACACTCAGAGCATCGATCGCTATCGACTGCCCTTCGAGGCACCGATCTTCGAGCTCGAAGACCGTTTGATCGAACTCGAGGCCCGTCAGTCTAATCAACCCAACGATGAGCTTGTAGAACAAGTCCGCCGTATTCGTCGTGAATTGGTGAGCATCAAGAAGACTGTCTTTCAGAACCTCAGTCCTTGGGAGACTGTCCAAGTCTCACGACATCAGCTCCGTCCCCAGTCTCGCGACTACCTCGAACTCGTTTTTGACCAATTCCTGGAACTCCGCGGGGATCGTGCCGTTGCAGATGATCCAGCGATTGTGACTGGGTTCGCGCACCTCGGTGATCAAAAAGTGATGTTCGTCGGTCACCAAAAAGGGCGGAATCTCGCGGAGAGAACAGCCTGCAATTTTGGATGCGCCCATCCTGAGGGCTATCGCAAAGCCCTCCGCGCTATGATGCTTGCCGCACGTCATCAACTGCCGATCATTTGTCTGATCGATACTCCCGGAGCCTATCCTGGGATTGAAGCCGAAGAACGAGGGCAGGCGGCGATCATCGCGGAGAACTTGATGGCGATGAGTCAACTCGATACCCCGATTGTTTGCGTGGTGATCGGCGAAGGAGGCTCGGGTGGGGCGTTAGGGATCGGGATCGGGGATCGAGTCGGGATGATGGAACATGCGTACTACTCGGTGATTAGCCCGGAAGGCTGCGCAACGATTCTCTGGAAGACTGCTGATAAACGGGATCGTGCCGCCGAAGCACTGAAAATGACCAGTAAAGATCTGCTTCGGTTCGGCATCATCGACGAAGTGATCGAGGAGCCTCCGGGGGCTGCTCATCGAGAACCGCGTGGAGCAGCGATGTATCTGAAAGGCTTCCTAACGCGATCCCTTAAGAAGATTAGCGAACAACCGCGGAGTGAACTATTAGAACGCCGCTACCAAAAGTTCCGTCAGATCGGACTCTTCTTCGAAGCTCCGACTGAAGTATTGGCCGAATCGCTTGAGAACTCATTGGATTCATCGCCGAGCTCAACGGTCAGTAGCATGAATGGCCATCCTGTGAATCCAGGGGCTGCCGACGATCAAGCGGCTAAAGATTAAGAAATACCCTTAAAACTACTTTCACCTGAATTGAGCTGATTAGCTCTAGCGATAGATATTTTATAGCAGTGATTCGCCTTATTAGGCGATCTGTTTATTTAAATCATAGGCACCGTTGCCTGAAAGCAACACTAAAGCCTTGTGCGGTAAAGGTTTTTGGCAACTCCATTGTATCAAGAGATGGCGATCATTAGGGTGACTCATTGTGTTATGGATGCTACGTTGCGACAGACATTGGTTGGTCTGCCCCATAACACAACTACCTCATCAACTCACTACAGGATGAACTACATGAGTAGCACAATTGCTCAGATTCTTCGATCGACTACGCTTCCTTTGATCACTCTGCTAGGCATCATGATGATCGCCACGCAAGCAACTGCAGAGACCTTCTACTTCTCCGACTTCGAAAGCGATGACGGCGGCTGGAGCGGTACCGGAGATTGGGAGCGGGGCGAACCCAATGGATTCAACGGAGCGCCTTTCGGGGAGCCCGAGCCGATCGGAGGGAACTCGGGCACATTTGCTTGGGGAACCGTAATCGGTGGCGCTCACAGCCCATCCACAATCAGCGTTCTGAGCCAAACCTTCGACTTCACTGGGCAGTCCAACGTCATGCTGAGCTTCTTCGAGTTCCTGGACTCGGGTGACAACACTTTCGATATGGCGAAGGTCTTGGTCAATGGCACGGAGCAACTCTTGGCCGACGGTGGCCCGACCAACGACTGGCGCGAAGTCAACCTCGACCTCTCAGCCTTTGACGATATGGGAAGTGTATTGGTTGCTTTCCAGTTCAGCTCGACGGCGGTTGTGGAACGGATCGGTTGGTACATTGATGATGTCGAACTCAGCGGTACGATGGCGGTTATTCCAGAACCTACATCCGTCGTGATGAGTTCCATCGGCCTCTTAGCTCTCGGTGGTCTGGCCTGCCGCAAGCGGCTTAGCCGCAACCGCGCTTAAGATTACGACCTCTCTCGTTGCAACCACTCGGAGGTTCCTCAGCTTTCATTGAGCGATTGCTGAGGATCTGAGTGGGCGAACCGAGGTAGACCGTTGAAAGTAATGTTAATAAAAACGTGTGAAATTTGATTGATGTCTAGATTATCGCGCACATAGAGTCTTCACCTTCAAGTTAGGATCGCTGGGCAGCATCCGTCCGTCTTGCGAGTTGAGTACGAAACCGGAACGGGTTCCGTCAGACTGTGGCCCTCTCTAGGATGGAGGGACTTTGAGCCCGGTTCAGTATCGGCGTTACTTCTTCGCAACACGTTCGGGGCACTCCTATGTTCAGTCGATTGACCGCCTGCACGATGATCGGACTTCTTCTTGCCGGCTGTGGTGGTAACGAATCGCCATCATCCGAGACAGGCTTAGCAACAGATGGTGGAGCTGGCGACGGTGGGTCAGAGAACAATCCGGTCACGAATGGTGGCGCAGCTATCGTCGACGATAAGGTAATCCTGACTCCCGAAAACACGACAATCACCTTTGTCGGCAGTAAGCCCGATGACAGTAGCCATGAGGGTGGCTTTAATAAGGGGTTTTCCGGCGAAATCGCCGTTGCGAGGTTGAATGGTGAGCCTTTGGGCATCGAAAGCATCTCCATGAGTATCGACATTGATGAGATGTGGACCGATAACGACAAGTTGACCGACCACCTCTTGAGTCCTGACTTCTTCGACGCCCGTGCTTACCCTCAAGCCGAATTCAGCGCCCCCTTTATCTATGAACTCGGTGAGATCACGATCACCGGTGATCTCACGCTCCACGGCGTCACCAAAGAGATTTCATTTCCCGCAACCGTCGAGATCGAAGGAGAGAGCCTTACCCTGAACGCTCTGATGCCGATCAACCGCTTGGACTTTGGAATCAGCTACCAGCCTGAAAATATCAATGCCGAAGTACCGGTTACCATTAGGGTTGGGACTCGAGAAGCTCCGGCCGAACCAGAACCGATCTGTGGCGGTCCTGCCGGAATGGGCAAAGGAGGGCCGGGCGGTCAGAGTCTTCCTCCCGGACAGGCAATCCCACTTCTGGAGAACACAGAGACTGAGGAAGCCGAAGACGCAACGGAGCGTGGGGTAGAACCGGAGCGTGCTGAAAACCTGGAAGAATCGGGTGCGAGCACGCCGGTTCCATTCCTCTGAGGGCGCGATACCTTGTAGTACTTTTGTGATCGAGAACGGCCGGCCCGTGATTCACCAAGAGTCAGTGCCGCTTCTTGACTCATCTACGTCCTCCATGAACCTCAGACGAATGTCATGATCGAGAACTTTGGTTATGCGATTCTGGTCCCTTTCGTTGTTTCATTCCTTGTTGCATTGCGAGCGACCTACCTCCCCGACCAGAGTGGCTGGGCCCGCTTCGGTCGTGCCATGGCAGTTCCGTTCGGTTTCTCCCTAGGATTTGTGTTAGTCTCATGGACTTCGATCATTCCGAAGGATCCGACAGATTGGTTGTTTTACCTCGGGCTCGCGGGAGGAATCACAGGAGTTGTATGGTCGCGCGACGATCGAAGCTGGCTCGAATCCTGGTCGTTAATGGGTTGGCTCTCGTTGATGTCGGTTTGCTTGTTGCTCCCCGACTGGCTTGAACTAGAAGGAATCCGTGTTGCTGTCATCGCCGCGCTCACCGGTGCACTGATGCTTCTAGGACTCCTTCTCGGGCCCCTCGTTCGACGCTCCACGGGTCCCTTGATGCCGGTAGTGTTCCTACTCTCGACCATAGTCGGATCAGTGGTGATCGGCCTTGCGCTCTCGCTGAAGTATGCGCAGATGTCGGGGATGGTTGCGGCATCGCTGGGGGCTACTGTCCTCGTGAGCCTGTTCCGTGGGACTCGCTGGAAGTTGGTAGCAACAATACCAGTGTGGATCGTTATCCAAGCCGGCTTAGTCTTTGAAACTGCAATCTACTCGTTTAGTGACATTCCTAAAGTTGTTTATGGGCTCATCCCAATCGCCCCGGGTCTCCTCTGGCTTGTTGAGATTGGTCCCCTTCGGAGTATCCAAGGTTGGCGACGCTGGCTGCTTTGCCTCCTCCTTGTCTCGATTCCACTGGGGATCCCGCTCGGTTGGGCGATCACCGACTTTGTAAGTGCTGGTGATTAAGTCATCCCGAACCTTGAACTGCGCGGAGAGAGAATTGCGAGAAGCTCTCTCCGAGTTGGTTGGTTTTGAAATACCGGTGCAAAACCGTCAAGGATCAACCTGGGCTTCTAGGTCCGCGGTTGTGGTGGCCAACATGAGCTTCCAATCCTCGATCGGAGTCCCTTCCACGTTGAGGTTGGAAAGGAGGTAATAAAGCCGACGTCGCGAGGCCCCGTCCGGCCCTTCGGGAACGTCGCTAAAGCGTTGCTTCAGGTAATAGGGTGCCCAAGATTGTGAGTATACAGTGGCTCGAACACTGAGGTTGCTGGGATCGACCCTTTCAGGCAATTTCACCCGATAACTGATGACATCGCTCCCGGTACCATTCAGATAGTCAGGATCCTTGATCGCGAGAGGTCCTGGATAGGTTGCCTCAAGGAAAGCCTCCGGAATTGCGCTCGGGGCAGGACCTTCCTTTTTCCAACCGATCGGTAACAGTCGATTGTCCTTAACCTCAAGATCACGATGGATGAAGCTCGTTGTAAATTGAAGGTTCGCGTTCTTTGTGAGTTCTTCGTAGATCTGTACCTGGTTCGATTCCGTAATGAGGGTTCGATGAGGTTGATATTGCCCGTCGGTCAAGAATTCGGACGGGAGGATCGCGCCAGATTGATCAACGATTACACCGACTCCGTTTGTTTGCCCAGACCCCCAGATGACTCGTCTCTGCCTGAGAGTTTCCTCCACTAAAGACACCTGATCTTCCAGGATCAGGAATTCGACAAACGCGCGACGGAACCCAACACCACTCGGGAAGCGATGCCCCGCGAGATTGGTTACCTTGACATCAGCGAGTAACACACGATCGACGACGTCAGCTCGGTTGATTTCTAGGGCGACACTGTTCTGCGCGTTCTGGACAAAATTATTGATCGCAAAATTTGCCCCGTAGGATCCTGTTTCGTAATCCTCAAGCCGCACGCCGAGGACATCCGGAAACTGATTGAACACCTCCGCCAAGAAAATGTTCAGACCCTGATGCGTGTGTCTCCGATAACCAGATTTACGGATCTCGACGCTGATCTTGTCGGTTTCCGCGCGGTGATCAGCCTCCGGATAGTCTTGATCTTCAATTGCCGCGATCTTCGTCTTGATTTGATCGATCTCGATTTCGCCAGTCTGGATGTCGATCAGTGGTATTCCGATCGGTTCATCCAAGCTGGTGTACCCCTTAGGCATGTGGCATTCTTGGCAAGTCTGGGCGTGCGCAGAAACTGGCTGGATTTCATTCTGATAGCGGCTATTGAGCCACTCTAAAAAGGTTGCTTGCTCGATCTTGTGCATGAAGCCCTTGAAGTTCGGATTCTTGTCGGGGACGTTTAATCGGGAGTCAGGCTTCGTGGCCTCTCCGACTGACGCCGGTGGATTGTTGAGAGGATAGTCGACGACCGGTAAGTCAATCGTATGACAGCTCCCACAGAGCCTTGCGCTCTCGATGTGCTCATCAAACCGGGGCTTGATCCCGAGCGCATGTTCCATCGGCAGGGTCGCTACTTGATCAAACGGTCCAACCACCTCATTTGGAGGGCCCGCAAAGAACTGTCCCGTAATCGAATTATTCAGGAAGGACTTAAGTTCAGGATACTCTTCCTTCCAATGGTGACAAACGAGGCAACTGATTCCGTCTCGGCCGAGGGCGCCATACTTGAAATGGCCACTCTCACGATCCCGGTCGTAGTACCAATCCAAGTCGAAGTCCGCTTCCCAGTAGTTCCGCCCGACTCCTTGATCCAAGTCAAGTTGTCGCTTTCCCATCGCACCGTGACACAACAGACATGTATTGATCGTCTGATTACTGTAGAGTTCGGCTTTCTCCTTGGGGAACTCTTCTTTGAGGATAGAGACTTCACTCTCTAACTGGGCATGGAAGATCGGATCACGGCCCGCGAGCCCCATCGGCGACCAGCGCCATTCACCATAAGGGGAGACATTGAGACCGGTCTTATTAGAGTCGCTAGTCTCCAGGAACATGACTTCGCCAAGATCGGTGGCTAACCCACTATGACATGACATGCATTGGTCTGAAGTCAGGTACTGTTCTGGACCGTCCGGACTAGAGACAACTCGATCGAGTGATTCGGGTGGAAAACGGTGTACCTCGCTCAAACTCACCGGTTCGAGCATCGCGTAGGTTTCCAGAAACTCACGATTCGTTGAAATAACGGGGACCGAATTGGTAAACGCTGATGGCGGTGCACGGTGTGGTCCGTGCTCGAATGTAAAGGACAACTCGACTGTATTGAGTTCTGTCTCCCATGTGTTGTCAACCAAATAGCTGATCGGGCTTCCGGGAAAGCCCTTGATGTTCCTGAGGCTGGAGAAAGTCGACTCGTGTTGTGCGACCGCATGACATCGAAGGCAAGAAGCCCCGAATCCGGAGTTTGGATAGTTTGAAGACAGGTCGGTATCAAGGGGCTCCTCAACAAAGACACTTGCCCAGAACCAACCGTCCTGAGATGCACTGGAATCCTTCACCATCACAGTCCAACCGGGAGATTCGGCTGTAAGCAAGCTTGCCGCAAGCGCTGAATCGGTAACACCATCCCAGCGTGCCGCAGGCGGCAAGAACATTTCCTTCACAATCATGGCACCATCCGGAATCGCACCAGATCGCGGTGGTTTCGGCTTCAGCTCTCCCGCGCCCCAGTACGATGGATCTCCAGTCAGCCAATACATCACCTTCGGTGAGTAATAGATTCGGACGGCTGGATGTACGCCATAGTACTTTCCTTCGATCCAAGGTCCTGTGTCACGGACGCCTTTGTCTACATCCCAGTGCAACTTAATGTCATACTTTCGCTCGAGAATAAACTTGTAGAGTAGTGACTCGTATTCAGGGAGGGGCATTGAGGATGGCAACGGTAATGTGCTTTCCAGTGCGTTCTGCCGATCGGTTTCTACGTCTTCCTGCGTTGTTTCTCCTCCGCTTACGAGTGGACCCTCGGCCATCAGGCATCCGAGGATCACACCGAAACAGAGGAGGTGCTTGCTCTTGATCGGAGTCATCGCTACACCCTCGAGAACGTGGGCTCTGGTAAACTGTGATCAATGACCTAGATCACACGATACCCACTGCCTGATGACGAGACACGAGTCAAGACGTCAAGGCGTTTGGTTTTTTACGAACTTTGGTTGTGGGAATCGCCGGTCATATGATCATCAAGCTCGATCGGAGACTCGTATGGTAACGTCTCCATTCCCCCGATCCCGATCATCCCTCCTGCCTTTTCCTCCCCTTCTTTATCTCGAAGAATCGCCCCTAAACCGACGAGAATCAGTAGAACTACCGGGACTCCGAAAGCTCCCATCGCGATCAAAGGATTTTCAGCCCATTCGGGCATTGGGATAACGCCGTTTGCTTCGGAATTGGCAGCCTGGTCCTCCACAGCCGACTCCGAAGCGAATTTGGCCGGGATGTTTAAACTGTCTTGTACGATCCTCGGTGAGAAGCTGATGAGGATTGTCACCAGTATTGCGGTGATTGTTCCACCCGCGATGTAGCCGCTTGCCATGAGAACTGCAGGACTACTGTCCGACTCTTCGGGTGGTGCTTTCTTGATCGTGTCCACGATCCAACGGACCATCCCACCGATAAAGATCGGTGCCGAGACCGAAAGTGGTAGATAGACACCGACCGCAAACGGTAGGGCTGGAACACCAGCAAGCTGCATTACAACGGCAATGAAAATTCCGAGAAGTACCAATCCCCAAGGGAGAGTGTTACCCATGATCCCGTCAATGATCGTAGCCATTAGTGTTGCTTTGGGCGCATTGTACTTCGTCACATCCCGACCATCGTCGGTCTGTGAGATCCGTCCGTTGATCGCAGGGTCTACGTAAACTGTTGTCAGGTCGCCTTCCTGGGCATCGGGTTTGACATAGTATTTTCCGCCTTGGATTCCACTGAGTCGCCAGACCTTGTACTCTTCACCTTCGTAAGTGGTCGTCTCGTCTAATGAGGCAGGGTCGACTGTAAGTTCTCGCTGATACTCTTCATTTTCGGTGGGAATGGACCCGGCTTCGTTGAGGAGGAGGAGCGTTGCACCGATCGCAATCGCGGAGGTCAAGGCACCGACTAAAATCGCGAGCTGTTGGGACCTCGGAGTACCGCCGACGAGGTGTCCGGTCTTAAGGTCTTGCGACGTTGTTCCTCCATTGGAGGCAGCAATACAAACAACTGCCGCAATGGAGAGTGCCGCGAACTGGTATTCCGGTCCGATCCATCCCCGGAGCACGAAAATTAGGCATGTTAGGAGAAGTGTCGCGACCGTCATCCCAGAGATCGGGTTCGATGACGATCCGATCTCGCCCGTTAGTCGCGAAGAAACCGTTACAAACAAGAATCCAAAGAGAACAACCAATACCCCCCCCACCGCGCGGCCGATCGTATCGGTGGGAATCAAGCTAGAAGCGGCAATTGCGGCGATCAGCCCGAGCGAGCCCAGCAAGACCACTGCCATTGGTAAGTCGCGTTCGGTTCTTGGACGTTGAGCACTCCCGACCGACTCAACGCCATTTTTTTGCTTGGACCCAAGATCGCGGAACGCTCCTCGAGCTGAACCGAATATCAACGGCAAGACTTGGAAGACACTGATCACTCCTCCCGTTGCGACTGCACCCGCACCGACATAAAGTACGTAAGTTCCTTGGATTTCGGCGGGGGCCATTGCCGCGATCGGGACAGTACCAGGAGCCACCGGATCAGTCGCACTCGCTCCAAAAGTCGCGATCACTGGCGTCAGGACCAGCGCCGACAAGACCCCACCGGCCACCATAATGCTCGAAACTCTGGGACCGATGATATAGCCGACACCCAATAGAACGGGCGAGACCTCACAGGAAGCGACCGCACCGGTGAACCCTCGGATTGCACGGCTCGGAATATCGACCCAGAGTTTCATTCCCTGCATCAAGAACTGATAGATTGCGGCGACCCCGAAGCCTGCAAAGACCGTTTTGGCGCTTGTTCCACCACGTTCGCCGACGATCAAGACCTTGGCGCAAGCCGTACCTTCCGGATACTTCAGCTCTCGGTGTTTCCGGACAATAAACGCACGGCGGAGAGGGATCATCATTAAGATCCCAAGTAATCCGCCGAGTCCTGCGACGAGCATGACATGGGCGAGTTCCATGTCATATCCGAGAATCATCAAGGCTGGCATCGTGACACCGACGCCGAATGCAATCGACTCTCCTGCCGATCCTGCTGTCTGAGTGACGTTGTTCTCGAGAATTGTCGCCGTCCGAGTCTTAAAGACCTTCGAGAAGGCCCGGAAGAGCGTAATCGAGAGCACCGCCACTGGAATCGAGGCCGAGACGGTCATCCCGACTCGGAGCACGAGGTAGAGCGAGGAAGCGCCGAAAACTATACCGAGGATTGCTCCGACTAACACCGCTGACCAGGTGAATTCGGGAATCGACTGTTCGGCGGCGATGTAGGGTTTAACTTCTGATCCAGGTTCGGAAGCATTTTCGACTTCCACTGGTTCTTGCGAGAGGGCCATCGTTGCGGTTCTCCCGATCGAGTCGCGCTGGGTTGAGATGAAGAAGATCGGTCCAGTCGCATCGGGAGAGGAGGATTCCGGGAGCGACGCGGGACCATGATGATTATCGCCCAGCGTATCGACAATGACCGAGATCGCAAGGGTTCCGAGCTTCAATGCACGGAACCGTTGAACGCCGATTCGGCTGTTTCGCGGAATGGAGCGTCAGTTGCCCAACAAGCGTGACAAGAATCCATGGGGCTCACCAGACATCAGTACAATTAATACCACGGTAGCCAGTCCAAGAACCGCTGTGAACTGGGCCCGCCCGTTCGAGTGACGTAACCGACACTCGACGCGCCTGAGGTCTGACTTCAGAGCCACAATTTCACGTTCTAAGGAATCAAAGCGCTCAGCGACAAGACCGTGTGGCATCTGATGGGTCTGAGGCTCTGAGCCACCATCGGAGGGGCCTTGGATCAATTGCAAGGCACTATCCCAACGCCGCTTCCGATCGTGTTGGACCATCCGGTGAACCCGATCGAATAAATCGGAGCCATTGGGTTTTCGATTGCGCTCATCCATTCATGTGTCCCCCGAAATCGCTCAATCTGCGTCGAATGCCCAATTGACGTCAACGGATCACAGTTGAACTCTAGCTCGATTTTCCCTTCGAGTATTCGGAGATTTCGATCGGTTACCTCATGAAGTTGTTCTTTGAGTCGTTTTTTCGGAGTCGCCCCGAGGTTTTTCGTCACGACTAGCCCGAATCGAGGCAAGCCAACCCGCACAAGATAGGGGGAGTCTGTTCTGTTCTTGGAGCGCACTCAGAAGGCTAAGGGCAGCATCGAGCCAGCCTGTCGCGTCTTCCGGATTTCCAAGTGAACGGCTGATGTCACTTAGCCGCTGAGCGATCCGCGCAGCATCGAGTTGCGCTTGCGTGTCGTCGGGATTAGTTTCTGCAATCGGTGTGATGAGCTGAAACGCCTCCAGTGCTGCTTCTCTGGCGTCCGAGAGTCTGCCGATTTGCCAATCGAGCGATCCCCGTTTGTTCAGAGCGATTGCCAGACCTCGGCGTGCTCGGGCACTCTCTGGTTCCGCTTGATTCAAGTCCCGCGCAAGTCCCAACGCAGCGTCATAATGACAACGGGCCGATTCGAGGTCTCCCGCTAAGCGATCAGCATCGCCAAGTCGGGTCAAGCAAATCGCGAGATCTCTCCGGATCTCGACATCCTTGGGGTCGGCGGCCCCTAGACCTTCGAAAAGAGTCATCGCTCGACGGAGAGCATTACGAGCAGGCTCTAGATTCTTGGTCAGACGTTCGACTTCGCCGAGTTTGTTTAAAGCAATCGCCAAGCCGCGTTGAGCCCCGTAGTCTCTCGGGGCTTGCGATGCCAATGATTCCGCAGCGTCGAGCGCCCCGAGAAATCGTTGGCGAGCTGCCTCGAAGTCGCCGGCTTGTCGTTCCAGATCTCCGAGCTTGTCCAGAGCCATCGCAACGGTCCGAATGGACTCCGCATCATGAGGATCCGATTCCCTAAGCTTCGAAGCGATTTCGAAGGCACACTCGTGGTCCCTCCTCGCTTCGTCAAGGTTGCCTGATTGCCTCGCGAGGTCTCCCCGCTTGCCATAGGCAATTGCGACACCCCGACTCGAACGGGGAATCTCTGGTTCAAGCGATGCGAATCGATGCGATGCTTCCAAGCCTTGATCATAGTAAGTCCGGGCTTCGTTAAACGATCCGAGGCGTTTGGCGATGTCCCCAAGTCTCCCTAACGCAATAGAAAACCCTCGGTAATCACCCGATTCGGCGTCATCGGATTCAACCAAGGCCCGGAAGGCATCGAGCGATCGCTCAAAATGAGCCTTGGCTCTGGTGGACTTCCCAGTTTGTAACGCGATCTCGCCGAGTCGTCGGTGAGCTTCAGCGAGGGCCCGATCAACCCTTGACGACTGCTCGCGTTCGGCGTGGGCGACGAGTTTCTCAAGACCAGAGACCGCGGTACCGAGCAATTCCTCCCGAACTTCTCTGGCCGCAGGGAGGCTTCCTAGTCGCTCCTGAACCGTCGTGACCAAGGTCCCGTAAGTGTCGAGCGCGTTGTTAAAGAGGGCACGTACCGTCCGGGCTCGTTCCTCGGCGAGCCATTCATCGAGCGCTTCGGCGAAGGCCCGAGCAGTCGGATAACGTCGTTTGGGGTCCGCTTCAACGGCTCTCAGACAAATCCGTTCTAAATCCGGGTCGACACCAGATCGTCGGGTACTCGGAGCCTTGATCTCTGCATGAATTGCACGGTGAAGTGCAACAATTGGTCCACCTTCCCCGGAGATCGGCGGTTCATTCACCAGCATACAGTAAAGCGTGGCACCGAGGCCGAACACATCACTTCGGAGACCGATTTGTTCCTGATCTCCCTTCGCTTGCTCGGGGCTCATGTAGCCGATCGTCCCTTGGATCTGGCCAGCACTGGTCTCTTGAGGTCCAAGAGAACCGATCGATTCTGAGATGATCGGAGTGATTCGCACCAATGTCGTCGTGACATCTGTCTCAGGATCATCGAGTTCGGCGCGCGGGTTTTCCTGCGCATCAACCGAGGAACCTGAGAGCGTTCCTCGAGCTGCTACAGAGGTCGATTCTGAGGAGCCTGAATAGCCGAGTTGCTTCGCGAGCCCCCAATCTACCACCAACGTCTCACCAAACGGTCCTAACATGATGTTTTCAGGCTTTAGATCGCGATGAAGGATCCCCCGGCTATGGGCGTACTCAACGGCGAGTGACGCTTGTGCAAGTCGACCAACTAACCCTCGAAGGACCCTTGGCGGGATGGATCCATGGTCACCCTCGATCTCGGTAAAAGCCGAGTCAATTGCCTCGCGAAGACTCACGCCGCGAACCAACCGCATCGCATAATAGGGACTATCGTTGGGAAATCGACCGCGACCGTAAACCGGGATTATGCCAGGATGTTCTAACGTTCCCGTGATCGTCCCTTCCCGGTCGAACCGCGCCCTACTCTCAGGGTCGTTAACGCGGTTCATTTTAATCTGCTTAAGGGCGACTTCACGATCAAGTTCGGTGTCATAAGCACGATAGACGGTCCCGACGCCTCCTTCAGCATGGACACTGAGTACTTGAAACCGCGATGAGGGAGGCGTATCCGGTCCGATAAAAGGATCTGCTTGGTCAGCCGTCGCTCCGGATCGCAGTGAGTGGCCAGGATCATGGAAAGGGGTTTCTCGTGCAGCAGGGTCTCTCTCCGACCCAGTAGTGGTGTCGGGAGGTGACGGCTGCGCAACGACCCGTTGATGGAGAATCTGCTCCAATGATTGGCGATCAATTCGCCCCGCTTTGTAATCCTCGATCGAGCTGAGGACTGCCTGAATCGTCTCCTCGCGATTTGCTCCCATCAACGAATGCCTCGAAGCAGGTCCGATGTGCAACGTTATCTTCAACATCGTCCTTTAGACGATTCAAAACTACAGAGCGCTGCACTCGGGATGCTCAAAACGTCACCAGGGTCAACAACGAACTAAAAATGGTCTGGGTAGCGCTGTTGCAGTGCCGTGCTGAGAGCGTCCAACTTTTGTTGGGCCGCGACTGCAACGAGGGCATCAAGGTGTTCCGCTTCCGTAGTACCAGCAACGGCACCGGACCGATGAACGTCGAGTGCTTGACGCATGGCCTCCGCACCGAGACGAGGGTCTGCCTCGCCACGTTCGTTCTTGATCGAATTGATGGCCGAGCCGGCAAGGAAGAGGACGTTTTCTGTAATCCCTTGTTGGTCGACATCGGCAAGATTCAGGATGATATTGCCTTGATCGAGTCCTCCAGCACGGGCGATCATCGTCGGCTTGATGCCTCCCGGAAGCGGTTCGGAAAGAGCTGCTTCTGATGCAACCCACTCTTCGCCAAACGGTCTCAAGAACGGCGTCCCCGGCTTTAGGGGTGCGGTCTGTCGGAAATCGATTCCGTCGAGTCGTGCGAAGAGGTCAATCACTTCACGCCAGATCGCCCGCGTCCTTGAGCCGATTCCAGCGTTGTGGCCGTAGAGTGCCGGAGGTCGTTCCAGATGTCTCGTTGCCTCGCGGATCATCCGGACGGTCCCACCCGCGTAGGTCTCACTAAACATTACACCGGTTGCGCCAGCTTCCAAGACAGCGTGTAAGGTGTCGAGGATCTCGTTCGGGGCCCCAGTGATGTGCGGCGCAAAGAGCAGCCCAAGACCATTACGTTGTTCCTTGGCACGTTCGATAGCTTCTAACGCACGACGTGTGCGGTCAGCGACGGGAGAATAATCAAGGTTCGGATAGAGATCTTCATCTTCTTTGACAAACATAAAGAGGTCACACGCGGCGACCTCTGCGACAATCCTCCCGACATCATCAGCCGTAATCCCCGCGGTTGGCTTCAGGATGGTCCCAAACGCGGGACGACCATCGTCGAAGCCCGTCATCGTGCGGAGGCCATGAGGGCCGTGTGCCGGGCCTGGAAACTTTGCAAGAATGCGGTCAGGGATCTGCACCTGGAGCAGTCGCGAATCCTGATTCTCGAAGAGATCGAAGACCACTGCACCTGCGACTGTATGTAGAATATCCGTTGTGGTGAGATGGCCATCAGGCTGAAGCATCATCTTGAGCGGGAACGCAACGTGGAGGATACCAATCTTCCCCGTGCTGTCGAATGGATCGACCCCTGCAGCCTTGGCGGTACAGAGTGCGAGCAATGAGCCTTCAGGTGGATTCTTGATCCCGCTAGTGGCATGATAGGCGATTTCAGCAACCGCCTTTTCTAATGTCATCGACCGAAAGTAGAAGAAATAGGAAGCCACAATGTGGTCGTCCATCTGTGGAGGAGGACTCGCGTCCAGCCGTTCCTGCACGACATCACGAAGCGCAGTTTCACGCGCATCGAGATCAAGCCGAAGTGATTCAAGAGTTTCCGAACTGATTGGTTTCATGGGAAGATCGTGTTGGGCTCGATTGTCAATAAGTAAGGGGCCTACAACATCAGTAATGCTTCGGGGACTGTCGAGAGCATTCTCGAAGCGGATCCCCGAAGATTGAATACCAGTGTTCGATCTCGGGGTCAGTCTTTTGTCACGCCCCGTGTCAGCGTCTTGATCCGGCAGAAGTGCATATCGGCGGTAACGAAGAGAGTTGTGTTGTCGGCTCCGCCAAATGTGCAGTTCGCCGTTGCCTCACCAGTGAGAATGGTTCCTAAATGGGTTCCATCGGGCCTAAAGACAAGAACACCACCTGGTCCTGTGGCGAAGAGATTACCGTTGACGTCAACAGTCATACCGTCAGGAAGCCCTTTCTTGACCCCCACCATCTCAGTGACATCTGCAAAGACCTTACCCTCGCCGAGGCTGCCATCATCCATCAGGGGAAAAGCCATCCAGATGGCACGTTCGGGGTCGGAGTTCGCCACATAGAGGATCGATTCATCCGGTGAGAAAGCAATCCCGTTCGGACGACTCATCACCTTCGTGAGTAGGGTGAGTGTTCCATCCTCTTCAAGTCGGTACACGCCTTGAAAATCAAGCTCCTTAGCAGGGTCTTCCATCCGCTGCGGTAACCCGTACGGGGGATCAGTGAAGTACAAGGATCCATCTGACTTGAAGGCAAGATCATTCGGACTATTCAATCTCTTACCGTTGTACGATGACGCAAGTGTCATGAAAGCGCCATCTGTCTTCAGTCGTGCTACACGACGATCGCCGTGTTGGCACAAAGTGAGGTTACCCTCACGATCGAACATCAAGCCGTTGGATCCAGGTTCGATCCCCGTAAACGCAGACTCCCCAGTGTAGCCACTCGGTCGAAGGAACGGGCGAATGCCTCCCATTTCGCTCCACTGTAATACTGTGTTGTTTGGAATATCTGAAAACAGGACTGACGATTCTTCTGGCCACCAGACTGGTCCTTCGGACCACTCGAAGCCCGATCCAAGAATTTCCAGTTCTTCACCTTCAGCGATCAACTCATTGAATTGAGGATCGTGTACTTCAATCGTCCCGAGTGTTGCCGCTGCTGGGGCAAAAGCCGAGGACACCTCTTCTTGCCCCACGGCTTTGATCGGTAAGTGTCCGATCCCAGAGATCAAGATGGCCAAGGCGACTGTAGGAGTCGAAGCACTGAACCAATGAGTAAAGAATGAATTCATGGCTGTGTCCCCAGAAGAAGAGGAGTTTCTGACTGCTTGATCGATCGTCAAGGGATCGGGGAAGCAGGGAACCTCAAGATTTCCTGCGTCGCTTGACCATAGCTTAAGCCCTTGCGGGGGGCAATGGTCCCTCGTATCGAGATCCTCTGCGTAAAGCCTTGCTTGAATCGAACGGATGATTCCGAGTGTTCCGCCTGATGGCACGTCCAGGGATTCGAGGTTAGTCTCAACTGATCTCATCCGTGAAACAATTCAGGGACAAGGAGCCCCATTAATGTTTGATCTGAACGCGGTCCAAGACGCACTCGTTGAGTTTCAACTTGACGGATGGTTGCTTTTTGACTTCCGAGGGAGCAACGTCATGGCCCGCCGGATCCTCGATCTGGCCGACAAGCCGACGCCTTCAAGACGATATCTTTACATGATCCCAGTGAGTGGTCAGCCGCGCAAGATTGTCCACGCGATTGAGCCCGCAGTCCTCGATCATCTCCCTGGCGAAAAGTCGATCTACATGAAGTGGCAGCAGTTGGAAGAGGCAATTCAAGCTGCGCTGCAAGGCAAGACAAACGTGGCGATGGAATACGCTCCGCGAGTCTCGAATCCCTATATCAGTCGGGTCGATGCGGGGACGGTGGAACTCGTCCGGTCCTTCGGTGTCAATGTGATGCCTTCGGGTGACCTGGTCCAACGATTCGAATCATCGTGGGATGACGCACAATGGGCGATGCACAAGGAATCGAGCCGTTATACAACCGCAGCGTTTGACTTGGCGTTTGGCTTAATTGCAGAACGGACCAAAGGCGGCGGTTCGATCAATGAGTCGGAGGTTCAAGAAGCAATCCTCGATCACTTCAAGACAAATGGTCTTACAACTTACGCACCGCCGATTGTTGGCGTCGGACCACATAGTAGTGACCCCCATTTCGAGACGAAGCGGGGACCTGATGACACTCCGATGGAACAGGGGGACTTTGTGCTGATCGACCTCTGGGCCAAAGTTGATCGTCCCCGAGGTGTCTATAGTGACTACACGCGTGTGGGGTACATTGGAGAAGAGGTTCCTCAGCAATATGAAGATGTCTTCCAAGTCGTCGCAAGTGCCCGTGATGCCGCGATCGCCAAGGTACGCGATGCGTTTCAGAACAAGCGACCACTACGTGGGTTTGAAGTTGATGATGCCGCACGCCAGGTGATCGAACAGGCGGGCTACGGCAACTACTTCATACACCGGCTCGGCCACAGTATCGGCGAGGAGGTTCATGGCAACGGTGCCCACATGGACAACCTCGAAACCCACGAAGAACGCCTCGTTCTTCCCCGGACCTGCTTCTCCATTGAGCCGGGAATTTATCTTCCGGATTTCGGGATCCGCTCCGAAGTCGACGTCTATATTGCGCCCGATGCGACCGTTCACGTAACTGGAGGGCTTCAGACCCGAGTGTTAGCCATCCATGCTGATCCGACAACTTCGGGAACATAATCGTCTCGTACTCGAGCTGTACCTAGGTCAGGGTACGAATTTAGGGATCTTGCGAGACGCCAAGCCACTCTCCTTCGATCCAACAGTGTAGCGGGGGAGAGTCTGGCCTTATCGACTTTCGCTAGGAATCCGGAGTCGGATCAGGACTGGATAATGGTTCGATCCTGATGGTGGGCCAATCGACCGCGCCAGGGTATCGATCTCTGGGGAGTGAAGGCAGTGATCGATCGGGATCTGGAAGGGTAGGATCGCGATCCCTCGAAATGGTCCAAAGCGGGTGCGCCAGGTTGGTTGAAAACCAAATCCTTGTGCTGAGTCTTCAAGTTCTCCCGACCTGAGGAACTCCCGAAAGTGAGATGACCAAGCCGAAGCGTTCAAGTCACCGAGAATGACCACGGGACCAATTTGATGCCGCGCCCAATGGGCTGCCCACTGAAGTTGTCGATCACGCTGAGCAGCTTTGTTAGGTCCCAAGGGGGCCGTTGCATGGAAACAAAGAATCGCGATCTCTTGATCCTCGGTGGCGATTCGAGCTGCCAACGCCTCACCACCTGGCGTCATCTGATAGCTCGATAGTTCGATCCGCTCGATCGATTTTGGTTCCCGTCGGACCATCAGCATGAGAGAACCGGTTACTTTGATCTCATATTGATCGGCAAATCTCTCGATGAGTAAGGTGCGGAGCCTCCTATTAGTTTCTTGCAGGCCGATGACGTTCGGCAGTTCGGATTCAATAAGCGTAATAACTGCGCTGTGATTGCGATTCTTCGGCCACGTGTTGAATTGCAGGAGGCGGATTGTTGTGTCGGGCGGTTCAACAGACCGTTGTTGGGCCGTCGGTACGTAGAGGGGAGCAATCGAGGATAGGTTGAGCCCGAACGCGATCCAGAGAAGAATTGCCCAGCGCAGGTTCCGAGAACTATTCCAACAGTTTACCAGGAGGACGGGGAGCAGGATGCTCGCCCAGAGGAATCGGAAATGGCTCGACAGATCAGCGAGCCAAGAGAACCGACCAGCGAAGCTGATGTACGTGGCTAGCGCGGAGAGGAATCCTGCCGCCCGAAGCACTCGAAACAACTGACTACAAAAATATTGTCGAATTGATTTGCCCAGCGAACTCAACCTTCTGCGCGGATTGCCGCACGTCCGTGCTCTTTCACAAAGAGTCGATCGTAGACCTTGGCTTCCTCGGCATAGGAAGGATCACTGCCGATTGCCTCATGAGTCTGGATCATTGCTTCCTTATCGGCCTGAATCTTCAAGACACGGAGCTTGCCCGACTTCGGCGGTTTCGCAACACGATCAGCCCTGATCGATTTTTTCTTCTCGTCGAAGAGTTTCTTGATCCGAGGCGCACAGCGCAATGACTTCCGAAAGATCGAGGTTTCGAAAACTTCCATCTCAGACGATCCCCAAACGATGGCGGAATTGGATCCAATCGGCCCATGGGGAGTGGTTTGAGGTAATCTGGTGTTCGAAAACCAACTCCGAAAACTGAGCCACAAGGTTGATAATTTATCAAATCAGGACGAAATCCGCACTACAGCCCGCGATCTCCTCGTCGTACGAAGCTGCGACCGAGACTCTAAAGCAACTGAGCCTCGGGGCGACGTTGGAATGATCGGGATTGACCATAAATCTCGTCACAGTAGATTACATTCGCAGTCTCAAAGCACCTACGCGAACGAGACTAAGAATTCTGATGAACATCATCCGATCTAATGATGTTCTTCCCTCGCGGATATTCGAAAGGATGGTCCGGCCGTGGCAGAAGTCGCGATCGAGAAGCGGCAACTCCGCCGTCGACGTCGAATCAGGGCCTTTGTCGCCCTGGGAATCCTCGGTTCGGCTCTCCTGGTGTTTCATCGTCCCTTACTTCTAGGGAATGTCGGAACTGTCGTCCCCGAGAAGGTGTATCGCTCGGCACAACCAAAGAAAAACTTGCAGAAGCTCATCGAGACATACAAACCCGCTTCGATTTTAAACCTCCGAGGTGGGTCGATCGGTGATGATTGGTATCGCGCAGAAATTGAAGCAGCAGAAGCGGAAGGGATCGAGTTCTACGACTTCCCGATGGATGCAACCCGTCAGCCCTCGACGGAGGAACTGGCAACCCTTGTTGAACTTTTCGAGGAGTGCTCGTATCCCGTTCTGATCCATTGTAAGTCTGGATCGGACCGGACCGGGTTGGCGAGCGGGATCTATTTAATGACGCAAGAGGGGCTGCCTCCCGAAGAGGCGCTCCGATCCTTCTCGATTCTCTACGGACACATCCCGATCGGAGGTCCGGAGCATCTCCACGAGCCGTTTAAAGCGTATCGGGATTGGCTCAGCGCACGCGGGATCGCTCATGCTCCTGACCAGTTCCGGTTATGGCTTCTTGAGCAAGGGGCGACTGAGGTAAAACCCCTTGAGCCCGGACCGCGGTACGGCGAGCCCGTCCATCGAATGACTGAGAGAAGTCACAAGACGACGCGCTAAATCCCGACTCCAGTCTCGGAGAGCCGTTGATGGAGATCGGCGGTGTTGGTCACCTCACCGAGGAGGGAGGGCGGCTATTCACCCTGCAACATGATCGCTTCGAAGAGCGCATCTTTATCGGCAAAGTGATTGTAGACCGTCCGCTTTGAGACGCCCGCTGCAGCAGCAATGGCATCCATCGACGTTGCATCTTAACCGTCCTTCTTAAACAGTTCATCTGCGGCATCAAGGATCGCCCGGCGTTTTTGAAGATCCTTGGGCCGGCCCCGTGACCCGCCACCCCGTTGCTCTTGTTCCGGACTCGGTCCGACGTTGAGATTCTCCTTCTTTCGCGTTGAATAGGTACTGTCTTGCTCACAACGTCCCACGCGGCATCGAGGTCAAGGAATATCCTTCATATCGAGCGGCAGTTGTCTGCGTAAAGAATGCCAAGCGGATGAACGAGAACATGATCTTCTTCCCGCTCGTGAATCATATCCAGAGTGAAGGGATTTCCGTGACAGTTCCAGTGGTCATGAACTACGCCCCTCAGATCATCACCCAGAACGGATGGGGCGAGTTCTCGGTGGAGTTCCTTTACCGACGACCGACCCAGGGAAAGACAGGTCAAGGCGCGGGTCGAGTCGAGGTGGAGGACTATTCAAACGCCAAGTATGTCACGACCAGCTTACTCGGAAGAGTCGATCTGGAACGGAGAAGAGAAAGCACCCAGAAGCTCAACGGCTGGCACAAGGAACATCAAGACGAGTGGCTTGCGGCGGGCGAAGCTCGGACTCTAGTCTACAATACACAAGATACCTCGCATCGATCAGCACTTGAGCGAGATTCAGATTCCGGTCAAACCGGCAGAATGATCATCCCGATGGTCCATTGAACTGTTAGAGTATGGCCATGGGCAGAATCCTTGGCCTTGATTATGGATCGAAGCGTGTCGGGGTTGCGGTGAGCGATCCCGACGGCAAGTTTGCGTTTCCGATCGAGACATTTGAACGGAAGTCGGAACGCAAAGATGCTTCGTATTTCCAGTCCTTAATCGACGATTACCGGATCGAACGGATCGTCATCGGGCTTCCGGTCCGAGGTCACGGTGGCGAGGATTTTATCGCTCGAGAAGCGCGCGAGTGGGGTAAGTGGCTCGCGGAGCAAACCGGTCTTTCGTTGAATTTTTTTGACGAGCGCTACACCAGCGTTCAAGCTGAGGAAATTCTTCGCGAACAAGGTCTTAAAGCGAGTGAGCGTAAAGCGAAACGCGACATGATCGCCGCGCAACTCCTTCTTCAAGACTTTCTCAACGCCGGCGCACCTGAGCAAGATCAATCACCAGGCTCGCTCGATTATTAGGGCAACATAGGACTGCAGGTCATTGATCAGAGATCATGGATCTGGGATTGCTTGAGTCGTTGTTGGGTCTTTGGTCGGTCTTGTTGCCTGGCTCGAAAACGCAGTCGTTGTCTCGTCGGAGCGGTCGCTTCCTCCCCTTCCTGGACTGAAAAGGATGGAAGCGGTCGCTTTAACCGATCTCCGTAGTGAATTGTCACTCTTCAAAGCCATTGCTGGCGGGCTTGTGGCTCCAAGGCTTCCGACTTCCTTCATAGCCCCGGTACGTGTCTTTAGGGCCTAGGTGTTTGAAATATGATAAGACTCTCAGACCCAAGATGACTTTAGAATGGGGCAGTTTCAATCTCAGTTGATTACTGAGTTTGGGCATCGGCCGATCGAGCGTCCCCATGGCCGGGGACAGCGAGGATCGTCGTCTTGAGCGACCCATCTTGGGGGTCCCAGATCTTCACTTCTCCATCCCAAGAGCCCGTTGCGATCGAGGATCCGTCCGGACCGATTGTCAGTCGATAGACCCAATCGCGATGTCCTTCGAGGGTCGACTCGATGGCGCCTGATTCGGAGTTGATCAAACGAATCTTGGTGTCCTGACCCGAAGCTGCGATCCTTGCGCCTTCGTTAAAGACCTTAAGATCAAAGATTGGTCCATTGAAGCCCCGGACCTCACGAACCTGTTTAGCGTCTTCGGCTGGGTTCCAGATTCGGATCCGCCCGTCTGCCCCACCCGAGGCCACCCGTTTGCCATCGCCACCGACGAACCCGACACAATGGACGGTTTCCGCATGGCCGGGGAAAGTCACGAGGGATTCATAACGCTCTGCGTCGAAGAGCTTGCTCGTCTTGTCCCGGCTCGCGGTGGCAAGTCGGCTGCCATCCGGGCTGAAGGCAACGTCGAGGATCCAGTCGGCGTGGTCTTCAATTTCGGCGAGCGTCTCCCCAGTTTCGACGTTGAAGACCCGGAGCGTCCGATCGGCACCAGCGACGGCGAGTCGATCTCCTGACCCGCTGAACGCGAGGGCGAAAACGGCGTCATCGCTTTCCACGAGTGTCTGAGGATCCGCGAGCGTACCGTCTTCGTTGACTATCCAGAGTCTTGCAAAGCCAGCGCGACCGGGGTTGCCACTTGCGGTCGCGAACAAAGAACCATCCGGACTAAACGCGGCATCGTAAACGCGTTCGCCAACTCCAGGAGTCCGACTGATCAGTTCCCCGGTCTCGATCTGATACATGTTCAATTCGTGATACCCTGACGACACAATCCGATCGCCCGACGGCGCGAAGGCCAAGGCTGTGATTGGCATCGCGAATGGATAACGCTCTGGAATAGCCACGGCAGTCGACGTATTCAGAAGCGCGACCCAATCCTCCTCGGGATTCTCACCATCATAAAACGCACCCTCAAGAACCCACTGTTCGATGACCTTACGGATCTCTTCTGGGAGCGGCTCTGCCTTCCAAGGCATCCGAGGCGCACCCTCAGGCTGGATTAGCTCAATAAAATAGCTCAGTTCGAGGTCACCCGGCTCAAGCATAATCCCTTCGCCCATCAAACCACCCTTGGCCAATTTGGCGAAAGTAGTGATGTCATAATCATTTTCTGCCTTCTTGGGATTGTGGCAGCCCACACAATTCTCGATCAGTATTGGTCCGACATCGTTGAGGAAACTAACTTTCGATTCCGCCGTGTTATTTTCTTCCTGTGCGATGACGAGGGAATTAAGACTTAGGAGAATGGCGATGCTCAAGGGGGTTCTGAGAGTCATCGATTTGAAGTCCTTGGCGGGGCGGGGGATTGAGGGGAACAAGCTGGCTCGACCAGAGCGAATCATCGAGCCAGCGATCATTGTCAGTCCATCGTAGCACGAATGATCTGGTGGGAGGCTAGAGCGAGAAGACTTTTCCTCGGTTACCGCGGATAGGAGAGGAGCCAGCTGTAAAGCTCTGGATTGTCATAACTTTCAGTCCAAGAGTCGTGCCCCGCTTCAGGGTAAACGGTGAATTTGACTTCGTTGCCGTTCTCACGAGACTTCAAGGCTTCGACCATCACTTCGGAACGTTCGAGTGGGACGACGTTGTCTTGAGCGCCATGAAAGACCCAAGCTGGGGGGCATTCCTTGACGAAACGGAAGAGAACCGGTTCGCCGCCACCACAGATCGGTGCGATTGCAGCGAAGCGATCGGGTCGAGCCGCCGTCCAAGCCCAGGTCCCGAAACCTCCCATGCTAAGACCAGTCAAATAGATCCGTTCCTTGTCGACGCGATACGACTCTTCAATGTGGTCGAGCCAAGCGTCGAGTGTCTGGACGTCCCACCAACCCTCGGCGGGGCACTGGGGTGAGACAACAATAAAGGGGAGCGATTCGCCGCGTTCAATCAGCTTGGGCGGGCCATGTAGCTTGACCTGCTCAAGGTCGCTGCCCCGCTCTCCAGCTCCGTGGAGAAAGACGAGGAGTGGATACGGATCGTCAGTTGATTCATACCCTTCCGGTAGCGAAACGAGGTAGTCAAGCGCGACCTTGACGGAAATCGTCCCTTCGAAATGCTTCGGTTCTTGATCGGGCATTGGAACCTCAGCAATCGTGGTGAACAGGAGTGCAAATGGAAGAGCGATTGGAAGCATCGGTAAGGTAATCCTCTGGTGTCGTCCGGCTGGGTTCAATAAAAAAGATCGAGGTGTCACCCTAGATCGCAATCGGACCAAACTGAGTTCGGTACAAGCTGGCATGACCGACATCCAGGAGTCTTCGATCCGATCCTACGGGGTGGTTGTCAGCTTCAGAGGAGCGGTGAGAGGTGGGTAGTCCTTGTCGGCAATCTTGAAGCTCGCCTTCACGGAGAGTTGAGCTTCTCCGGGTTGAACAGAATCTCCGCCAGTAAGAGTCAACTCGAATGAGGTCTCATCACGACCAAGCGTCAGCGGTTCGGAGGAAACGCCATCAGGAAGTCCTTCGATCATGATGGAGACAGCTTCCTTTAATTGCGGAGTCCGGTTGAGTGTTCCCGCAACGGTCGCCGAACTGCCAACCGCTAAGGTGACCTCAGCACGATCAGTTGCTAAGGATGCTGGGCGGACGACTTCGACCTTAACAGCAGGAACGGCAAAGCGGCGATCTAGATCATCGATATTCCCCTGCGCAGTGAAGGCAACTGTTGTTATTCCAAGCGGCGCATTGAGTCCTGCGTTGATCGTGACTGAGCCTTCGTCGCTCGACTCTTCAATCGTGGATTCTGGTGCGGAAAGACCACCGGGCATCGGTAGTGGTTGAATCTTGAGGGCGGTTTTCTGCTCTCCGGCTCGTCTAACGTTGACTGGAACCGTCGCTCCGTAGCCGTGGGGAATTGTGATTGGTTCATCACTCGTCATGAGACTGATGGGACTCGGCCGGGCCGTTGCCATCAGGATCCCTTCTTGCTCAGCGAGGTTGGTCGGGAATCCGTCCAGGGTCGCGAACGTAGTAAACTTCGAGCCAACCCTCACCATCGAGCGGTCAGAGCCTTTAGCGCGACCCACCACCTTGATTTGCAGAGGTTCGCATTCAGCATCCTCGTCAGCAAGAATCGAAATGACACCAGCCGTTTGGCCGGCTGGAATTCGTCCTTCACGAATCATCAGTCCTTCAGGGAGTCCGATAGCTGTGAGTTCGATTGGGTCGTTAAATCCGTAGCGGGCCAGATGGACTGGGAGATTGGCCGTGCCACCTCTGGGGATGCTCACTTCAGACGACTTGAGTTCAACCGCGAAGTCTGGACGCACCTCGTTCACTCGGATCCGGTACGGATAGCCGTTTCCCCCTCGGTTACTTAAGTCCCGAAACTCGAGCGTCACTTCCGTGACTCCATCGGGTACATCGAAGGTCAAGGAAGGGTCGGCCGAGGTCAGCTTTCGAGCATTCTTCTGCCCTTTGTTCTCGATTTCGATCGGTGCGTCGTCGCCTCGGGCGAGTTGAGAACCGTCAGGTTTCACGACACGGAGCAAGCCGTCAACACCTGATCCCACGGTTGCGGCAACAACCTGGACTGCGTATTTCTTGCCGGGTTGGACCACCACTTGGTAGCGGTCAAGATCCCCTGGAGCGTTGAGTCGGCCATTGATCATCGAAGGAGGAAGGACGCGTAGCGGTGGCCCTTCGAGATCAGGCGGCTCGACCAATTCCGGAAACTCACCGAGAGTGAAAGGACCTGGGAGTTCGACATCGAATGGTTGATAGCGATCGGCAATCAACCCTCCGGGAATCCGAGCGAAGGACGTTTTTTGGAGTGACTCCGATTCCAGGATGACACCAGCGGGCGCAACACCGCTGACAGTCCCGCCTCGGAGTTCCACACCAATTGTCTGTCCTCGACGACCACCGAGGGGGAAGAGTTCGGTCGCTACGGGAACATCACCAATGACCAACCGATAGGCAGGGCGGTTTTGCCCTTGATAGCGTGAATCGGAAATCTCGACGAGGTACTCACCCTCTTCCGGTAGCGTCGCGATCAGTCGAGCATCGGTATTCAAGCCCGCGGTATCGTCATTGGCATCGACGAACCGACCGTCCAGGGTCGTCAGACGGAGAGTGGGATCAAGACCAGACCCAATCCGTGCGCAGCGTGCATCAACGAGGATTTGTTGCCCTTTCGTCCCCCTGAACCGAAAGAAATCAACGTCGTTGTCGGCGGATCGGCCGTCGATCACGACTGGAGTCGTGACCTCTTGCGCTGTCTCTGGCCGGCCATTCTCTTCCACCTCAAGGACTTGCTTGAATTGATCAACTGCGATCAGAAGCGGATTCGAGAGCCCCGACTCGGTTTGCACACGGATGGGGTAAGTCCCCACGGGAGTCTTCGGGTCAACGGTGATCGTGACGTTCCATCGATCCGTTTCTACCTGATCTTCTTCCGAGCCGGCAGCAGTTTCAAAGTCGAAGGCTCCGTATAACCTCGGTGTTTCGTCGAGCCGCTCGCCGCGGATCGTCACCAGCGTCGGAACGCCACGCTGGATCCCCGACGGTTGGAGGTCAGTTACCCTTGGCGGTTGTGCGGTGACGATCCCGTTGGTTGAGATCAGCGAAACCGTGGTGATCGCGAGGAAGATCGTAGGTCGACCCATCTGAATGGCTCCCAATCCCTCCCACCGACGCCTCGAATATGCACGACGAGAGAAACGCCCCGGTGTCTGGTATCCTGGCGATTTACGATCCCACGGTCTCTCGGCGCTGTCAAGTTGCCGGATCGTGGTCAGAGTCCACTTGGACCAGGATAACTCGCGCGTTCAATTTCAGCGGCGACAGGAACCACCACGGACTGTCGCGGTCGTTCATTAGAGTTCCCAGACACGTCGGCCGCCGAGGTACATCGAGAGGACGCCATCTTGACTGACCTTGAGTACGGGACCATGGTAGCTCGCGGCGATCGCGGCGACGGTCCGGGCACCCTCGGCCGCGCGGGCGGCGTGAATTGCCTCGGGCGTGATCCGGAGGATCGCTCCAAAAGCTTGGAGATTACCCTTAAGATCGACAACGACGGCGCCATCGATCGCAGCAAGGGCCTCAAGGACATTGGCGTCGAGATCAGTAATCCGATGGCTGAAAACAAGGTGATGCAGCGCCCGCTTCGCCATCCGAGGAGGAAGGTGATCGCCTTCCTTGGTCGCGATCTGTTCCGCGGACTCGAGTGGTTGCTCGATCCGATCACTCGGTGCGACGAGCTGAGGAAGTGATCCTTCCGCATCTCGGAGGAGCACAATCAACGCACCGGTTCGGTCTTCACAAAGGTTCAAGGCTGCTTGAAAAAGACGCGTTGCCAGACTCGGACATGCATGATTGCCGACTGCTTGGAGCCAGGCATCATACTTACTTGGGATATCCATCAGTCGCCAACGCGCGTTGCTGAATGCGAAAGCAACCGATCCCTGGGCAAAGATCTTGATCTCTTGGGACGGCGAGAGCACCAGCGCGACATGGTCACCGGTTCTGGTCGCTCGGGCGTGAGGTTCGTAACGCTTAGGGCAGGGGGCTGGTAGTGGCGCGAATCCTTGGACGCGTTCCGTCCAGTTCTCGATATCGACCGCCCAGGCGAGATCCCCTTGGAGATCGACAACGAAAACTGTCTTCAAGCCGTCACAGAGTCGATGGATGCTCTTAATGGCGGTCAGCCGGACGTTGTAGCGGGGCGCATTCGGGGGATTGGTGCGATCAGGGAATGCCGGGTCCGATTCAGTCCCGAGAAGAAGGGCGCCCGAAGAGACTCGTCGATCCTCGTATGTGGACAACGCAGCCACACGGAGGGCTTCAAGAGCAGGAGGGACCCGCATCGGGGATGGTGGATCGAGATATTCGGTGACGATGACATCTTCAAGTACATACTCGAACAACTCTGTTCGGTTGATGGCATCGGCATCCATCAAGGTCCGATAGCGCAGATCGAGGACTCGGACCGTGGTCTCGATCAATCGACGTTCGGAGCTGAGCAGTGGAATCGGACTTGAGGGCTGAAACAGGTAACGCGAGCCGAGCCAATCGATCAAGACACCGAGTCCGTCAGACTCGTCACTCACGGCATAGTTTGATCGGGTAGGGTCCAGTGTCCATCGGATTGCCCCACGATCACCTTCTGACTCAAGCGACGCGTCTGGAAAAAAGTGTTCGAGTTGCTGTTGGAGCAACGATTGATAGAGACCGACAAGTTTGGAGCTTGAATTCGACTTCAACATGGTTGCTTTTCAACTGATCACTCACATGAAATGATGCAATTCCCTGTCCCGTCGATTGCCACGTTTTCTCGTGATTTTACTTCCGAAGCGAGGAATCTGAGGTGACTGAGAACGGCGAGGGAGCATCAGACGCGACGAGTACCGGTTCTGAGGGTTTGATTAGAGACGTGATGTCGACTTAATTGTTGTCGTCTTGGAGACGAATTTGGATCCCAATTCGGCCCGGACTTGCGGTTTGCGTGAGGTTTACTTTGTGTTTGGAAGGGAACGAGGATTCAATCAGAGTAGGCGTAGGCCCAAGCCAATCGTGCTGATCTTCAATAGAAAGTTGAAGGGTGTCGAGGCCAAGTTGGAATCGGAGGACGGCTACCAGAGATCCATCGCGAGAGCGTCCCCAGGCCATCGCTGAGCCGAGGTAGTCTCGGAGAAGATCGCCGAGAGACGCGACTGTATCCTCTGACAAGGGAGTCCACGCGCGGAGAATACTCCGGAGCCTTGAGAACTCACGGAGTGGCTCGAGTTCATCGCGGCAATTAAACGCAATCGTTCCTTCAGTAGGACGATTCTGGAGATCGCGCCGCCATGCTTCAGCAGCATCTAGGACTCGGAAGATCTGGATTGGTGTGTAGGGTTTAGGAACAAATTCATTCGCTCCCACCAGATAACAACGCTTCTCAATATCAAAAGTCCGAGCTGCGCTCACGACGATAACCGGGATCATCGTCTTCGCTGGATCCGATTTAATTTTCCGGCAAATTTCGAACCCATCAATGTCAGGGAGCATGAGGTCAAGAAAGATGACATCTGGCTGGGAATCTTCAAGACGTTCGAGTGCTACGTTGCCATCCAAGGCGGACGCGATTTGATAGCCGCGATGGGCGACTAACATCCCGAGCAGCGCATTGGCGTCCGGCTCGTCGTCAATGATTAACGCGGTTGGATTCGACATAGAGTCGGGCCCGTCAAGTAACGTCGGAGCAAATCGAGGAGAGGGTAGAGGAGATAATCTTCAAGTCTGTTCATCTACTGTATGCCTTTATTATGGTGCAGATCGAAAGATGTTACGACTCCGCAGTCATCCGGTGTTGGAAAAAGGCAACATTAAGGAGACGATGAATCAGGGAGATTGCCCCCGAGATGCCTGACCTGAGTCTCAAGCGCCAGAATCCGATCGGTCAAAGATGCAAGTTGCTGTCGGAGGCGCTCGTTCTCTTCTGCCGACTTGACAAGGCGATCATACTCCCGCGCAGCGACACGGACGGCGTTTAGCAGCTCTTCGGGCTCCCAGGGTTTGCGGAGGAATTGAAAGACATGGCCCTGGTTGATGGCGGCAATGATCGATTCGAGATCAGCATAGCCGGTGTAGAGCATTCGGATTGCTCGGGGTAGTCGTGCCTTGACCTGACTGAGAAAGTCGACGCCGGTGATCTGAGGCATCCGTTGATCCGTCATGATCAGGTGGACTTCTTCGGCTTTAAGCAGTTCAAGCCCCTCACTGGCCGAATGCGCACGCAAGACCCGGAACTCACGACGGAGAAGATCATGGACCGAATCACAGACGTCAGGCTCATCATCTACGACTAAGAGGCAGTGTTTCATCGGTCCAGTTACTCTTGGTGCCTTGTCCCAGGATTTAGAGTTTAAAGCCTGAGCATAGTGTCCGGATGTGAATTGAGGAAGTCCGAATCTGAGCGCATCCAGAGGGTACCTGTAGTAAGAAAAGCCTACTTCGCGACGCTGTTAGGGAGGCGACCCAACTTAGAGACTATCCGGTTATTATTCCAGGGAATTCAGGGGGGTGCATCAGTCGAATCAGTGTAAGATCGGGATATTTAGCCTCAAAAACATCGATACTTCGTGATTTAGCCTCTGAGTTCTGTCCGTTTTCCTTGGTTTTTGCCGACAGACTTTTAGGTAGATACTCCAGTGACCGGGAGTCTGATCCGGAAGGTGGTCCCTAAGTTGGGATTACTCTGGACCTCGAGTGACCCACCATGGGCGGTGACGATGCTGTGGCTGATTGCCAACCCGAGGCCAGTTCCCTCACCGACTGGCTTGGTGGTAAAGAATGGGTCGAAGAGCTTTGGAAGGTGGTCAACGGGGATGCCACAACCATCATCGGCAACCTCGATAACTTGATCGTCGCCTTCATCACGGACCCGGATGGCGATGCAACCACCCTCGTCACGACCGACTTTCTGGATCGCCTGAGTCGCATTGATGATCAAGTTGAGGAGAACCTGACCAACTTGGCTTGCGACACAAGGGACCTCGCGGAGGTCATCACTGGTATCGACTTCAATCTCGATCCGAGCTTTCTTGATCTGGCTCTGGGCCATCTCAAGGGCTGAGCTAATCAATTCAACGATCGGAACTCTCTCTTTTTGGAGTGGATCTGTCCGAGCCATTCCTCTCAGGTTTTGAACGATCGATGCGACGCGTTGGACACCATCTCGTGTCCGATCGATTAACCTTCTCACATTGTTACGGACATAGTCCCAATCCAATTCTACTTTGAGTGCGGCGATTTCAACCATCGAGGCGGCATCGACTGTCTGGAGGTCAGACTCAGTAGATTCATACTGCTCAATCAGCCTCATGATTCCTTGGATGTCCCGCTGAAGGACGGCGAGGTTATTCGCGACGTAAGCGAGAGGGTTGTTGATCTCGTGGGCAACCCCTGCACTCAAGAGCCCGATGGACGCGAGCTTTTCTGTCTGGATCAAGATATCGCGCATCCGCTGTCGCTCCGTCAAGTCGCGGATCGAGCCGATAAACTGGCGACGACTGTCGTGGTCGACGACGTTCAGCGAGAGTTCGAGTGGAAATTGTTCTCCATTCTTGCGGAGCCCGATCATTTCCACAGTTCGGCCAATCAACTTCGATGATGGAGTGCAGGAGGCGCTCGAAGATTCTGATGGACTTGGAATCGGCTCGAAGCCGTCGGTCACGATCAGGATCTTTGAGAGGGGAGAACCGATGACTTCTTCACTACCATAATCGAAGAGGGCTTCGGCCGATGGATTAAAAAGTGTGATAAGCCCGGCTTCGTCCGCCACTAAGACAGCGTCAAGTGTGGCTTCTGTCAGTTCTCGATAACGAGCCTCAGACTCTCGGAGCCGGCGATTGGTCTCGGCAAGCACCTCTGCGTGCCTCGCCTGTGATTCGGCGAATTGCCGACGCGTCTCTTCCAACGCCCGACGTTCGGTGATGTCCCGAATGAGGGCCATCACCGCGGTCTGGTCACCGAGTTTAATCGCCGTTGTCTGGATTTCGACGGGGATAATCCGACCGTTCTTGGCTCGGTGCCGTCCTTCACAATTTAAGTGACCCGTACTTAATTGGGTCTTCAGCCGCTGTTGAAAACCTCGACCGAACCCCTCGGCATCGATCTCCGCGGTGGTCATCGTCAGGAGTTCTTCTCGTGAATAGCCAAGGAGCCGTGTCGCTGCGGGATTGGCTTCTAGGAGCCGTCCATCACAATCGTGAACGAAGATAGCGTCACTGATGCCGTTGAAGAGCGCCTGTGCTCGACGGTTCGATTCCCGGAGCGCGGCCTCCATTTGTTTTGATTCCGTAATGTCTTGCAGGGTACTCCTAAGCCCGAGAACGCGACGCTGGTCATCGACACGGAGCCTTTCTTGAACCGCCAGCGTTAAGCTCTTCCCATCCTGACGACGATAGCGACGCTCAAACGGTACCAATGGGAGCTTGCCTGCTAATTTAGCTTCGACTTCAGCAGTCAGGGCTTGCTGATCCTCAGGATCGACTAAAACGGAGACATGTTGACCAAGAAGTTCTGTTCCAACATATCCAAGTAGTTCAGATTCAGTTCGATTAACGGCCGTAATGATCCCCTGGGTATCTATCTCGTGGTAGCCAAAAGGGGCTTCATCGAAAAGAAGCCGGAATCGCCCTTCCGAGTCTCTGAGCGCCTGTTCCGTCGCCTTTCGTTCGCTCAGATCCGTGATGAACGAAAAGAGTCCAATGATTTCGCCTGATTCATCTCTTAAGAGATCAGCGACGAGGTCAACTGGTACCCGTCGTCCGTCCTTGGCAATATACTCTTTCTCATATCGGAGGGGACGACCCTCTGCGACGATCTGAGTCCGGGCACCGACTGTGATATCGACCCATTTTTTGGGAGTGATCTCCAGAATCGACCGGCCCTCAACGGCTGCAGGTTGATATCCCAGCAATTAGGCAAAGGCACGATTTCTTCGGATTAGAATTCATTCCGTATCAGCAAGGAGAAACGGCTGGGCGGTCCGGTCGAGCAATTCGATCCCAAAGGATCCGAGGTGCTTCCGGATGAGCTCGTTGGGGCTTCGATCGTCGATAGTGGCCTCCTGACTACTGATCACGGGCCGCAACACATCCGTCGCTATTTCTTTGTTGATCGGGAGTTCAGAGTTCATCAATGGACCTCCTAAGAACTCACAACCGCGAGGCGCATCGAGGATCAAGTTCGGAGCCCGCTGGATTATAGAGAGCAGCGGAACGGTACGCCCGTACGCTCTCTGAATTCTGGGCTCCATTGAGCAGTTTCTGGATCCTTCTCGTGCATGACAACAGTGGGTGAGAGACCCTCATGGCGAAATTCGAACATCATCTCTTTGTCTGTTGTAACACGCGAGACCGGGATCACCGACGTGGATCATGCGATCCCGATGCCCGAGGGCTGCTCCGGTCCGCATTCAAAAGTGAATTGAAGCGAGCCGGGTTGGCGAGTACAAGCCGTGCAAATTTTGCAGGCTGCCTCGACCAGTGTGAACACGGTCCTGTCGTGGCGATCTACCCCCAAAATATCTGGTACGGGAATGTGACCCGTGAGGATGTCCCCCGGATCGTTCAAGAGACACTCCTCAAAGGTCTGATCCTCGATGACCTCCAGATCAGCGATGACTGCCTAAACAATCCGAACTGCCCCCATCGAGCTGAAGGATGATCGGTCAGTCCTGCATCTCCAGAGCTAAACCGAAGTTAAGGACCGAACGCGTTGGATTCCTCGAAAGGTGATATCTTGGAACCCCCTAAGATCGTCGAAACCATCGAGCAGTGTCGGACCTGTGTTGCAATGGCCCGTCAACAAGGGAATCGGATCGGTTTCGTTCCGACCATGGGTGCGTTGCACGACGGCCATCTCCAACTCGTCCGTGAGGCACGAGCGATTGTCGATTACGTTGTCGTTTCAATCTTCGTCAATCCAACTCAATTTGGTCCAACAGAGGACTTTGATGCCTATCCTCGGACGTTAGAGACTGATCTTGAACGTTGTTCTGAGGTCGGAGTCGATCTAGTCTTCCGGCCGACGGTGAATGAAATGTATCCAAATGGTCCTTCAGGAACATTTGTTGAAGTACCAGGACTTTCTGCAGTTTTGGAGGGGGAGGCGCGACCAACCCACTTCCGGGGTGTGACGACAGTAGTCGCTAAGCTCTTCCAGATCGTTCAGCCTGACCTTGCTGCGTTCGGGAGGAAAGACTATCAACAATTACTCCTGATTCAGCGAATGGTCACTGACTTGAATATGCCAATCCAAATCCTCCCCGTCGAGATTGTTCGAGAGCCCGACGGATTGGCCATGAGTAGCCGGAACCGCTATCTCAATCCTAGGGAGCGAAGCGCTGCGTTGGTCCTTTCAATGGCACTCAGAAAGGCGACCGAGGCCGTCCAGGCGGGCGAACGGTCCGTCGACCTGGTTCGACAGATTCTCGAGACCACGATAGAATCAGAACCGCTGGCCGAACTTGATTCGGTCGATCTTGTTGACGTGGAATCACTTGAGCCGATACAAGACCTTGGAACACCTAAGCGTGCAATTGCTTTAATCGCGGCACGTGTGGGGCGGGCTCGGCTCATCGACAACGCTTTGCTTGCTTCAAGGATGACCTGAGGTCGCTTGTCTGATGCAACTTAAGTTATTGAAGTCCAAGCTCCACCGAGCCTCGGTAACCGGCGCAGCACTCGATTACCATGGAAGCCTAACGATCGACCCTGAGTTAATGGAGATTACGGGTCTCGTTCCCTTCGAATCGATCTTGGTGAGCAATCTCTCAAACGGAGCTCGTGCGGAGACGTATGTGATTCCCGGGATCCCTGGCCGCCGTCAGATTGAGCTTAATGGAGCGATGGCAAGGCTCGGGGCTGTCGGGGATCAATTGATCATCATGAGCTTTGTTTTATTGGACCGTGAAGAGGTTAAAGAGCACGAACCCATTGTCTTGGAATTGGGCTCGCAGAATCGGATCGAATCGAAAACAGGGACGGGTACGGTGGCAACTTGATTACGCGGCATTAATCACGTTTAGTTGGGACTGGACCTGAGACCGCGTTCGACCCGATTGCGAGAGCTTGGCATGCAGCAGGTAATTCTGGAGATTCCGGGGGTTGGGCTCCGAATCTATGGCTTCGGCCTCATGCTCTTTTTTGCCTTCATTGGCTCAATGCAGCTGGCGGCACGTCTCGCCAAACGGTCGAAACTCGATCCCGAGCTTGTCTACGACCTTGCCTTCTGGCTCATCATCGGCGGTTTGATCGGGGCTCGCGGTTTCTTTGTCATCCAGTATCGGGAACGACTCCAAAGTTTTCTGGATGTCTTCAAAATCTGGGAAGGCGGGATCGTCCTTTACGGAAGTTTGATCGGCGCCTCGGTTGGCTTTTTGATTTACTGGTGGCGTAAGAGGTTTCCGTTCCGGGCCTTGCTCGACGTGGTTGCTCCCTCCGTGGTGATCGGTGTGGCAATTGGTCGGATCGGCTGCTTCCTGAACGGCTGTTGCTTCGGCGACACTTGTGATCTTCCTTGGGCAGTGACGTTTCCCAGCGGGAGTCTTCCTTGGAACGATCAGTTCGCTGACGGCTTGATTGCTAGTGACGCCGTCCGGTCACTTCCGGTACATCCCACGCAGATCTACTCCAGCATCGGCTCACTGCTCCTTACAGGCCTCTTAATGGCGTACTATCCGATCCGACGCCGAGACGGTGAAGTAATGGCCTTACTTCTCGTCACCTACCCCATCAACCGATTCTTGATCGAACGACTTCGAGATGATGAAGGAGCGATTTTCGGCGGTATGACCGTTTCCCAAAACGGAAGTATCGTGCTGCTCGCCCTCGGGATGCTGTTCTGGATCTATCTATTGAGACTTCCCACCGGTCGTCACGTCGATTCCGCGTCAATCGTCACGCAATTGGTTGCCACATCAGGCTCCAAGTCTTCCTGATGAGCCGTTTAGGATAAACACTTTGTGCCTTCAGGGCCAAAGGTCGGTGCTCAGATACTTAAGCCCAGTGTCACAGATCAGTGCGGCGACGATTTTGCCTCTCAAGGATCCCCGGAGCAGTTGAAGTGCGGCGGCAACATTGGCACCGCCTGAGAATCCGCCGAAGACTCCCTCGATCGCGGCGAGTTCGCGAGCGGTTTGTCGGGATTCTTCCCCGCTCACTTTCAGGTAGCCATCGACCGGAACGTGCTTCATGAACTCAAGGTTGGTCATTGAGTATCCCCCACCTTGGATTGGATGCGCAGGCTTCTGCAACGGCTCACCTGCAAGAACTGCTGCCCCTTCCGGCTCGACAACATAGCACTTCAAGGTAGGCTTCCGTGCTTTGAGAGCGCGAGTCACACCGGCGAAAGTGCCGGCGGATCCCAAAAAATCGACGAAGGCGTCGAGTCTTCCTTGAGACTGATCCCACAACTCGGGTCCGGTCGACTCTTCATGGGCACGCGGGTTTCCGTTCCGAACAAACTGGTCAGCTCGAAACGCGTTGAGGCGTGCGGTGATCCGACGCGCTTCTTGCTCGACGAGTTGAAGATCGCCTCCAGAGACCTCACCCGGGATCGAGCCAGGAAGCTGATCCACCAACACGACCTTAGCACCGAGTCCGGAGAGCATCCGGATCCGTTCCGCTGAGTTACCTTGAGACATCACTGCAATAAAGGGATAGCCCTTGACAGCAGCGACGATGGCGAGTCCTGTCCCCATGTTTCCGGAGGTCAGCTCAACGATGGTCTGACCGGGCTGCAATTCTCCGCGTCGTTCTGCCTCCTCGATGATCCGAAGTGCCGCGCGATCCTTCTTCGATCCGCCCGGGCTGAAAAACTCGAGCTTCGCGAGGATCGTCCCGTCTACCTGGTGATGCTTCGTTAATCGATCGAGCCGAACAAGCGGTGTTTGACCAATGGCGTCGAGTACCGACGCGAGACCAGGTCGACTGGTTGGAGCTGGCTGTGTCAACGCCGCGGTTCCTTGGCCCTCGTTGCACGCCCCTCAGACTCCATGGGGAGGCGTCCAATGATTGGTTGCCTGGGAGGTGCATCATCCGATAAAATAACATAATGCCATCGTGTTAAGAAGAATAACATGAGGCAATCTGACAACTCAGTAGATTCACTCATCGGACGAAAGGTCCGTCGATGTCGTCGACCGATTCCCTCTTAAAGACCCCTCTTGATAGCTGGCACCGGGCAAACGGGGGTCGAATGGTCGAATTCGGCGGATGGTCGATGCCGGTTCAATACACGAGTATCTCGGAAGAACATGAAGCGGTCCGGCAGCGAGTCGGGCTCTTTGACATTAGTCATATGGGGCGACTTCGGTTCGATGGCCCGGATGCCGTCAACTGGCTACAACAGCTCACAACAAACGACGTGACTCGATTGAGTCCTGGCCGGATTCAGTACAGTCTGATCTGTCAAGAAGACGGCGGGGTTATCGATGATATTCTCGTCTATCACCTCAATGAGGGGGACGGCTACGGGCTCGTTTGTAATGCATCAAATCGCCAAGAGGTCGTTTCCTTCTTTGAGTCGCGTCGTGGGGCTCTCGATTCGACTCTTGCTGACTCAACACTAGAAACGGCGATGATCGCCATCCAAGGTCCCGCCGCGTTGTCCACGCTCCAGACGATCTTTGATGCCCCCGGACTTGAACGACTCAAGCCGTATCGGCACATCGCCGGCCGCGTCCTCGGGACCAATGCATCGGCGAGTCGAACAGGCTACACCGGTGAAGATGGTTTTGAGTTGATCGTCCATCGGGATCTTGCGGAAGCAACATGGCTCGCGTTGCTGGAAGCCGGTCGCGAGCGCGGGATCCTTCCTTGCGGTCTTGGAGCCCGCGACACGCTGCGGTTTGAGGCAGCTATGCCGCTATACGGTCACGAATTGAGTCGAATGATTCACCCGTATGCAGTAGGACTGGGCGCCTTTGTTAAGCTCGACAAAGGACCATTCTCCGGATCGAATTCACTCTCAAAACTGAAAGAGCAACCTGGGCTCACTCGGATTGGCCTCGAACTCGAGGGTCGTCGGATTGCTCGGCAGGATTCGCCAGTGGTTTGGAACGACCAAGTTGTCGGTCGGGTAACCTCGGGAACCTTATCTCCGACCCTGCAAAAAAACCTCGCAATGGCGGTTGTTGGTCCTCAGTTCCCTGAGATTGGCACCGCCCTCGAAATCGAGATCCGAGGACGCCGGACCCCTGCGAAGGTGGTACCGCTCCCGTTCTACTCACGGCCGCGGACTCATTGATTGTCCATTCAAAAGGCCACCAATCTCACCCTTCCATTCGTTCAAGAACCGTTCAACCGCCTACTCGACTTCATCTCAACGACTCGTGGAGCCCGATATGGATCCCGCCGCGCTGAAATACTCCACAACACACGAATGGGTTGCCATCGACGGTCAAATTGCAACCGTCGGGATTTCGTCCTTTGCGGTCGAACAACTTACTGACCTCACCAACATCGACTTGGATAAAGCAACCGTTGGTGCAACCTTGAGCGTTGGTGATGAGTTTGGCGAAGTCGAGAGTGTCAAGTCAGTAAGTGATCTCTATGCCCCTGTTAGTGGCGAGGTCGTCGAGGTCAATCAAGCTGTCATTGACAACTTCAATCTTCTTTCCGAGGACCCGGTCGGAGCTGGTTGGTTGATTAAGGTCAAACTGGCGAATCCGGACCCTGAACTCGCAGAATTGCTTGATCACGACGACTATCAGAAAAAAATCGCCGAAGAAGCGCATTAAATAACGAAGATCTCCGCTTGCTTCTCTAGACCAGACTACAGTAGTCGGGCGTCTAAAATGGGTAAGAAGATACCTTGTTGACCCCGATCGTAGTCGTTATTGCTGATTCGCGGTTTCGAAGAGACCGCAGTCAGTCGGATACTTCGATCTTTGGAATGCCGAGATTTCCGCCCAGCGGATACATCGCCCCCAGCGTTGATCCTCTAAATTCGCCCTTGCCTGTTCATGACCCCAGAGACACGTTACAAAGATACAGATGGCATACATTCAAAATACACCAGACCAAACGCGTTCAATGCTCGAAACGATCGGTATCGAATCGATCGCTCAACTTTTTGAGGTTGTTCCCAACGAAGTTCGGCTCGGAAGGGACCTTGACGTCCCGAAGGCACTGACCGAACTTGAGCTTTCGCAACACCTCGAAGCCCTTTCTATTCAGAACCTGGGCGTCGATCGTTTACCTTGCTTCCTTGGTGCCGGCGCGTACGACCACTTCATTCCGGCAGCGGTTGATATGCTCGCAAGCCGCGGCGAGTTTTATACCGCGTACACGCCCTATCAGGCCGAGGCGAGCCAAGGGACTCTCCAAGCGATCTTTGAATATCAGACGCTCGTCACTCAGCTCACCGGGATGGATGTTTCGAACGCGAGTCTCTACGATGGTGGATCAGCGGTCGCTGAAGCGATTTTGATGAGTATCGCGCTGGGCTCGAAGAAAGGTCCAGGTCGGATCATCGTTTCAGAAGCACTGCACCCAGAATATCGGGCAGTAGCAGCGACCTACTTGGAGAATCTCGGGCCTGAACTCGTCACTGTCCCATCTCGTGATGGACACACGCCCATCGATGCGATTCATGAAGCGTTGAACGATGAGACTCTTGCGGTTGTGCTCCAGCAGCCAAATTTTTTCGGTCAGCTCGAGACAATCGAGCCCTTGATCGATGCCATTCATGAGCATGGCGCTCTTGCGATTGTCAGCGTGGATCCGACAAGCCTCGGGCTTCTCAGGCGTCCCGGCAGTTATGGTGCCGATATCGTTACCGCTGAAGGTCAAGGGCTCGGCAATCCGTTAGCGTTTGGTGGTCCTTACCTCGGGATTCTGGGTTGCCGCGAATCATACCTCCGCAAAATCCCAGGCCGCTTGGTCGGAGAGACCACAGACCGGGATGGTCGCCGCTGTTTCGTGTTGACCCTGCAAACGCGGGAGCAACACATCAGGCGAGAGAAAGCCACTTCGAACATTTGTACTAATCAGGGACTCTACGCCCTTCGATCGAGTATCTACCTCGCACTCTTGGGACCGCAGGGTCTCCGAGAGGTTGCGGAACTTTCGACCCAAAAGGCCCACTACGCCGCTGATGAACTTTCGAAGGTTCCTGGGCTCTCAATGGTGTTCGAGGGTGCGTTCTTTAAGGAGTTCCTCATCCGATCGTCGAAGAATCCCCAAGCTTTGCTTAGAGAGGTGACGAAGCGGGGCTTCCATGGTGGGATCCCGGTCGGGCGCTGGTATCCCGGGCTCGAAGATTGCATCCTGGTTGCCGTCACTGAAAAGCGAACCAAGGCAGAGATCGACGGACTCGTCGAAGCTTATCGCTCAGCGATAACGTCGATCTAAGTTGTGATCCGAGTCAGGTGATCGTTTGAGGACCGAGCTTCGAGTCCGAAACGTACGGAGGACTGAGGGTTACCGCTGATGAGACGAACTGAGGCGATCCGGAAACACCGACGTGCGATTCTGACAATCAGTGCTCTAGCGATGATGATCCTACTCCTCCTCGGCTACGTCGCCCCTTGGATGGAATCCGTTTACCAAGTTCGCGGGATCCAACCGGAAGGATCGACCTTGTTCATCCTCAGGATTGGTCGTCGAGTCGCAGAGAACATGTTCGCGGCACTTTTGCTCACCGGTTGTCTTCTAGGTTTTCTCTGGACTTCCTATGGTGCGCTCGATCGTTTTTCGACTAAGTCGAGAAGTAGCCACGATGGCTCTCGCCTCTGATCAATCCACAGGTCCGGGTTCGGCAGTTGTTTGCCCCGATTCTCAACACTCCCAAACGCCCTAAACCAACTCCTCAAAATCCACGCGAAACAATGATTCAGATTGAACAACCCGCACTTCTTTTTGAAAAGTCCGCAACCGGGCGTCGCGCAGCTGAGTTTCCGAAGCCCGATGTTCCTCAACGACCGCTCGACAGATTGATTCCCGGAGAGCATCAGGCTGATTCTCTGCCCGAGCTCCCTGAACTCGGCGAGTTGGACGTGGTCCGCCACTACACCAATCTCTCGAAGTTCAACATGGCGATCGACGCCAACTTCTATCCGCTTGGGTCGTGCACCATGAAGTACAACCCGAAGCGAAATGAACGACTCGCGAGTCTCCCTG
>CAZEAN010000040.1:0-48926 GCA_964510225.1 uncultured Isosphaeraceae bacterium
ATTGCCGAGTGTGCTGAGATCGGCCAGTTGGTCTGACTCCAGACGGTCCTGGATGGGTACGCCGATGAACCACCGGTGACAATCACACGGACCTTCCGGTTGTTGAAGGATCGCGATGCGCTCGACCTCGCCTTTAGCTTCGAACTCCCCAAGGATGCCTCGAGCGATCGCTCGATCCGATACCGGCTCCATGGCCCTTCCGGAATCCCAATCGAAGGCGAATGGTACTCCACAAATCTCCGGAACGCTTACTTCGCCAGCGCCGACGGCAACCTGATCACTCATTCGGCCAACGACATAGTCAATGAAACCCCTGAAGATGAACTTGAGGCGCAGCGGAAACCGGGTTACGTCTGGTCGTCCAGTGCTGGTTCACTAGCCTTCTCGGGTGTCGAGAATCAATACTTCGCCACGTTCCTGAAGCCGGAACCTAGTTCAGAAAACCTCCGGTCAGACGCGGTGATGACGGTTATTGATGCTGATCCCAACAAGAAACGGTCCGCCGATGTCTCCGTCGACGTCACGTTTCCGAAACTTGAGGTCACCCCGGCACGCCCCGTGACTGATCGATTTGTGCTTTATGCCGGACCTAAAACTGACGAAGCCTTAGCTGCCTTTGGTGCTGAAGATCTCGCAACTTTCCGAAGAGCTGGGAGCATCCGGATCTGGATCCTCGGCCCGATTATTCGATTGTTCATAGGGATTTACGAAGGACTCTTTAATCCAGCGGTAGAGTTCTTGTCCTACTGGGTCGTAGGTCCGCTCCTGGAGCGATCCTACGCCGCCACTGCTTGGATTGCCGGGCTCTTTGGCGGAACACGCGGGAGCTACGGGATCGCGATCATCATCCTGACGATAATCGTCCGACTCGCAATGTTCCCGATTAGCCGCAAGCAAGCGATCTCCGCGAAGAAGACACAGCTCTTAAAACCCGAGATGGATAAGCTCCGTGAGAAGTTCAAGGACGACCCGCAACGGATGCAATCCGAGAACTTCAAGTTGATGCGCGAGTACGGGGTGAATCCCTTTGCGGGCTGCCTCCCGATGTTCCTTCAGATCCCGATCTTTATGACACTCTGGCGGACCTTGAACATCCGACTTGAACTCCGGCAGGCTGAGTTCCTCTGGATCGACAATCTCGCCGCCCCCGATATGCTCTTCAAGCTCCCGTTCACGATCCCAGTCCTCGGCGAGTATTTTAATCTCCTCCCGCTGCTGGTCATTGGCTTGATGCAGCTTCAGATGAAGCTCTTTACACCGCCAGCCCAGACATCCGAACAAGAAACGCAACAGAAGACGATGCGGGTCATGATGATCGGGATGATGCTCTTCTTCTACCGGGTTCCCGCTGGGCTCGCCTTGTACTTTATCACCAGCAGCCTCTGGGCGGTCGGTGAACGACTCCTCTTACCCAAGGTGGTGCTTGTCCCGAAACGTCGTGAAGGAGGCGAACCAGGTGACGCCAACGGGACATCTCCCGCTGGTGGTCCAAAGCCAGGCGGAGGCGGCTGGTTCTCTCGCAAAATCGAGGAGTTAATGAAAGAGGCCGAGCGTCAACGCATGCTCCGTGATGGAATGCCCAATCAACGTTCCGAAGCCCAATCAACCTCGCTCCGGAAACGACCGGCACCAACGGCCTCTACCCCTCCCCAAGAACGTCGGAACCCCAAGAAACGGGGTAAGACAAAACCCGGTAAACGACGTTAGTGTAGTCCAGCGATCTCTTGGACCGCTCCGAGTCTAACGATCTAACAATACAATACCCCCTGATTGATCGATCGCCGCGATGGCAACGCTCGACGACCGTGACACAATCGCCGCGATCTCCAGCCCTCCAGGTCCCGGACTCCGTGGGATCGTCCGCCTCTCGGGATCAGAAGCGATTCCGATTATCCAGCGTCTTGTCACTCCATCCGAGCGCCAAGACCACCCAGCGAACCCGTCAACACCGTACCAGTTGACGGGGCAAGTTCAGTTCCTGGGCAGAGAGGTTCCGTCTTCGGTCCTGATCTGGCCCGGCTACAGAACATATACCGGCGAGCCAATTGCCGAGATCCAGACCACGGGCTCAGAACCAATCCTCCGAAGATTACTCGCGGACTGTCTCCACCTCGGTGCCCGACTCGCCGAGCCAGGCGAATTCACCTTACGAGCATTCCTTTCGGGGCGAATCGACCTCACCCGAGCTGAAGCCGTTCACGCAGTGATCGACGCCAAGTCGCCAGTACAACTCGAGCTGGCGCTCCGAGAACTCGCGGGAGGGCTCGCGGATGCTGTCACACAACTCCGTGACCGACTCCTCGATACCGTCGCCCACCTCGAAGCTGGGCTCGATTTTGTCGATGAAGCCGACGTCGACCCGATCTATCGGCAAACTCTCATTACTGAGATCCTTGACGTCCGTCAACATGTCAACCAACTGATCGATCGTCTCCAACTCCGTGATCGAGCTGAGTCGATCAGCCGAGTCGTGTTAGTAGGTCCACCCAACGCAGGTAAGAGTCGACTCTTCAATGCCCTCCTGGGTAAAGAACAGGCGATTGTTGCTCCGATTGCTGGAACCACTCGTGATGATCTCAACGCTCTCTGCAACTGTAAAGGTATCCCCATTGAGCTGATCGACACCGCTGGTATCGAAGCCCCTCGAAATCTGATTGAGGAGCAGGCCCAGACCAGACGAATGGAACGCATTAACAAGGCTGATCTCTTGCTCGTTTGCCGATCCCCCGACACACCCGAACCGCAAACCCAAGACCTTCCTGCCGGGCTCCCGCAACTCTTGATCTGGACCAAGGCCGACCTTGCCCCCTTACCCGCGACGGAATCCGATTCGGCGATTCCAACCAGTGCTACAGCGGGTACGGGGATCACCGAATTGAGAGCAGCGATCGCTCAGCAGTTAACTACGGTTGAGAAGACGACCCAGAATCAGGTTGGCCTCAACTCCGTCCGCTGTCGTGATGGTCTGGAATCATCGGCAACCGCAATCGATCGAGCCATCCAAGCGATGGAGATCGGGGGGACTGACGAGCTAGTCGCGGTCGATTTACGGTTGGCAATCGATGAACTCGGACGGATCGTCGGACTCGGACTCCAGGATGAGATACTCGATCGCATTTTCAAACGCTTTTGTATTGGTAAATAAGAAAACTCATTGTCGTCACATCCATCCCAATCTCCGATTGAAGGGACGAGCCTCTTGCGTCCTGCCTCGAAATCGATCAGACCGGAGTTCGATTCGCCGCTGTAACCAGAGGACCAATCGACCTACAATCGAACCTCGGAGTGACCTCATGAGAAGACTGATTCGATACACCGGGATCTTGGTCATGACTGTCTTCGCTGCCGGTACAAGTGCCTACTGCCACGATCGACCGACGGGACCAATCAATAAGTCACGCTCCGCAGTACTCGCGCGCAATGGGATGGCCGCCACCAGTCATCCGCTCGCAGTACAGGCTGCCGTCCGAGTCCTCCAAGAGGGAGGTAATGCGATCGATGCCGCCATCGCTGCAAACGCTGTGATCGGAGTTGTCGAGCCAATGAGTTGTGGCATTGGCGGTGATCTCTTTGCAATCGTTTGGGACCAGGAAGCAAGGGAGCTGTACGGACTCAACGCCAGTGGTCGGGCCCCCTACAAAGCAACCATCGATTACTATCGTGCTCAAGGACTCGAACAGATTCCAACTTATGGCCCGTTGAGTTGGTCAGTACCGGGTTGTGTGGATGGCTGGGTTACTCTCCATGAACGCTTCGGCTCGCTACCGATGGAGCGAATCTTGGAACCCGCAATCCAGTACGCTGAGGAAGGCTTTCCCGTTAGTGAAATCATCGGCGGAAGCTGGCGAGGCTCACAAGGCCGTCTCGCTGAGATACCGACTTCCACCGCATGCTACCTTCCTGATGGCAAGGCTCCTAAATTTGGTGAGATATTGCAGAATCCTGGCCTCGCGGGAACACTCCGGACGATTGCTGCGCAGGGGGGCGATGCATTCTATCGGGGGCCTCTAACCAAGGTCATGGTGGAGTACTCGGACGCGGTTGGGGGCCTCTTCGCGGAGAGTGATTTCGACGACCACAGAAGTACTTGGATTCCTCCGGTCACGACGAACTATCGAGGCTTTGACATCTGGGAGTTGCCCCCGAACGGTCAAGGGATCGCTGCCCTCCAGATGCTCAACCTCTTAGAGCCCTATGACCTGGCTTCACTCGGGCACAATACACCGGAAACACTTCACCTCATGATCGAAGCCAAAAAGCTCGTCTTTGAAGACCGAGCAAAGTACTATGCGGATCTGGAATTCGCCAACGTGCCGGTTGACACCCTGATCTCAAAGGAATACGCAGCAGAACGTGGAACACTGATATCGAGTGAACAGGCGATGGCCGCTCCCGAAGCGGGCAAGATACCCGAGAGTGACACCATTTACCTTACTGTTACCGATGGCCAAGGGAACTCCGTGAGTCTGATCCAGAGCATCTTCCACGGGTTCGGCTCACAACATGTGCCGGGTAACCTGGGATTTGCACTCCAGAACCGTGGCGCATTATTCTCACTCGACCCAGATCACAGGAACCGACTTGAACCGCACAAGCGTCCTTTCCACACCATCATCCCGGGATTTGTGACGAAGGATGGAAAGCCCTGGCTCAGTTTCGGGGTGATGGGAGGTGATATGCAACCCCAAGGTCACGTCCAAGTGCTCTGCAACATGATCGACTTCGGAATGGATCCCCAAGAAGCGGGTGAGGCTCCTCGGTTTCGTCATTATGGCTCCTCCGAACCGACCGGCGTTCCCAATGATGGTGCTGGAGCAGTATCCCTTGAGTCTGGTATTGGACCAGAAGTCCGCCAGGCATTGGAAGCTCGCGGTCACACGATCACCGATCAACCCGGTGGCTATGGTGGTTACCAGGCAATCCGCATCGACCTGGACCGTGGCGTGCTGATCGGCGGTTCTGATCCTCGGAAAGATGGCGCAGCGATGGGTTATTAGGACCGTACGCAATGTAACACCACGTCGACAACAGTTCCTCAGGCAAGCAGTTCGTTGATGACCTGGCCGCCGAACTGGGAGAGCTGCTTGAATCTTCCTGAATGGAAGTAGGTCAATTTGCTATCATCCAGTCCAAGGAGGTGTAGTAACGTGACATGGAGGTCACGAATCGGATGAACACACTCCACTGCCTCAGCCCCAATCTCATCGGTCGCACCGATTGTCTCACCGGCGTTAACTCCACCACCAGCGAGCCAGACCGTCATCGCCTGAGCATTGTGGTCGCGACCATAGGCAATCCCACCGCGGACGCCGTTGTCGGGACTCCGACCAAACTCACCACACCAGACGATCAAGGTCTCGTCCAGGAGGCTTCGGCGCTTAAGATCGCTGATGAGACCTGCGATCGGTTTGTCCACGCCACGGACCAACTTCGCATGAGCGCGGCCAATGTCATCATGGCTGTCCCAGGTCCCGTTGTAGAGCTGGACAAACCGCACGCCACGTTCCACAAGTCTTCGGGCGAGAAGACACTTCCGACCGAACGTATCCGTTGCTTCCTCACCAATCCCATAGTGTTGGAGCGTTGCCTCATCCTCTCCTTCTAGGTCGAGGAGTTCGGGGACGGTCGCTTGCATTCTGAAGGCGAGTTCATAGCTCGCAACCCGGGCAGACAGCTCATCGCGATCCGCTTCGAACTGCGCTTCGAGATGGCGACGGTTCAGTCGTTCGAGGAAGTCGAGATTAGCTCGTTGGTGTGCCTGGGTGATACCTGAAGGTGGCTCAAGGTCAAGGATCGGCGTTCCGGACGGGCGCAAGGTCGTCCCTTGATAGAGCGCGGGAAGAAACCCGTTTCCCCAGTTCGCTGGTCCTCCTTGCGGATAGGAAAGTTCCGGCAGCACCACAAAGCCAGGTAAATCCTGGTTCTCTGTACCGAGACCGTAGGTCACCCATGACCCTACCGCCGGATCACCACCGAACCGGTTTCCCGTATTGATGTGATAGAGTGCCGTCGGGTGGTTGACTGATTCCGCTTGGAGCCCTCGGAAGAAGCAAATCTCATCGGCAACACCAGCGAGATGCTCCCAATCCGTCGACATGGCCGCACCCGATTGTCCAACAGATCGGAACTTAAAAGGACTCGCAACATAGTACCGCTTGCCCGAGGACATTGCCGACTGCTCTTCCCCAGAGCGCTGGAACTCATTCAAGTGCAGTTGGTTGAGCTTCGGTTTGGGGTCGAACGTATCAATATGACTCGGGCCACCTTCCATCGTCAGGAAGATGCATGATTTTGCTCGCCTCTGATGGTGCGGTGACTTCGGGAGCATCTCGGAAGCAGTGGAACCTTCTTCCAGCATTGCAGCATGACCCTGATCCTCACTCAGGAGTGCTGAAAGTGCAACACCACCGAGTCCTGCACCGAGACCAAAGAGGACTTCACGACGTGACTTCAAAGCCGATAGACGATCTGATGGATAGTTCAAGGGTCTCTCTCCTGGTAGCGATGATCAGGGTGTAGTCAGGGAGTTCAACTACAAGTGCGGGGAGACTCCCAGATCAGTCAACGTAAAGGAAGGGGTTACTGTTGAAGAGCACGAGACAGAGGTCGGCGAGCCCACGAACTTCAGGCGGCAATACCTCAGGCTTTACATTGGTCACATACATGCCGTTTAGCTCAAGTTCTTCGGTGAACTCGAAGGTTTCACCACTGATCTCTTCAACTGCCCGACGGGTAACTTCAGTCGGAATCGCTCTTAGTGATAGCGTAAACTCGGCGTGACGTGCGGTCATGGCCTCCCAATGTGCAAGGAGATCATCGAGATCTTCAGCAGAAGGCTCTGCGCCCGTTGTCCGTTTGAAAGCATCACGGACTGCCTGGGAACGATCGCTCCCGTGATCAATGAGGTCCACCGCCATCGCCAATGCACGATCGTACGACTCTTGACTATTCAGGAGCGTCAGAGCTTGTGGTGCGACGGTAGAGGACGGACGCCCTGCACAGGATTCATCCGGACTCGGCTGATTGAAGACAGTGAGAAAGGGATCTCGCTGTCCTCGGATGGTGATCGCGTAGAGGGTTCGGCGATGACGTTGCGCAGGGTCGGGCGACGGTTGGTAAGCCGGAGCGTATGTACCCATGATCATCCGAGGTTGGAGTGCTACCTCTTGGTTGATGTCAGGACGGACAGGGACACCGCCGATCACACGATTCAACTCGTGTGATGCTGCGAGCATCGCGTCACGGAGTTCTTCCACTGAAAGCCTCCGAGGCCGAAAGCGGGCCAGGCTTTCACCTTTCGGATCAAGCCGTCTCAACAGCTCGGGGTCAGGATGAACTGTACTCCTCGAGTAGGCATCACTCATCATAATGAGACGATGAAGATCTTTGATCGACCAACCCCGTTCAATGAACTCGGAAGCAAGCCAATCAAGCAACTGCGGATGCGTTGGCTTCGATCCCATTGTTCCGAAGTTGTTTGCAGTACGCACAAGACCTCGACCAAAATGCCACTGCCAGACACGATTAACCATGACTCGAGCAGGTAGTGGGTTCTCCGGATCTGTCATCCATGCGGCAAACGCCTGACGACGACCCGTTGGTGTCTCAGGGATCTCCACGATTGGTCTCGCTTCCGTCCCGTCTTCTCGGAGTGGAACACAACTCAAGGGTGCGGGTGACACAGGAGTCGAGGGTGAAAACAGATCACCCCCAGTGAGAATCGCAGTTTCTTCGAGTATACCTGTCTTCAGGATATTGTGTGGGGCCTGGATCCTTCCGCTGATGTTCTGCTGCAGTCGTGTACCGCCACTGTATACGGAGTAGGCAATCGGTCGGTACCGATCGAGTTCCCAACTGTGCCGGGTGATATACTTCCGAGCGATCCGGTCTAGACCAAGATCTTCTGGTGTGAGCCCGATCCGGAGAGGTGCAATCTCATCGGAGGGTACACCTTGTCGCTCTTTCTTCCCACGCGTGTCGTACTCCAGCCCTCGATTCGCATACCAGGCCCGTTCTGCTACTTGCTCTTTATTCCTAATCGACTTTAAGAGCGCCTGGTAACGCTTGAGTCGCTCTTGCAAATACGGTCGTTCGTCGAAGCCAGCGCTCGTGTTTTCCGAGGGTAGGAACTTGGCATCACGATCGGCAAACTGTGTCGTGGCGAAGACTGACTGGATGCTGTAGTAGTCTTGTGTCGGAATAGGATCAAACTTGTGGTCGTGGCAACGTGCACATTGCAATGGATGTGCGAGAAAGACCTGGCCAACCGCATCGGTCACGTCGTCAAGAAACTGTTGACGTGTCACTTTGGCAACACTCATCCCGGTTTGTTCCCAAGGCCCCATCCTCAGGAAGCCTACTCCGATCAACGCTTCGGTGTCATCAGGTGCGATTTCGTCACCAGCAAGTTGTTCGGCCACGAACCGATCGTAGGGCCGGTCTTCATTGAGGGCACGGACCACATAATCACGGTAACGCCAAGCATTGGGTCGCTCATAATCATTCGCGAATCCAGCCGTATCGGCATAGCGTGTTACATCGAGCCAATGACGCCCCCACCGTTCACCGTATGCTGGTGACGCCAAGAGGCGATCGAGAAGCTCTCCAAACGCAATCGCATCGGGTCGAGGGTCATTGAAGAAGCGATCAACCTCCGCTGGTGCGGGAGGTAGGCCAAGAAGATCAAACGAAGCACGACGGATCAGAGTCGTACGGTCTGCTCGAGGCCCGGGTTCAAGTCCTAATTCGCGGAGTCTCCGGTTCACAAATGCATCGATCGGGTTCACGCCCATCTGATCCAGCGACGGAACTGCCGGTCTCTGGATTCGACGGTAGGCCCAAAGGTCTTCCCGACGATACCGCCGGTTCGTCCAGTCCTCCGAGAGCCCTCCACTGGTGGAAACGACAACACCCTCGGCATACGTTGCACGAATCGCCTCGATGGTCGGCTCATCAGGCCAGGGCGCACCCGCATTAATCCAGTCACGGATCTGCCAAGTCTGTTCTTCAGTTAGCTTGTCCGACTCCTTAGGGGGCATCTCAAAGCCTGGCTCCGTCCGCTTTACTGTATAATACAGCGGACTGAACTCTGCTTCCGAAGGCTCAATCGCTGGCCCCTGGATATCCCCTCCCTCCAGCATCCCCTCACGTGTCGTGAGATTAAGCCCTCCCTTGATGTTTTCTGGGTCATCCCCATGGCAAGCAAAGCACTTCGACACAAGAAGAGGCTTTACCGCAGTAGCAAACAAAATCTCTGCTTCAGTTGGTTCGTCACCTCTCGCTGGTTGTATCGAAACGAGTGTGAGACCGAAGGCGAGAGTGAAGCCGAACAGGAACCGTCGGTCGAATGTGTTGCATTGATCCATGATCAATCTTCCTCGGATGACGGTGTTGGAGGATCGTTTACTCGTGGTGCTGCAAAAAGACCGAGATGATTAGGGCAGGGGCGTTCACGTCCAGGAACGCCACTCTGGATCGGTTGATTCAGAATCAATGGTCTCCCGTCTGGTTCCGAGACCACTAAGCTCGACGATCCACCACCATCAAGATTGAGCGCAGAAGTACAACCAAGTTTTTGGAGCCACTCGGCGGTCTCTCCTAATGTTGCACCCCCACTGTGGCCGGGTTGACGGCCATCGATCGCAAGGAGAATCAACGTTCGATTCGACTCAGTCAAGCCAACGGCAGACCGCGGATGAATCGCACTTCCTTCACCGACATTCTCACCGTCGACGAGGAGGAGTCGGAATCCACCACAGGCGTTCACCACACCTTCAAGTGATTTCGGTGGTTGGACTACGAGCTTTGCTTGATTCTTGGGATAGACCAAGAGCGCTCCGTAACCGTCGTGTGAATCAGAAACGAGTTCGCCATCACTGATCGCGAGCCCCACTATATCCTGCGGTACGCCTTCTTCTCGGACCACAGGACTAAACGGCGCGGCATTGATCGCAATCTGAAGATCAAATTGATCAAGAAATTCTGAGGTCTGGATACTGTCTGCCTCGAGCGGTCTGTCACCATTCGATGGGCTGACAAAGAACCGAATCCCTGGTGCATCAAGGTCGATGCGGATGGCTTTCCCCTTCATCAACCTCGGTGTTTCCGATTCGATTGCGATCGCTTCAACACCTTGGTAGATCGATTTCCACGATTCTTCGATTGTGTCGGGAGATACACGATCGATCTGGATTGTGGGCAGCGAGCCTAAAGCGTTTTCTTCTGTCCGATCCGCCAGGGCAGCAGAAGTTGTGCAGAGTGTGACACAGACGATCTGCAGCGAGTACTGTATCCGTCTTGTTTCCCGTCCGTTTCGTGCCATTGTTTCCCTTCTCCACGAAGTCTGTTCTGTACAGTATCAAGGTCGATTGGCTCAAGGAGCGCCGGAGTGGTGCTCAGGTGGCTCGCTTCGCTCCAGTGCCTCTGACATGATCCGATCAAGCCGTCGGAGATTTTCACCCATGGCGAACTCTGTGGCTCGGTCGGATTGTTCTCGGGGATCGCGGTCGAGTGAGTAAAGCTGCTCAAGGTACTCACCCGTTTGTGATTTTTTTGTACGGATATACTTGTAAAGCCGGTCATCCACGAGCGAGTTCATCGGCCCGATCATGATCGGAGGTTGAACGGGAATATTCACAGGCATGAACATCGATCGTGACTTCAAGCTTGAGAGAGCTGGTGATCTTGAACTCTCTACTTGATTGTCTCCGGAATCTCGACAGAGGGGAACAAGCGAGTGTCCAGGAATAGTGTTGTTCTCGATTTCGAGAAGATCGAGAATCGTCGCGGGCAAATCGCGCAAGGAGACTGGAACGTCAACCCGGAGACCCGGTGTTACTCTCTCCTCCGTCTCGGGTACAAGAAGGATTAGTGGTGTGTGGATCTCGGGCTCATAGAGACTGATACCGTGTCCAAACAAGCCCTGCTCGCCGAGAAGTTCACCGTGATCCGCAGTCACTATGATGATTGTGTTGTCGAGGAGACCACGCTGGTCAAGTTGATCAAATAGATTTCTTAGTTGATTGTCAATGTATCTAATACAAGAATGATAGGCATCGATTCCTAATGTAAGAATTTCTGGTGGCATCCTGATCTTGAATGGTTCTCTCCACCAATTCCTGAGGACACTCCATTCGAGATCCGTCTTGGGCTGACCTCCCAGTTCATACGGTACACCCTCAGGAAGGATATACGGATCATGGGCATCGAAGTAATTTACAAAGGCAAAGAACGGACGATCGGGTTCACTCCGGTGGTCAATCCAGTCCAAGAGGTTGTCAGTAACCTCAGAAGCACTCGGCTTCAGCGCTTTGAAGGACTCTGGAATGGTTTGAGGTCGGAAGCGACGGTGGAGTACATCGGCGTTGTCGAGCAAGTGGTTCCCCATCTCGGTCGTGAGGAACGCTCGGAGCGGCGTTAGTGGGATATCAACGTAGGTCCCAAAGCCTCGATCAAGGCCACTGAAGTAGGAGCAGTAGTTAGTGTTTCCAACGAAACCACCGGTATCAAAACCGTGTGTAGCGAGTTCTTCAGCGAGGGTAGGGATGTTGTCCTCAAGCGGTCGATACCACCCTGTGGAGAGTTCTGTGGGGCACCTACCCGTAAAGAGGCTTGCGTGGGAGGGGAGGGTCCAGGGTGCAGTCGAACGTGCTTGGTCGAAAACGATTCCTGAACGGGCTAGTTTCGTGAGGTTCGGCATTGTCTCGCGATTAGAGTCGTAGAGTTCGAGACTATCCGCACGAACCGTGTCCAACACCACTAGCAAGACATTAGGAGCTTCTGGTGCAACTCCTTTCGCTTCACCATGGCCAGGCCAACGGCCACGCCCAGCACTCCACCAAATCGATCCTACTAAACCGATCAACACCAGGGGTGCTGTCAGTTTCACGATCCATCCAACGACGATACTCCGGCGCCGGAGCAGAGGGACAAGTCGTGACGCTATTCCCATTGAGAGCAGAACAATCGCAACCGCATAGAAATTGGTAAAGCCAGCGAGGAGTGGTGGTATAAAGGCAAGTGTCCCGAGGAGGTAGCAGCCGACAGTAGCGCCCCATTTCCTCCGAAATAGCGTCAGCAAGAGGGCGGGCACTAGCGCGATCAGGAACAAGGCGGTGTTGCTCACAGGGATCATCCAGGTGTAATGCCGACTCTTGCCGAACATGTCCCAGAGTGGCCCTGCTGAATTAGGTACTGCAACGAGCAACACAACTTCGATGAACCCGCCTAACAAACCACACCAGAATGTAAGGCCCAACAATCCGAGCGGACCGAGGACTCGTTCCTCTGGGTTCGGCTCCGGCGTCGGGTCTGCCGATGTTGTCGGATGATTGTGGTCTGCTGTCGTTGTGTTCATAGGGTGTCGTACCGGATGCTAGGGCGACAGTCTGCTTCGAATAGTTAGAGGTACTACCTCTAAATTGTAGAGTATAGGATTCTCCATGGCGACATTGATCGTGGTGATGCGATCTGGCTTTTAACTGGAACAAGGAGATGTTCGTTCTTGCGTTTGGTTTCCTTGTGAGTCATCCTCGGATACCAAACCTGGACGATCCTCGTCTCTGCTATCGATCCAAACCGATCCGAACCGATGGAGGTACCAGTGGTTCTCCCGATTCTCAAGCAGCGATTAAGTGTTATCGTGATCATTTTGGGCTTGGCCCCGATGGTTCTGGGTTCTCCGAGCGTCGACGATCGTCCCAACATTCTCTTCGCGATTGCAGACGATTGGTCACGTGAGCATGCGGGTGTTTACGGATCCGATTGGGTTGAGACCCCCGCATTTGACCGCGTCGCTCGGGAGGGGATCCGCTTTGAGAACTGCTTCACGTCGAATCCCAAGTGCTCCCCCTGTCGTGCCAGTATCCTGACGGGCCGGAATACCTGGCAACTTGAGGAAGCCTGCTGCCACTTCGGCCTCTTTCCCGCGAAGTGGCCGGTCTACACAGACCTTCTCGAAGAGTCAGGGTACCACGTCGGCTATACTGGTAAGGGTTGGGGACCAGGGGATTATGAAGCCGGAGGATTCAAGCGGAATCCGGCTGGACCAGCGTACAGCAAGATCAAGTCAAAGCCACCACACCTCTTTATTTCGAGCACAGATTATGCGGCAAACTTTAAGCAATTCTTAGAAGATCATCGTGTGCCAGGCCAGCCATTTTGCTTCTGGTACGGTGCGACGGAACCACATCGTGCTTATGAGCCGGGGATAGGGGAAGCCGCTGGAAAACAACTGAGTGAGGTTGATGTACCGTCCTACTATCCTGATCACGAGACGATCCGCCGTGACCTCGCCGACTACGCAGTTGAGGTCGAGTGGTTCGACACTCATCTGGGACGGATGATCACTTATCTTGAAGAACTCGGCGAGCTTGATCGAACTTTGATTCTTGTGACCTCCGACCACGGGATGCCTTTTCCGAGGGTGAAAGGTCAAATCTATGACGATGGATTTCACCTTCCGTTAGCGATCCGATGGGGTAATCAAGTGTCTTCGGGCCGTGTTGTGGAAGACTTCATCAATGTCCGAGACTTTGCCCCGACGTTTCTCGAATTGGCTGGGGTAAGCATACCGGAATCAGTAACGGGTCAAAGCTTCGTGGATATTCTCGAGAGCGAGCAATCTGGATGGATTAAGTCCGATCGAGATCGGATGTTGGTCGGTAAAGAGCGTCACGACATCGGTCGGCCATTTGATGGAGGCTATCCGGTCCGTGCTCTCCGGACTCCCGAATACCTGTACATCTTGAACTACGAGCCCAGCCGCTGGCCTGCCTGTAACCCAGAGACGTACTATCCGAACTGCGACAATAGCCCCACAAAGACCTTCTTGACTTCACGCTTCGACGAGTTTTACCAGCTCAGTTTTGGACTCAGGCCGCGAGAAGAGCTGTATCGGATGGATCGTGATACCGACTGCGTCACGAATCTCGCGCGGTCGGCTGAATATCGTGCGGTCAAAGAGTCGTTACGTGACGAAATGGAAATGATGCTCCGCGAAGAAGGTGATCCACGCCAGTTTGGTGAAGGAGAGATCTTCGACTCCTACGAATATGTTGGGCAGCGGCGCCACTCTTATGAATCATGGCTCAAGAATCATCGGTAGTCTGGTGGTGGCCGGCCCTACTGGATTGGAGAATCCTCAGGCAAGACTTCTTCGGTGGCGCGCCAGAGGGCAATCCGTCGGAGGGCAATCGAGGCAGCCTCAATCACGGTCGGGCCCTCTGCTTCAAAATGTTGGGAAACCACTTGGTCTCCGAGTACTGGAACGAGGCAGCGGAAGCGGACCTCACCAGTGAGATTACCCTCGATCCAGAACCTTCGGACCCCGAAGGCGTCAAGTTCATTACGGATGGCTGCCCATCCGAGGTCCTGAACAGGTTGAGGGCGTGCAATCGAAGTCGATCGCATCTCCGTGCTCACTGGTTCTTCGTTACTTGCCAGTTGCACCTTGGTATCCCGGCGACCCGTCTCCGGCTGGTGTTGGGGTACAACTGCAGTCGGAGGTGCGAGGGTGTCGGGAGCATCGGGCCAATCACTCCGGGGCGACGACTCGACAGTCGACGTAGGTACGCGAGGTTCGTTTTCGGTTCCCTCACGATCAGGGTGATTGGCATCAAGATTCTCTGATCGATCAGCCGATGCTCGGCTGTTCATCCGGGCACGAACCCGCTCAGCAAGCGAACTCCCGCTCGGATTCGTCGAGAGCTCACCGACGATCGATGGTCCCCTGGGAGCGGGTACGTCGGGGGGCTGCAATCGACTTGGATCCTCGGAGGCTTCCGAATCGACCGAACGATCAAGGTTTGCCGGAAGCTGTGCGATCCCTGAGACATCCAGGGATTCGACCATCGGCTGATCCGGTTTCGATTCATCTACCGTCGGCTCTGGCTCATCAACAACGATCGCGACTTCACCAAGTTCATCATCAAGGACATCAAGTTCGCCCCGATCTTGTGCGACTTGGTCGCCCATCCAATCGAGCCCAGGTCCGTTCACGAAGGCGCCGCCTGCAAATGCTGCCAAGATTAGTCCGAGCGCGAGCAGTCCTTGCCGCACGACGATCTCCTTAAGTTCAGCGGATCGTCTCAGATCGAAAAACGCCCCGAGATTAACAGAGGGCCGTTTCGAGCGAATAATACTAGAGAGGGCCGTTTGAGTAACAGAGCCTTGAAGTTCTGGCAAGCCTGGATTGGGGGCTGCTCTTGCGGGGGGTGAAGTTGCCATTGTCGTGATCGCGCCGATTTGTTCGAACTTGAGGCGACGATCAGTTCGATCGAACCATGATCGTTGGAATCCGTTGGAGGACTGGCCGATGTTGCTTCTGATCCGTCGTAGGTTTAAGAAATCCGACTCGTTCGATTCTCCTGCTTTCCCAGATCCACAGCGTCGCTTCATGATGACCAAAGAGCATACCCGCTTACTGCTGTTGCCGCTCTCGGGTTTGGTCCGGGGTTTGAACCAATTCGGTCGCTTTGCATCATTGATTGTCGGGTTTATGGTGATGGTCGCGGGTGGGGCGGTCTTGGCAAGTCCGATCATGGTTCTAGGCTTTCCCGTGTTCGGATTCGGGCTTTTCCTCACCCTAAGATCACTCCAATAATGAGTCTGGCTTGGTTGGAGAGTTGAAGTGAGGCAATGTTCGATCCAGAACAAGGCCGAGGCAACGCGTTAGGATCCGTTGTGAAATCGCCGATCTATTTGGACCACAATGCATCTGCCCCGCTCGATCCCGAGGTCTTGGAGGCAATGCGACCGCACTGGCTGGCGTCCGGAAATCCTGAGAGCCGCCACCAATTTGGACGGGGACCGCGTCGTGCCCTCGATCAAGCCCGAGAGACGGTCGCCCGGATTCTGAACGCTGATCCAGCGGAGGTACTGTTCACCTCCGGGGGCACTGAATCGAATAACCTGGGTTTGTTGGGGCTCGCTGGCGACCAACCAGGGCCGTTGGTGACGACCCCGATCGAGCATCCAGCCGTAACAGAGCCGTTGAACGCGTTGGTCAAACGAGGCTGGTCTCTGAAACAACTTCCGGTCGGCGGGGACGGTCGGGTGATCCTGGAGGCGATTGAACCGTCGGTTGGTCCCGAGACCCGACTCGGATCGATGATCTTGGCACAGAACGAGACTGGGGTTCTGCAACCGGTCAACCGACTGGTCGAAGCTGGATCGCGATTCGGGATTCCGATCCATACCGATGCGGTCCAGGCAGTTGGTCGGATCCCGGTCGACTTTCGGGCGCTCGGCGTCACCACCCTCGCCGCAAGTGCACACAAGTTTCACGGACCCGTTGGCGTTGGCCTCTTGCTGATCCGTTCCGAGGCTCGAGAACGGTTCCAGCCTCGACTCTTTGGCGGCGGTCAGCAACAGGGGCGACGACCGGGAACCCCAGCCGTTGCCTTGGCCGTTGGTCTCGGAGCGGCGTTGCATCGTTGGAACAGAGCGTACGAAGAACGACAGAAGCAATGGGTTCAACTTTGCGACCTTTTGGAATCAATGCTCCGAGAGGGACTTGGTCGTGATGGAGTCCGACGGACTGGCCCCGACGACCCTAATCTACGGCTCCCCCAGACGCTCCATCTGAGTTTCCCAGGGATCAATGGTGATGCCCTCCTGATGCAGCTCGACCTGGCCGGTGTCGCGTGCTCGATCGGTTCTGCATGTGCCAGCGGTTCGACAACACCATCGCCGACACTCCTGGCGATGGGCTTCGATGATGACCTTGCCCGATCCTCAATCCGGTTTAGCTTCGGTGCGGAGTCGACCGTTGCTGAAGTCACCGAAGCCGGACTCCGAGTGATTGAGGCAGTTCGGCAAGTCCGGAACTCAAACCTGACAGCGGTCGGATGACGCCGACCGCCCCTTGATGGCCTAAGTTCACGTCTTCGGATTCGGATTAGGTTGCTTTAACTGCAATTCCGAGACCGCAGCTTCCAGGCTCTTCAGTGCCAAGACGGTCTCACGGCTAACTTCGATATGAGCATCAATCAGGGACTGGATCTGTTCCTGATAGCGCTTCTGATTTTCGTTAATCTGAACCATCTGTCGATTAATTTGGTCTTGAAACGAGACTTGTGTCTCCGTGACTCGGACGTTGAACGTCTCTGTCACCTGATTGATGGTCGCTTGCGCTTTTTCCTGCTGCTTGAGGAACAGGATCACGGTCATGATCAGCGCCGCGACACTACCACCTCCCGGCAGCATCTGGAGCAATTCCGCTTCCATCAGAGCGACCCTTGCACTTTCTCATTTGGAGGTCTGTTGAATATGCTAGCCAATTTTTGAATTGGACATGTACTTGACACGTGTGGTTTCCATGCTGAGCGCGTGAACTTCGGCTTCAAAGTTCAGACACTTCGTTCGACTCATTAAACTCTCTCTCGACTCATTTAGACTTTTATAGACTCATGGTGAACGCCTGATCCGGAGCCTCCCGGAATACGAGTTGTAAGTTGGCATTTCCTCGGCCTCGCCCTTGGAGACAATCGTATTGATCATCCCTCGGAGCTTGTGAACGGTCTCCTCCCGCGCCGCAACCCATTGTGTGGTGTTCACTTCGCTTTCGAGTTTTTCGATCCGGCCGAGCAACTCAAGATTCCGACGGACCACGTTGTCGTGAGCGTCTTGCTGCACCCGCTGCTGTTCCTGGAGTTTTGCCAAGGTTTTCTTGTACTCACTCGCGGCCAGTAGGTTGGCAAACGATCGCGCGATCGGTTTCAGTCGGACCATCGCGGCGCAGGATGCAATGGCCGTGATGACGTCAACGACCGCAAAGAAGCGGTACGGCGCCCACGAAAAGGAGTTGAACGCGAGTAAGTGACCTACACCGCAACTCAGAATAAAGATTGCGAAGAGAATCGGCGCTTGAAGATCTCTAAATATCGTACGATGCTGAAGCCAGTATTTGATCAGTACCCCAGCAATCACGAAATACGAGATGGCAATCGTAAAATTGGCGCAGCGATAGGTCAGGATGAGCCAAGGTTCCCAAAGACCGCAATGGCCTCGGGTCAGAAACACGCTGCTGTCAAAAATCCAGCCCATGGTTTTCGGGTTCTCATGAAAGCATTGACTGATGGTCCTTTGCCGATGACAGTCGGTCACAACGGAATTGGGTCCCCTTTGCTTGATCCGACTCGTCTGAGCAAGATTCGTCTCGCCTACTTGGTTAGCGAATCTGCTGGTACTTCGTACCTCATCATCACTCAATGACCCAGGGCACAGTCACATTATCTTGCGAGCCGACCAGCAATCCGTTCCTCAAAGGTCGCACGGAGTCGCAATTTCTGAGTATCGTGAAGTGGCCGACTCGCCATCCCGCGGCACCACGAGTGAGAACGATCTATGGCGCGATCCAAGAACCTACTTCGGGGCGTGATGAATCGGCTTATTCAGCTTCCGACATTGCCATTTCTCTGGTTTGAGCGGGCTCAAGGCCCCCTCAGGATCGTCTTACTCTTGGTCTACGCCACGATTGCAGTTCCCCTTCTGCTCCTTCTCGCACGTTCGGCAATGCTCAATGGCCTCCCTGATCCAGGACCTCCGATCGACCTTGATGCCTATCGTGCTCAACGCCGAGGGATCAACCTCGATCCCGAGGCAAATGCTGCGATCTGGTATCAACGTGCTTTAAAGTCCTTTGTCGCTCCAGGAGCGCAGGCTCTTCAGATCGAGGACCTCCGTCATGACTCAAGGCTCCGTGTGATGCCCAACGTCGAGCTTCACTTAGCAAGGAATCGAGAAACGCTCCAACTCTGGCTCGAAGGAACAGAACGGGAACTGATCGCCCCCGAGCACTCCGAGGGGATCGAAGCGGATTCAAACCGTTGGCCGATCAGCAAGGAGCTAGCGGTTGTCGGGGAGCTTGCGGCGAGAATCTTGATGACCTCCGACGAGCCGGAGTATGCTTGGCCCTATCTGATTGGTTTGCTCCGCTACGCGCAACATTGCCGAATTGCCCGAGGACCGATCGACGACGATCTCCCGCTCCTTAATCAACGTGTCGGTAACGCTCGGAGTCTCGATGATGGGTATCTATTGACCGAGCAAGCGGTCCGCCTGATCCGTGAGTGGCTCGACCGACCAACGCTCTCCCAAGAGATGATCCGCCGCGCCCTTGATGATGTTGAAGCGGTCGTCACGCTCGCCGAACCCTCTGATCTCCTGAAGTATCACTACGTTCGGATCGAAAAAACGCTCGACCATCCTTCAGCAAGACTCGAAAAACTCGGAGAAGGTTTGTATCAAGAATGGCAGGGGACGGTAATTCTCGGTAATCCAGGATTGCCTGAGTTTGTGGAGAGCAGCGTGCTACCGATTGCGGCGCTCGAACGGCACGGGCCAGACCTTCCCCCGCGCTTTCTTCTGAATGACCCCGAACGATCGCGACGGGTCCTCCGATTGATCTTTCAGAACTGGCTCGCTCACTGCGATTCGACGTCGGGAACACAGCCGAGGATCGTCGAGCCTGACCCGTTCGTTCAGCTCTTCAATGATCCAGAGACGATGGTGATTGCGCCTGGAGAACTCGGTGACTGGCTGAAAACAGCGCCGATGGCGGTCATCCTCCTCGCTGATGCGTACCGACTCTGGTCGATGATCGCGGAGGAACGGCTCATCCTGGCCGAATTGCAAATGGACCTTGCCGAACGGCTCTATTACGGTGATTACGGCCATTACCCCACGGAGCGAACTGAACTTATCGGGAAGTATTTGGACCAACTCCCCGAGGGGCTCAACGGAAATCCAATGCTTCTGGAATCGTCGATTGGTCTACCAATGATTGAAGAGCCGTCGCTATGATGATGCCGCGACAGCAGTTGCGGCAAGCTCACGGAGTGAGCGCGTGAAACGAACCAAGGAGGAACCCGTGAGTGAGATTAGCGCGAATCTGTCCCGCCCGTTACCGCCGGTTCTAAGCCGGCTCCTGAGCGGGACGTTCTGGCTCGCGCTCCGGACTCCGCTGCAAGCCTTGCTCGCGTTTTGGAGCGTCCCGCTGATGCTCGGGGCGTTCGGCAAGGCAGAATACTCGGCATTCGGCTTCGCCTGGGGATTCGGGTTCCTGCAATTTCTCCTCGAATTTGGGATGAGTTCAGCGCTCCAACGGGAGGTTTCCGAACGTTGGACCCGGGGCGATCGTGCTGGGGTTGATCGAACGCTCACCTGCGGGATGGTGTTTTATGCGGTGGTCTCGTTGATTCAGGCGCTGACACTTCTGGTCGTGGCTTATGTTGGGCTCCCAGAATCAAACTTCTCGAGCGGGCCGGCCTATCAACTGATCATAAAACTCCTCTGGCTCCAGGCGATCACAGCGCCCTGCTACGGGGCTTCCGTCCTTGTTTCGAGTGTCCTTCAAGCCTCCCGACGCTACGGTGTGATCCCGAGGTTCGAACTCCTGATTGTTGTCCTCCGGTTCGTGGTCCTCTGGGTCGGTATCAGGTTCGATGCCGATCTTCTGACCATCATCATCTTGCAGACGGTGGTTCAAGTGGCACTTGGACTCGGCCCCGCCCTCTGGGTGATGATCTATGATCTCGCCTATCTTCCTCGGCTGACCACGATTAGTTGGAGAGACTTCCGAGGTCTCACAGAGATTAGCCTCGCGATGTTTATGATCCAACTCAGCGTGGTGATCGCCGACAAGATGGACAAAGCGGTCCTCGGCTTCGCATTGGCCGATCCTGAACAAGCGATTGCAGCCTATGACGTCGTGAGCAAGCCATTCCTCCAGCTCCGACAGATGGGCTGGATGCTTGCCTATTTTGTCTTGCCTGCGGTGGCAAGCCTCACGGCAGCAGACGATCGGAAAGGTCTGGACCGGGTGAAGTACGACGGCCCTCGGCTTCACTCCGCAGCGGTCTTACCGGTCGGTCTCTTAGCGACGATCTACGGAGGCCCCTTCCTCGAACTCTGGATCGGCGACCAGTTTCCAGGGCAAGTACCGGAGCTTGCAGGATTACTCCGGCTGTTTATGATCGCCGCGTTGCCGTTGTTTGTCGCCGTTCAGGTCCAGATGGCCACCGGGCTTGGAAAGGTCAACTTCGTGGCGATTGCAGCCCTCGTCGGAGCGATCATCAACCTCCCATTGAGCTATCTGCTCACAGTCCGGATTGGGATCTCGGGGGTGATCTGGGGGACTGTGCTGACGACTCTCTTTTCGAACTTAATCGCGCCGGGGGCGTACACGTTCCGGGTTCTCGGTGTTTCGATCCCGATCTTTCTGAGGCGGACTCTGCTAGCGCCATTGCTCGGTTCGATCACCTTGCTCGTGACCGCTGGGGGTCTTCATAGTCTCGGCTTCCGAGCTTCTCCGGAAGGGGTCGATGGTCTCTGGCGGACGGTCCCCCTTTTGATCCACCTCAGCATCGGCGTTATCGCCTTTGTCGGTGGTTACTTGATCGCCCCCGCAGGTCGGCAAGATCTTCAATTGGTAGTGGAGCGGATCCGTCAACGGATCCAACGGGCTACTCCATCATGAACTTGCTAGCGTTCGATCTCGGCCAATAAACAAACCCAGATGAGTGAGTCAGACCCAGTGAGCCTCAATAACGTTAACGGCGAGTTTCGGGCGGACCGACCCGTTCGAGTTGCCGAGCAACCGTCCCGATCAACAACGGAAGGGATCTCGGGACGGAGCTTTGTGATCATCGCTGTCCTTACGATCGGGACGCTTTGGGGCTCACTCTATCTCGCATTTCTGGTCTGGCGGAGCGGCGTCAACGATCGAATCGAATTCGGGAAAGCGGAGGTCGCGGCTCCGGTCCTCCGGTTCCGCGAGGCAGAGCCTCCGGGAATCTCGGTCGAGGATTGGACCGAGGCCGTTGAAGAGTCTGAAGTGATGCTGATCGAGTTGGTCGGAACCGGACAGCTTGATCTCGACGCAACGGAATCGTTTGGTCGGATGATCCGAGAGCGGGCCGACGAAGCGGTTCGCAATCCCGACCACGCTCTCCAGTTGCTCCAGACGATCTGGGATGATGCCAGTGAGCTGAAGCAGCTTCGACCAGACCGGCAACGTCCCAAGATCTTTGATCGTCGGGAGTTAGATCCCCGGGCGGACAGTCATTGAGAACGGAATCTCCTCGCCGTCTCGGATCACGATCACAGGGACCGTTTTCATCAAGTCGACCTTGGAGGCAGCATAATAAACGTCAGCGATCGAGGTCGTCCAACGCCCATCGAGTTCCTTGAGCTGATCGCCCGCCTTCAGGCCAGCGAGAGCGGCCGGAGAATTCTCGAGGACTGATTTGATCAGGATAACTGACTCTTGGTCCTCGGCTTCTGGCTCCTCCTCTTCAAGAACGATCCCGAAGAGACCCGCAGGCTCCAGGACGATCCGTTCCGCAACCTTGTCACGCGACATCATCCGGTTAGGTAGTTCGGTGAAAAAGTCGCGGACCTCGGCGTCAACCGGGGTAAAAGTCATCTTCTTCGTCTTGTAGTTGATCGTCGTCTTGTAACGTGCGAAGAAGCTATGGCCCACAAGTCCGTCGATCGGCTTCCCGAGCATCCGTCCCAAGGCACCAACGACCGGGTGATCCATCACCATCACCGGGACCTCTTCCGCGGTGAGTTCACCGATGGTCATTGCTTCGATCTCATGAGACTGCTGCGTTGAGAAGAGGAGGGCGAGGGCGGAAACATTGCCGATCATCCCCGTCTCTTTCGCTGCCTTGGAGCTGATCAAGGTAATTGGCGAGCCGAGGTCGAAGATCAGACGATAAGGGCCTTCCTCGTTCAACTCGACTTCAACGACCATGTGGTTCGACGGCAACATCTCAAATGGGACTTCAATAGCTTCAGGTTCGGCGCTCTTTGGTGCCGGGCTGGCTGACCCCAGCCCAACGACCAGCAAGACCGCCACTAGCGGTCGGATTACCTGAAATCGTTGGAGCAGCTCACGCATGGATCGGATTCCTCCGGGCGTCTTGTAGTGATTTGGTCGTTGGGGTTGATGGATTAGAGACCCGCGCCGGCCACAATCCGGACGATCCGCAATTCGGTTGAATCGTCGTCTTCACCTGCTGAAGCCCTCGATTCAACTTGGATCCGGACAGTTTGGCCAGGCTCGACCTCCGCAACCTCTCTGCGGGCGTCCTCAATCGAACGGATCCGCTTGCCGAAGATTCGGACCAAGCGATCGCCTACCTGAAGCCCCGCCGTTTCCGCGGCCGAGTCGGGCAATATCGCGTTGATCTCGACGGTCTCGTTCGCGCTGTCTTCCTTGAGTTCAATCCCGAGCAAGCCTCGAGGGAGTCGCGTTGCATCCGGTTGTCGACCAATAAAGACCGCTGCAAGTTGGGCAATTCCGCCCAGGGCACCCATCGCTCTGACTTCAGCGGGGGCATTTCCTCGACCTCCCGGTGGTTCCCTCATGTCGGGAGGGTTGTATTCGATCCGTGACCACTTCATCCGATCGTCGGTCGGATCAATCTCAATCTCAAACCGCGCAAGGACATTGAAACCCACCATCCCATCGAGCCGGACGCCAGGCAACCCGAGGGCATTCATCCCGGTCACTTGGTAAATATTCTCAGCCCTCGCCTGGACGTTCTTCAACGTTGCGCCGCCTTCAAACTCCACATTCTCGAGTTGGACAAAAAAGCGGTTGGGATCGCGTTTAAGACCAGCCTTCTCAGCCGCTTCCAGCGAGAGGAAGAGCATCGGTGCCCCGGTGTCGACAACGAGATTGAACGGCCCTCGGCCATTAATCCGGGCTCGGACGATGAAATGATTCGTCTCTGTCAGAAGATAAGGAACGTGATACGAAGCCCCGACCGGAGACTCAAGAACCTCGGATTCATTGCGTTCTTGACTAAAGGCAAGTGGACCAAACGTTAGGCAAGCAAGTAAGAACGTTATTCCGGAACGGATCCGATCAGTCATGGTTAATCCCCCTTCGACTGCTCTTGGTCCTGAAGTGGAGCAGGTTCTCAATCCGATAATCATAAATGACTTCAGGTTAGACCGATAGAGCATCGCTTTCAGACCCGGAGCAATCGCGCGGCGATCCAAGGGATGATGAACCCGAAGTTGACTCCTGGATCTGCAAACGCCCGTGAGGGGATCTGGGATGACTATCTAGTCTCTCCCGAGAATGCGTCAGCCCACGGAGCGGTGCAGTCGTTGCTCCGAGGTGAATCGGCAAACTCTCCACTTCTTATTCTAGGCGCTCCCGGAGTCGGGAAGTCGGAACTTCTTCGGCGCCTCGCACGTGATTGGATAAGCCGCTCTCCGTCGGGAGCGATCGCAGAGCTAACAGCGGAGTCCTTTGCGGGAGCCTGTTATGAGGCGGGGGCCGCTCGATCAGCCTCGGCCTGGTCTGAAGTCCGCGACCGCTTCCGCCATGTGGAGCTTCTGGCCTTAGACGATCTTCAGAGTCTTCTCCGGACTCCGTCGTCAGTCGACGAACTCGGGCGCACGCTTGACGACTTAGATGAGGCGGGGGCCGCTGTCGTGTTGACCTCTCGGGCCATCCCGAGCACTCGTGCGGGATGGCCGGCACGGATCGTCGACCGATTGCTCGGTGGCCTGATCACTCGCCTTGAACCACCGTCAGTCGGAACCCGGAGGCGTTATCTCCTCGAACAATCGCGTCGGGAGGGGATGACGATTCCATCGGAGGAATTAGAGCGACTCGCCGAAGCCGCCGATGGCTTTCGGACCCTTAATGGTTGGCTCCACCGACTCCGATTCGTCTCCAAGGTGAATCGACGCCCACTCGATGAGGAGTCGATTGCCCAAGTCGCGCTCGTTGAAGAGAGTCTCCCAACGAGTAACGGAGCGATCAGAGCGATCATTCATGCGACAGCGCACGCTTTTGGTCTCCGTCCTCGCGATCTCCGCGGCAAACGACGGAATCCCGGCATTGCTGTTCCTCGACATCTCGCCATTGCCCTCTGTCGAGAGTTGACCGGAGCAAGTTTCCGGAGCCTCGGTCGCGCCTTTGGCAACCGAGACTCCCAGACGATCCGCCATGCATGCCGGGTCTCAGCAGCGCGACTCCGAAGTGATCCGAGCCTCGCAGCGACTGCCGAAACCATCCGGCAGGAGCATCAGATCCAGCGTCCTACGACTTGAGGATGGCGTCGATCGGTTGACCGAGTCCATCTTTCGTTGTGTAGAACGGACGTTGTTCGGTGATGATGCCGTACTTCGGTCCAATCCCAAGCGTTTTGAGAATCGTCGCGTGGAGGTCGGTGATCGAGACGGGGTCCTTGGTCGTCGTGTACGGTTTCTCCATCGAGGTTTCACCGTGAACGTAACCCTCTTTCACACCACCCCCGAAGAGCAAGACTGAGCCAGCGCCAGTGAAGTGACGATGATGCCCGAAGTGAGCAAGTTCATTGAGTTCATTGGGCTGCTCGACCTGATCGCGGACCTTCTTATCCGCCTTCCCTTCGATCAGGACTGAACGACTGAACTCACTGGCGAGGACGATCAGGGTCCGATCTAAGAGCCCACGTTCTTCCAAGTCGAGGACCAACTGAGCGATCGGCGGATCGATCTGCCGCTTCATCTCGGCCGCTCGGGTATGACCGTTGTCATGAGTATCCCAGTTGAGGAACGGGATATATTCGGTCGTGACTTCGACGTAGCGCGCGCCGACTTCGATCAGTCGACGTGCCAGCAAGCAACCGAGTCCGAATCGACCGGTGTTGTAAATATCGAAGCTCTTTTGGGATTCTTTGGAAAGATCGAACGCTTCGGCGGCCTCTGAATTCAAAAGGCGGTCGGCGTTTTCGAGCGATCGGAGGAGCGATTCCTTCTGATAATCTGAGCCATAGTCACCGATCGGGCTCGCTGCAAGGAGCTTCCTGTAGGCATCGTACCGACTCTGGAACCGCGAACGGGTCATCCCCGAAGGAGGCCGGACACTCGCGACAGCGTCGGTCGGATTAGGGACGCGGAAGGGGCCAAATTCGCTCCCGAGGACACCGCCCGTCTGGAACGCTTTGAGTTCCTCCGCCTCACCGTTTCCTTCATAACGTTGACCGATGTCGATATAAGCAGGGACGGCCGGATTCTTGGGGCCGAGTGCATGGGCGATCCAAGCCCCCAAATGGGGCGCGGCGACGCTAACGGGTGGTTCATAACCGGTGTGCCAGTGATATTGGTGGCGCGAGTGGAGGATCGCGCCGAGATCGCCGGCGACCTGAGTCTTGATCAGAGTCCCACGGTCGATGACTCGGCCGATCCGCTGAAGCCCTTTGCTGAATTCAAGGCCATCGACGACAGTCGGGACGCTCGGGAACGTACTCTCGACGTCTTCGGCACGCATCCCGGTCTGGTAGGGAGTGTAGCGTTTGGGGTCGAACGTTTCCGAATGGGCCATCCCGCCACCCATCCAGAGAACGATGATGGCGTCTGCCTTGGCGTCTCGGATTGTCCGGTCGAGGTCAAGTTCCGATTGCAACCGTCGAGGCCCTGGAGCCGCGAGCGCAGCGAAGGTCGCGGCACTTGTCGTCTTCAGAAAATCACGACGAGAGGATTGAGGCGCCATCGGTCCGAAGCTCCTGATACGTGCGTGCTGGAGAATCTTGATCGTACTGGGCGTGTCGTGAAACCGAACAACCCTGGGCGGGCTTGCTCAATAAATCAATTGGAACTCAGGTAACATGATGATCGTCCAGAGCAAATCTTCAACCCCTTCTAACGTTGGCCGTTCGCCCACTAAGCCAATCGCGATCCTGCGTTCCTCGACAGTGGGGACTCGGTTCAAGGCAACTCCGAAGAGGTCCTCGACGATCGTCTCAGCATCACCTTTGGCATCGTTGAAGCGTTGGAGGGCTCCCTCGGAGATCTTCTGTGTAAGTGTGCTTCCGTTCGTCAATTCCATCGCCTGAAGCGTCGAGGCGAAGGGATCGCGACGGGTGCTCACCTGCTCACGATTTGGCCTCCCGAGAGCCGTCAACAGAGGGTCGGTAAACCCGATCGATGCTCGGATTGTAGCGTTGTTTTGCTCGGGGATCCCGGCCGCAATCGCGGCTCCGAGATCAACCCGCTGGTAGAGTCGTCGCGCTTCGGGCAAGACAACCGCATGTTTCCAACCGATCGGTTCGAAGCTGGATTCGGTCCAAGACCCGTCAGTAGCTGTTGCCCAGAGCCAGCTTTCATCAGAACCGATTCCCCAGAGCGGGCGGTCATCTTCAAGACCACCGATCCAAGCGATGAACCCGGCAGGATTCGGGCCGTTTGCTTTGTCAAGACCGCGCTGATGCACACGATCGGGCCAGTTGGTGACCTCGGCAGCGATCACATTGTCACCATCGCGCAGGTACTTGGTCACATCGAGGACGACTGGGTTCGTCCAATCCACGCTCGACGCCACCCGTTCCCCGTTGATGTACAGAACCAGTTCGTTGTCGGCTGAGGCCGCCGCGATCACACGATCGGGAACCTGATCGATCCCAAACTCTTTGCGGACCAGGATCCGCCCACCGGGATCTCGTTGGGCATCACGATGGCTCCAGATCCAATCGGCAGCGATCCTCATCAACAACTGTTGTCGAGCCCTAGGATCCCATTCGAAGGACTCGGAAGCGGCGATCGCCGCGCGGACCATCTTGAGTTGACCGCCTTGACCACGACCGTCGACCTTCAGCATCGACTCTGTTGGTTCGGGCCATTGCTGCGTCACGATGGAAAGCGCATCGACGAATTGCTCAGCCGTCATCCGCTTAATTAGAGGGCCCTGGAATTGATACGGCTCTTCTTCTGACGGTGCTTCGGCGCCGACGCTTGGCAACTGATATGCCCTTGATGTTGTCATCAACCGAAGGGTTCGCTTCAGGTCATAATCGTGGGCGACCAGATCACTCGCGAGCCAATCGAGGAGGTCCTGACTCCAAGGACTCTGGTCGAGGTCATCGATCGGCTCTACTAATCCTCGACCGAAGAGCCGGGCCCAGAGCCGGTTGACAATCGTTCTTGCAAACCGGCCGTTCGAGGGATCGATCAGGAGATCGGCCAGTTGATCGAGCCGTTCCTCACGCGAGACCTTGGGATCGATCGTCCCTAGCTCTGGGAAAATGAACCGAGCATCCGCAAACCGACCTTCGGGACGGTCGCAACGGTGGATCTCCAAGGGTCCTTCCGAGAAGACGGCCGCCAAGCCATAAGCGTCTTCAAGCTTCCAATAATTTACAAAGCTGTCGTGGCAACTCGCACACTTAAGATTGGTTCCCAGGAAGACTTGCGAAACGTTCTGAGCCGCTTGGACTGCTGGCTGCTGACTGGCATTCACAACACCCCGCCAGACGATCCCCTTGATGAACCCTTCCGAACCAGGGACGGGACGAATCAGCTCATGAACGAATTGATCGTAAGGTTTGTTCTCGTAAAGGGATTGATAGAGCCAAGCCGTGATCGTCGCACGACCGTTATCGATGAATCCGGTCCCTCGATACGAGTTCCGCAGCAAGTCATTCCAAAAGGTCAACCAGTGATCGGCATACCCGCGGCGATTCCCCAGCAACTCATCAATCAGGGCAGATCGTTTATTCGAATCGGTATTCTGTTCAAGACGCTGGATCCGTGCGGGCTCAGGGAGCAGGCCCACTAGATCCATCGTCACCCGACGCGCGAAGATCCGATCTGAGACCGGCTCCCAATCAAGTTCGACCCCTTCTTCAGCGAGTTCTTGGGCGATGAACTGATCGATCGGGTTCTCAGAGTCTAAGTCCGTTGTGGGAACTCCGGGACTTCTCGGGGTGATCGGAGCCCGACGGAACCCAAAATCGAACCCGTCGGGCCAAGGAATTCCATCCTCGATCCAGCGCTTAAGGGTCGCGATTTCAGAGTCAGACAGCCGCTCACCATCAGCGGGCATCCGATCGATTTCGTCTTCGGACTCGATCCGATAAATCAGCTCACTCTCGTCGATACTGCCCGGAACCGCCCCAGGACCGCCTTCTCCTCCTTCAAGCAATGACTCGCGTGTCTCGATCGAGAACCCCCCTTTGTAGGCTCCTCGACCGTGACACTTCAGGCATCTTGATTCAAGGATCGGTTTGACTGAGGCCTCGAAGAACGAATCCGCCTCGTTGTCCGGAGACGCAGACGCCGGGCCATGAGCTATCAGTAGGATTGCAGCCGCAAAGCAGGTTACTGATCGGATCCCGTTCTGCTTTGATTCCACCTTCAACCTCGATCACTCGTCATGGGTAAAGTCTGCGCCAACGAAGTCCGCTCTGAAGTATTGATCACTTGAGAAGCTCCGACCAGTCAGCTCTCGACCGATCGCCGCATTCTGAGCTTACTCAAGATTAAAATCAAACGTGTTCCGACCCGATTCGACGGTCCGGGTCAAGCCCGACTGATCCGGATTCTGGTACTTCTCCGGGAGCGTTGAGACAAGCTCGATAGGCTCGCCGGGCAAAGCGGTATTGGCCGCATCAGGGTCGATGTCGGTGATCGCAATCTTGTATTCGCCGAGCTCTGCACCGTCATTAGGTTCGCGCGTCTGCAGCGTGTAACTGCCATCGACGATCGGACCGCTCGCATTAGGGCGACCCGGTTCGGTCGAAACAAACGAGATCGACCCTTTCGAAAGCGGTTCCCCTTGATAACTGACGGTCCCAGAAACTCGGGCCATCTCCGGTCCTCCTGGACCACACCCCGTCAAGCTACCGGCAATCAGGAGGCCCGAACCAACCCAGAACATGATCGCCACGGTACGACCAAAAACAACGCGTGAACTCATCAGTGGTTTCCCTTCGGAACTGAAGACCATCATCGAATCGCCCCGGTTACCCACGGAACGAAGGTAAACCGGGGCTTCGTTGTGCTGTCAGATAAGGACCAAACGATATGAGATCGATCAGATGTCGGATCAGAGTTGATCCGCAGAGACGATCTCGCCACCCTTCCGAGTACTCAATGCCTGATAGACCGAGAAGTCAATCGACTCCTTAATGAACTGCACGGAACCGTCGCAGAACGCGAAATTAGCGCCGCCGGGGTGTTCACTCCGGAAGCTAATCTGCCAGGTCCAGTTGTTCACAATCGGGTAGTTACCGTTCGAGTCAACGAACCGATAGTTGAGCGGAACCGCTGTTGAACCAACCGATTGATTGGCCTGAACCCAAGAGTTCCATCGGGTCACTCGTCGGATCTGCTCACCGGCCATAAAGGTGTTTGACGTTCCATCCTTAATCCGAGCGATGCTCACATTTGAGCCCCAAGCCCAGTAGATACCACTTCCGGCAGTCGTACCATTCTGGAGTTGCTCACTCGAAAGTCGATTGTGGCCGAGTTGTGGCAATCGGCAGGGAAGACCAGTGGAAGGACAGAGAATGACCTGACCGTTTCTGGAGTCGCCTAACCCACCAGCACATGCAAGGCAGTTGTCACCCATGTTCCCCACGTAGGAAGTTCCTGCAGCGAGGTCGTTCCAGATTTCATCGGCGTTTGTGTTGTCACGATCTTCGCTGTCATCGCTCGGACAAACCAACGCATCGATAACCGTCTCACGGACCGTTGCGTTCTGTTGACCCATGTAGATCGGGTTCCAGCGCCAGCTACCGCCGAGATTTTCCCCCCACATGATGCTGAAATTGACGGCATCATAGAGATTCTGTTGTTCGTATTGCGGGAGGAGAAGCACGAGCCAGCTCGAATTGTTCCAGGCCAATTCCGGAGGACCGAAAACCGGGTGGAGGTACATCCCAGTTGGGAACGAGTTCACGGCGTCGTGGTAGTTGTGCGCTGCGAGGGCGAGTTGCTTGAGGTTGTTTGTGCACTGCGCTCGACGTGCTGCTTCACGTGCGGATTGAACCGCGGGTAAGAGAAGGGCGATCAACACCCCGATGATGGCAATCACCACCAAAAGTTCAATCAGTGTGAAACCTTTACGTACCGACGGACGATGGTTTCGAAAGTTCATGGAGGGAGACCTCTCTGATCGCAGAATGCGACCGACTGGCCAAGGATCTCGGCAACATGTAGTCGGAAAACCTACTGATGCCCTACCCTTGATCTTCATGATCAGAAAATGAATACGTTCGGACCCCTTCGAACAGGATCAGACAGCCCACGCAACCGACAAACAAGTGGCTCTGTCCAGCGTATATTACGTCCTTACAATTGCTCGAGTGTCAAGTATTTGTTTTAAAACAAGTTCGCTAGAGAAGTCTGCTGGGATTATGGTGAGGGATACACTCTGTACTCGATTACCAAGAACCAATTTGGATGCAACCTTGATTGTAACGAAAAAGCTGTCTGAGATTAATCGAGAGTCAACTCTAAGGGACTCGACCTCGAACAGGATTGCGCTAAAATGCGTGATGACCTCGGCCCGTTGGTGCGAAACGATCGCGCCGGGTAAGATCGCTACACCTGATTAGATACCCATCATGCTTCAGACCCAATCCCTCTTTGGCGCGACAACCGGGGACTGGAATACGAGACTGGATCGGATCGTGGAGATGATGAGGGAACTCAGCCTTCAGAACGATCCCGAGGCGATGGTCCGCGCGTATGGAAAGCGACTCCGCGAGTTGCTGCCGTCAGACCGGACGATGTCCCTAAGCCGTCGTGATCTGAGCTGGCCCAAGTATCGAGTGACACGCTTCTCTAGATGGACCGAGGCGATCAATCCCTGGACGCAAAAAGAACAGCTTCCGATCCTCCAAGGTGGGATTCTCGCGGAGTTGATCTACCGCAACGAGGCCAAAATCTTCAACGATCTCGATATCGATCCCGATGATCCCGCCGCCCCTTATTTAGAGGGGATGCGATCACTCATGGCATTGCCCAACTTCGACCAGGGCGAAGCACTGAACATGACGCTGATCATGACCGCCGAGCCCGATCGATTCGATCCCGAGACACTCCCCGAACGGGTCTGGATGAGCAATCTTTTTGGTCGCGCTACCAGTAGTCTCGTGTTGAAGGAGCAGTTGCGCAAGGCCTACGAGATGGTGGACCGCGAACTGCACCACGTCGCGTCGATTCAACGTGCGTTGTTGCCGAAGACGTTTCCAGCAGTCCCTCGGATGAACCTCGCGGCGAGCTACCAGACGTCGCAATGGGCCGGTGGTGATTACTATGACTTCTTCGAACTCCCTGAAGGCAAATGGGGAATCTTGATCGCCGACGTCTCGGGCCACGGAACACCGGCCGCGGTGATGATGGCGATCACCCACGCAGTTGCCCACGGGCACCCCGGCCATCCCGATCCCCCTTCGGCACTCTTGAATCATGTGAATGATCGTCTTAGTACGCTCTACACCACGGACGGCAGCGCATTTGTTACTGCTTTTTATGGTGTTTTCGATCCTTCAAACCTAACCTTCACTTATGCGAGTGCTGGTCATAATCCACCTCGAGTGAAGCGCTGTTCGGACGGCTCGGTGATCGCGCTTGAACAGGCAGGAGGACTCCCGCTCGGCGTCTTCGAAGCGATCGAATACGAGCAAGCCGTGATCCAACTGATGCCGGGGGACCAACTCGTCCTCTACACCGACGGCATCACCGAAGCAACGAACCCCGTCGGCCGCGCCTTCGGAACAGAGCGTTTGGATAAAGCCTTAGCGACCTGCCGGAACGACGCGGAAGCCTTGATCCAAGCCGTCCTCAGCTCGCTCGATGTCTTCACCGACCGACAACCCGCGGAAGATGATCGAACCCTCCTCGTCGCCAAGATCCGCTAAAGTCCAGTTTACCCTCCAGTCCGAAGATTCATGGCTCCCCAAAATATTCATGGCTCCCCAAAATACTCATGACTCAGTCTCTACTGTTCTTGTGCGAATGACTCGGATTTTCTAAAATTTCACTCTTCGACTCTGTTGGCTGCCGTAGAACATCATTGCCAAGCGTCGAAGCTTGATAACATCAAACCCTTTCAAGGGTTGAGATGGTATTAATCGCCGAATAAGAGGGGATACGTCGATCCTCTGAAAGAGGTATCGGCTGCGAGGTCGCCGCTGGCTCGGGAACCGGCCTCGTTTTCTGGAGTTTCAACACCGGAGAGGTTGTTGAGACGGTCGGAGCGTCCCCAACAGTTGGGCTCTTGAACATGCGTCCGAGCCACGCTCCGCAACTCACCTGGAGTGACTGAATGGTCCGCATCCGCATGAAATCGTTCGGCAGGCGTCACCGACCCTTCTTCCGGATCTGTGCAATGGACGTACGGACTCCCAGAGACGGTAGGGCGATCGAGGAACTCGGCTGGTACGATCCGATGGTCCGGAACCCCGAGGCTCGGGAGTGGCTCGATACCCCTCGAGTCCGTTACTGGCTTTCGGTCGGTGCGCAGCCCTCGGAAAAGGTCGCCATCATTCTGAAACGGCACGGGATCACCAAGCCCGGCCCCGGAGAACCTTGGGATGACGTCCCGACTCCGGAACGGCCCTCTCACGGGGCTCGGACTACCACCTCCGTGGTAACCGGTCCCAAGCCGAAGCCGGCTCCGACCCCCGAACCCGCTCCAGAGGAAGCAACTCCGAGCGCTGAGGGTACCGAAGGCGAAGCAACTACCGAGACTCCCGCACCCGAGTCCGAGGCCAAGCCCGAAGAATCGACAGAGTAAAATCGAGAGAGTAACGGAGAAGGAAAGACGGTCGTCCCGTTCGGTGGACGAAACGTGACAACGATGATGTCCACCATCACACCGCCACCGCTCCGATTCGACGTCCTCACCCTCTTTCCGAAGCTCTTTCAAGGGTTTCTCTCCGAGAGCATCTTGAGTCGAGCTATCGATCGGGGACTGATTGAGGTCGAACTCTGGGATATCCGACGCTGGGCACTCGATCGACACCATCAGGTTGACGATCGACCCTACGGTGGTGGTCCTGGGATGTTGATGATGGCCCCCCCCGTCGTCGCAGCAGTTGAAACCGTCCGAGCGCTCGGTGAGACCCCTGGTCGTCTTGTTGCCTTGACACCGACCGGCCGAAGGCTCGAACAAGCCCTCGTGGCCGACTATGCCCAATCCTCCCGGATGATCTTGCTCGCTGGCCGCTACGAAGGGTTCGATCACCGGATCTTCGAACTACTCAACCCCGAACTCCTTTCGATTGGCGACTACGTTCTCTCGGGTGGAGAAGTCCCCGCCATGGTCTTGATCGACGCCGTGATGCGACTGGTCCCCGGAGTCCTCGGAGACGATCAGAGCGCCGTCGACGAATCGTTCGGTCCTGATGGTGGCCTCGAATACCCCCACTACACCCGACCTCGGACCTTCCGAGGCCTTAGCGTTCCCGACGTCCTCCTCGGCGGCAACCACCACGCCATCGACCAATGGCGACGCCAACAACGCCGACAGGGATAACTCAGCAGTTCACTGAACTGACGCAACCAAACTGCAGCACAACCGATCACTTGTCGAAATAAAATCTCAGAGAGGAAGAGCACCATGCAGAACGCCCTCCTTGAGCTGGTGGAACGATCCAGCATGAAAGAGAAAGTCCCCGAGTTCGAGATCGGGGACACCGTTGATGTTCACGTCCGGATTCTGGAAGGTGACAAAGAGCGGATCCAGATCTTTAACGGTGTGGTGATTGCCCGGAGCGGCTCTGGCTCGAAGGCGACCTTCACCGTTCGACGGATTGTCGCCGGTGAAGGCGTCGAGCGGACCTTCCCGGTTCATTCCCCTCGGATCGCCGATATCAAGGTAAAGCGATCGGGTAAAGTCCGCCGGGCCAAGCTGTACTACCTCCGCGATCGTAAGGGGAAGGCGGTCCGGCTCAAGGAACGGATCAAGGGGAAAGCCACGGAGACCGAGGCCAAGGAAGCACGTCAGGCCAAGCGCGACGCTCGGAAGGCGCGCAAGGCCGCCAAAGCCGAGGCCAAGGCCCGCAAGGCCGCTGGGCAGCCTGAGGTCGATGAAGCCGCCGAGGCTGCCGCTGCCGCCGAAGCAGAAAACGCAGAGGCAATCGCTGCGGCCGAAAACGAGGCCACCGAGGCTCAAGTCGCTGAGTCGGAAGGGACTACCCCAGACGCCAACGCCGACGCACCAACCAATGACACCCCGGCGACCGAGACTCCTGACGCCGCCGATACCGAGAAGAAGAAAGAAGAAGGGGAGTAATCCCGCTTCCTTCAACCGAGCTTGCTGGGTACTGGATTAAACCCGAAACGACCCAAAGTACCCAGTGAGTTCAACCCACCCTACGATGGAGTCGCCCCGCCGTGAGTACGCTCGATGCCTTGAAACGCTGCACGGGTCGTTGGCAAGGGACAAATCGAGTCGAGGATTATCACCACGGGATCAGGGAAGAATCCTCCTCAACTGCGATCATCACCCCGATCCTCAAAGAGACCTTCTTGAGGATCGATTACGAGTGGTCATTTAAGGGGACTCCACAGGAAGGAATGATCCTGCTTGGCCTGGAAGCGGCTGACCAGGTCGCGACTGGTCATTGGATTGACTCCTGGCACATGTCGGATGTCGTGATGGCTTCTCGAGGTTCGATCGACGCGACCGGCGCAGTCAATCTGCTCGGCTCCTACACTGCACCACCCGGCCCCGATTGGGGATGGCGGACGATCCTTAGCGCGCCCCATCAGGATTCGTTCCAGATCATCATGTACAACATCACCCCCGAAGGTCGTGAGGAATTAGCTGTCGAAGCCTTGTATCACCGAACCGTGTAAATATATTTTGACCAGTTGCATAGTAGGCTTTGGATACTCCCTCAGTTTGATCCGTCCTGGATCGATCGTCTGAGCGGTTGTTAAATAGCAACGATTATCCCGATAGTGTCAAGTTGGCGACACTCTGCGTTCGATATAACCGTCATGATCCAAATTCTTGCACGGAGGTCGTGGTCATGAACGGTTGGCGATTTGCCTGTTCTGTCGCGCTCGTTGGGTTCATGATCGCGGCGATCCCGGAACCAGGAAGAAGCCAGGGTGTCATTCTTCCAGGGGCCGGGCCGGTGAACCGAGCGATGGCCGGTGCTTCGACTGCGGCACCAGTCGACCCGGGTGGAGCCTATTGGAACCCGGCGATTATCAGTGGTCTGGAAGGCTCCCAGATGCTCTTCGGGGCGGAGCTATTAATACCGAGCACGCATTTAGAAGCGTCGATTCCCGCTGGGGCAATCAACGGCCTGCTCCCGACTAATCGCAGATTCGGCAAGTCCCGGAGCGATGGTGGGGTATCTGCTGCACCGTCTGTTTACTTGACCTATCGACCCGAAGATTCGAAGACAACCTATGGTATGGGATTGGCAGCTTTAGTCGGCGGTGCGGTGAACTTCCCCGGCAGCGCCACTACTCCACTACTCACACCGAACAATCCTCCAGAGACCTTTGGCTTTGGACCGATCTACGGGGAAGCGACGGCATTGGTGATCAAGCCGATGATCTCGCGCCAAGTGACCGACTGGCTCGCAGTCGCTGGTGGACCACTTATCTTGCAGCAGACCGTTAAGTTGAACCCCGCGTTCTTTGCACCTGAAAGCGTTCCCGGAAGTGTCTTGCCAGCCTTCCCGTCCGGGACCAATTCTCGACCCTTTTGGGGTGGCGGGTTCCAGTTCGGGTTGCTTGCGAACGTCACGGAGCATTGGAAAACAGGCTTTTCGATCAAGAGTCCAATCTGGACCGAGCGGTGGGGCTATAACGCGAGCCTCTTGGACGGAACAGCAAGGAGGATCTCTTTGAAACCAGACTACCCAATGATCCTCTCTTGGGGTCTTTCCTACACGGGTCTCTCCAAAACGCTGATCGCCGTTGACTTCCGCTACTTCGACTACGCCAATGCGGGGCTCTTCGGTGATGTTCCCTCCGCTGATGGCCTCGGGCTTGGCTGGGACAGCGTTTTCGCTGTTGCGACCGGTCTGAAGTATGACTTGACTGACCGACTCTCGCTTCTTGGCGGTTACCTCTACAACGAGAATCCGATTCCGGATGCTGCGACGCTGTTCAATGTACAGTTGCCCGGTATTCTCCAGCACAGTCTCTCGTTTGGTGCCCTCTTCGAAATGAACGAGACGATCTCGCTCTCCTTTTCCTGGGTCCACGCGTTCCGCAACTCGATCTCGGGACCCATTGCCCAGGTACCTGGCTCGTCGATTACGCTCGACACCCAAGTTGACTCAATCCTCTCTGGTATCATTGTGAACTACTAAATTGAGACTGTTGACCTAACTATCTTCCGGTCTAAAGACGAACTTAGCCCAGAGGAAGGAGGGACGTTCCGATGGTGCCGAGAGGTCGGGGTTCGCGACGATCAGTGGTCGCAATAGCGACGCTGATCAGCATCGTCATCGGATGGACACCGGCGGTCCATTCGCAAGAGCTACCGAGCACCTCGCCCGAGGTCGGTACAGAACAGTACTCGTCCCAGGAACTCGACGAACGAATCCGGCGCCTTGAGCAGATCAATCGCGAACTCATTGATCGGTACGAATCGATCATAAGACGGGACGAATCTCGCGAAGAACGCTATCGCGAACTTGAGGAAAAATACAACGATCTTCTGGAGCGACTTGAGGAGCCGGAAGAACCTCCCTTACCCGAACCAAATCCGACGGGTGAAAGTGAATCAGAGTCGGAGGGTCATGCGGAAGTGTCGGGCGAGCCCGAGGAAGGGCTAGGTTGTCCAGAGGAAGCATCAGAAGCACCAATGCTGATTCCTGAGCCGGGTCGTGACTACCCGAGCTTCGAAGGTGAAGAAGCACCACCCCTTAGAGGACGGCTCCGGAGTGGTTTTGAACTCGTCTCGCCAGATGAAGAATTCTCGCTTGGAATTCGATTACTGAACCAGGTTGACTTCAAGACCTACGCCCCAAACGATCTGAATCCCGCAATCGCCGGTCTCTTCCTCCCAAGAACGCGGTTCTACTTCGAGGGGAACCTCACTCGTCCCCTTTATTACGAACTCTCGCTTCAGCGGAGTGTCGAAGGTGAGTTCGACTTACTCGACGCCTACCTCAGCGCCAAGCTTACCGAAGGGTTTCAGGTCAAATTTGGTCGAATGCTCGTGCCGTACAGCTACGATTGGTACGACCACCTTGAGCCCTATTTCATTACACCAGAGCGTTCACTGTTCCCGCTAAACCTTGGACTCTCGCGTCAGGCCGGATTGATGGCATTCGGCTATCTCAACGAACAGAAGTTGGAATATGCTGTCGGTGGGTTCGCGGGCGGTCGGCTTGGTGTCACAGATGATAACATCACAAGAGACGCGGTTGGGTATGTCAATTGGCGACCTTTTCTCGACAGAGAATACTCCCCATTTCAATACCTTGCCATTGGCGGTTCGATCGGTGGAGGCCAGCAGGTTCGCCTAGAGCCGGAACCGCCCCCGCCACTGCTGACTTCAATCCAAGCGACAGAGATTGATGCATCCGCGAGGGAAGCCTCGGTCTCGTTCCTGGAATTCGAAGAAGACGTCCGGACGGTCGGTGACCGCTTCCAAGGCGCACTCCACATGGCTTACTACGGTGGCGGTTTGTCAGTGGAGGCAGAAGTTCAAGCTGGCGAATTTGAGTTCGCCAAAGCGGGTTTACCCACCCGAGTCTTGGTTCCAGCAGCGGGATATCACGTAACGGCGTCCTACTTCCTGACCGGTGAAGAGTTCCCTGGCCGGGTAACCGTCGTCCCCAACCGTCCCTTCTCCCCTCGACACGGCCACTTTGGGCCGGGGGCCTTGGAACCATTTGCGCGGATCAGCCAATTCACGTTCGGCGATGAGATCTTTGAGTTTGAACTCGCTAACGAGGAACATTGGACGAACAATGCGAGCCTCGTCGACCTCGGGTTCAATTGGTACCCAAATCGGTTTGTTAAGTTCTACTTTGATTGGCAACACGCATTCTTCGGGTCTCCGGTGCTCGTGAATGAAGGGACGGGCCTCCTCCGACGCTCGGCCGACCTCTTCTGGATCCGTTGTCAGGTTTGGTTCTGATCATGAGAACTTCTCGATTCAGGGCAGTCTGCTGCCTGATAATCGTTATCTACTTGGGCGGGACTGGGCTCGTTTCTGGAGCAGCAGTCCCTCCCCATCCAGTTCTCTCTGTTGATGACAACGAGGATGATCAGAAACTGGAAGAGCGACTCCAACAGATGGAGGAGCTGAACCGTCGGTTAGTCGAGCAGGTCGAGCGGCTTTCAGGCCAGGTCGAGGGCCTCCAGAAGCGTCTCGATGAGCGCGAGACGCAAGAGCTGCCTCCACCGATACCCAGTCCTCCCCGAAGCCGTGAAGAGAAGGAAGTACGAAACCGCGTTGAGGATGAGGGTGAGGAGCTGCCACCGATCCCCAATCCTACCGGTGGTGGAGAAGAAGAGGAGGAGGGCGACGAAGATAGCGTGGAGCCTGCACCACAATGGAATGACGAAAGCGAAAGCGATACCGACGATCAATCATCTCTCGAAGTTGGCTATGACAGAGGCTTCTTCATCCGTGATGATGATGGCGACGGACTACCCTATGAGTTTCGTGCCCAAGGACGGATTCAATTCCGAGCCGTCAACTTTGTCCGGAGCGCTCGGTTCTTCTTCGATAGTGCCGGGGATCCCCAACTGATCCAAGATCGGGATGACTTTGACATCGAACGTGCTCGATTGATCTTTTCCGGGTTCATCGGAGACCCTCGGCTTACCTATTTCTTTCAGCTCGACGGCGACACGGATGACCGTAGTCAGGTGGACCTCCTTGATGTCTGGGCGGGGTATCAGTTCAACGATGCCTTCGGTTTCTACTTCGGTAAGCGGCGTCTACCCGGCTCAAGAGCGTGGTTGCTCTCGACGAAGTTTACACAGTTTGCAGACCGTTCACTCACAACGAGCTTCTTCCGTCCCGATCGAAGCCAAGGGATCTGGGCCGAGGGGGAACCCATAGAGGACTGGCACTACCTCACCATGGTTTCCAATGGATTCTCTACCAATGGTCTCCGATTCGACGATTTCAATAATACATATTCATTTACGGGATCGGTCTGGCACGACATTGGAGAAGGCGGGTTTGGTAATGGGCCTTCGGACCTCTCCTTCCATCATGAACCGGTCGCACAGGTCGGCACCAGCGTTGGATTCGAGCGTGGGAGCCCTGTGGGGCCTTTCTTTCTTTTCGGAGTGTCACCTCAACTAGAGTTTGTCCGCCTCAGTGATGGTACTCGGATCACCAAGACCGGTGCCTTGGCACCCGATGTAACCGTCACTTCGTTCGATCACTATCTCTGGGCTCTCGATGCCGCCTACAAGTTCCGGGGCCTGAGTCTCAGTGCCGAGTATTATTTCCGATGGCTCCAAGGAATTAAGGGGGACGGACCGTTACCTCGGACCACACTCTTCGACAACGGCTTCTACGCACAAGCTGGTTACTTCGTCATCCCCGAACGTGTTGAGCTCATAGCACGAACCTCGCAGGTCTTCGGTAGTTTTGGCAACGCCTCCGAATATGCAGGTGGTCTGAACTGGTTTTTCCGAGGTTCTCACGATTTGAAACTCACTGTCGACGTCAGTCGAGTTATCGGCTCGCCCGTCTCCAACACGGGTACCGATTACCAACCTGGGCAGATCGGCGTCTTGTTCCGGAGCCAACTCCAAGCAGCGTATTGATTGATCATAGCATCCTCTGATTCTAGATCGAACCGCCACTTCAACGGGTATGCCGTCCTGGTGTCGTAAGTTCCTCAGAGAAAGATCGGCGGGGAAGACTGCGCATCAAGGTTTGGAACACGATGCCGGGGTTCTTGAGATGGAAGAAGAAGAATCGATGGAGCAAGGCCGGAGAGTCATCACGGGGGCGCTCTGGCTCGGGATGCTCGGGCTCCTGCTGATTCCACTGAGTCGGTTCTCGGTCGTCGATCTTGACCTTTTCCATGAACTCGCCTTGATCCGTGAAGCGATCGAGATCGGGACGATCCCTCGACACGATTCTTTCGCCTACACAACCACCGTCGACCCCGTCGTCCATCACGAATGGGGGACGGGGGCCTTGCTTTACCTAGTGGTCGTCACGACCGGTTTCGGTCCATCAGGTTTGATTGGTGTGAAGGCTCTGCTTTCGACCGCCATTGTCGTAGGTGCATACCGTTGTGCCCGGCGTTCGAAAGCAACCGATGCGCTCCTTGCGCTTGGAACACCTCTTGTCGTACCGCTTGTTTGTATTGGGTTCACTACTGTCCGGGCTCAGCTCTTCACCCTCACCTTGATGGTCTTCCTTCTGATGATGCTCCAACGAGATCGTCAGGGGGGTCGTCGTTGGATCTTCTGGTGGCTCCTGCTTTATGTCATCTGGTTGAATCTCCATGCCGGGTTCGTGGTTGGAGTCGGAATACTCGGACTCCATACCGTTGAGCAGTTTCTCCGCTCGTGGGCCGAGACGCGCTCGATCCGAAAGGCGTGGGGTGAGGTCGTCCATTTGATCGGCATGGGGCTCCTAATGATCCCAATGGCCCTGATGAATCCATTTGGTGTCGATTACCTCAACTATCTTGCCCGTGCGATTCCGATGGAACGCCCACTGATCCGGGAGTGGGAACCGCTCTTAAGTCCTCCACTCCCCCTTGATCGGGCTCTTGGATTCTCGTTCTCGATTCTGCTAGCACTCTACGGGCTCTGGATCCGAGGTTTGAGGAATACCCCCGGTCTGCTTCTTGTAACTGTGACTGCGTTCCTTGCATTCCAGCATATCCGCCACATGCCACTCTACGGATTGGTCTGGTTCTGTCATGTTCCAGGATGGCTCCAAGAGACTCCCGTCGGACGTCGACTGAGTTTGATTCCCCACCGGCATCCTGCCGGAGTCATTGGGGGCGCCTTGGTCTTTGCTCTGCTTGGACTCTTGATGGTTCTGATGAACCGGACCTGGGTGCTTCAGGTCCCGACAGAAAGGCGTTGGGGGAACGTCCTTTACCCCGCTGGCGTAGTTGAGTACCTCGACAACCAAGGATTCCAAGGGAATCTCTACACACCGTTCCGGATGGGGGCCTATGTCTCCTGGCACCTCGCACCCGATGTCCTCGTCAGTTTTGACAGTCGTTACGAAGTCGCCTACCCACCGGCTGCTCTGGAAGCAAACTTTCGATTCTACGACGCCAAGCCAGGCTGGCAATCGACACTTGAAGAGGACCAGACCGACGCCATCTTAGTACCTCGATGGACCGCTCTCGCTCCTCAATTAGAACGGTTCAGTGAAGAGTCAGATTCGTGGAAACTTGTTTATATTGATGACCAATTCTTCCTCTTTGTTTGCTCTGAACGAGGTGACGATCTGATTCTGATTGATCGATCGGGGTCGTCCAACGGTTCTCGATTCCCCTGAGCCACATTTGACCAGAATCATTAGGTACAATGGGGCTGGTAGGGTGACCTTTAAGTTGGTTAAAGGTCGTAATGATTGGTGGTGCTCCATCATCTAGAGAGGTGCAATGATGCACAAAATCTCACTCAAGGGATATGACCTTCACGTAGAAGATGTCCGACGGAATCTCTCTCCGGCCGAGCTTTATGAAGATGCGATCCGGCACGATGCCCGAACTCGGATCGCTAGCTTAGGGGCACTCGTGGCTTACTCCGGTGAAAAGACCGGACGGTCTCCTAAAGACAAACGGATTGTCCGGGACTCGGTGTCTGAACAGGATATCTGGTGGGGTTCCGTCAACGTTCCCCTCGACCCCAAGAGCTTCGAGATTAACCGAGAGCGTGCCAAGGATTACCTCAACACTCGACCAATCCTCTACGTCGTCGACGCGTTCGCTGGTTGGGATCCCAATCATCGACTCAAGTTCCGAGTGATTTGCTCTCGGCCGTATCATGCACTATTCATGCATACGATGTTGATTCGACCAACCCATGAAGAGCTCAATTCGTTTGGCACGCCTGACTATGTGATCTATAACGCTGGCCAGTTTCCGGCGAACCGACTGACCCCGGGGATGACCTCGAAGACGAGTGTCGATATCGATTTCGAGACCTGTGAAGTCGTGATCCTCGGCACCGAGTATGCTGGTGAGATGAAGAAAGGCGTCTTCACGATTATGAACTACCTGATGCCCAAGCAGGGGATCCTCTCCATGCACTGCTCGGCGACGGCTGACCCGAAGACGGGTAAGTCATCGCTGTTGTTTGGGCTTTCTGGGACTGGCAAGACGACACTCTCTTCCGATCCCAACCGCATGCTGATCGGTGACGATGAACATTGCTGGACCGATCAGGGAATCTTCAATGTAGAGGGCGGCTGCTACGCCAAGACCATCGATCTGACCAACGAAAAAGAGCCGGAGATCTTCCAGGCGCTTCACTTCGGTGCGGTCTTGGAAAATGTGGTCCTCGAAGAGGATGCTGAAGTCGACTTCGCTGACTCAAGCATTACCCAGAACACCCGAGGCGCGTACCCGATCGAGTTCATCGGTAATGCTCAGATTCCTTGTGTCGCGGGACACCCGACAGACATCATCTTCCTGACCTGCGACGCCTTTGGAGTCCTCCCACCGATCAGCCGACTCACTCCCGAGCAGGCCATGTACCACTTCATCAGCGGCTACACGGCCAAAATCCCTGGTACGGAAGTCGGTGTGAAAGAGCCGCAAGCAACGTTCTCTCCCTGCTTCGGCGGACCGTTCCTGGTCTGGCATCCGTCCAAGTATGCCGAACTGCTCGCGAAGAAGATGTCGGAGCATAAGGCGAACGTCTGGCTGGTCAACACCGGCTGGAGCGGTGGCGCGTTTGGGGTTGGTTCACGGATCAAGCTCTCCTCTACCCGGTCGATCATCGATGCGATCCATTCGGGCGTACTCAGCGACGCCACCACCGAAACCGATCCTGTCTTCGGACTCCAGATGATCACCTCCTGCCCTAATGTACCGACCGAAATCCTGAACCCACGCGTCACATGGGCCGATCCCACCGCGTACGACTCCACAGCAAAGCGACTTGCACAACTGTTCACTGAGAACTTCCGGTCCTATGAAGAAGGAACCAGCCCTGAAATCATTAAGGCAGGACCCAGAGTCTAGGATCATCTAACTCTCAGCCAGCTAATTACAGAAACTCTTTTCGCCGGTTCAACACCCGTGCGTTCTTCACTCGGAGGTGCTGGATCGGCTGCCGTGGCGTTGCAACTCGGCTCAGCGATCCCGTCACTCCATAGCCTCTGGAGTGAACCAGCTCATGGGTTACCGAGTCAGGAATGATTGATTCCATTGTCCGGACTATCCGACGGTGGTTTACAGTGCCTTAACTTCCTGTTGAGTGCACTGGTGGTCAAGGTGTCTTCTGAGGCTATCGTTGTGTGATAGGAGTCGGTCCGTCGTTGAGCAACTCAACAGGAGTGCCCCCAAATGTCAAAGCTGCAAGTGAAGCAAGAGATCTTCCAGAAGGCAATCGAGCGTGCTGATTTGACCGAAACGCAGATCGCGAACCTCAATCGATTGCATGCGTCGGCAGCGACCAAGAAAAGTTCGATCTCGATGGAGATCCAAAAGATCCCGCTTCCAATGCTCCATTCGTTGCTCGACGATAGCCGCTTAACTAGTAATCAGCGCACCCAGATCGCGATGCAAGTCTATGGGATGACCAAAGCCGAGGATGTTGACCGTGAGGAAATCTACAATACCTCCGTGGCGAATCCTGTCGAGTTTGGATCCACTTTGATTCTCTTGGGCGGTCAATCCCCTAACGCGGAGTTTTTCCTCAACGATCGATGGTACCCGGTCATCCTCCAAATCCAATTCCTGGAAGATCATGATCGTCACATCACTCGTTCGGTCATCATTCAGATCCAATTGTCACTCTGCGATACCAGCTTCTGCTTTCGTTATCATGTCTTCTATGATTTTTTCTTGGACGAGTCAGGGAGAGTGACCGAACTAACTGTCCTGGATGTGCTCCGCAAGTTCAATCTCCGGAGGCTCCGGAGTGTCCCCGTCGACTTCAATCTCAAGCTCTTCCGAGCAGAGCGGACCTCACGGGATCAAGGGAAGCAAGCGCTCGTTACTGGACCTGTCTTGGTGAACGAAAGCCATCATTGGTGGTCTCGGATCGAGAGTCGGGCACTCGGGACTCCGGAATCCCCTCGGAAGGTAGTCATCGAGCCCGAATTAGAGGTCCAGGAGGGGAACCGTTACTACCACTCAAGTGGTGGCCATGATGGTGAAGGCGTCACCCGGCTCCCCTTTGTCCGAGTCTTTAGTCTCGAAACGAAGCGCTACGTGTACGCCGATGTTGATGATGTCGTTGAGTACGAATACGACGAAGATGCCATGAATCGGCTCCACCTTCCGGAAGGAATGCGCGCCGTGTTGGGAAAGGTCTTCGCAACAACGCCGGAACAGCTCTTTGGTGACTTGATCCGAGGGAAGCACGGTGGGGCCGTCATCCTCGCTTCAGGGAAACCCGGTGTTGGTAAGACGTTAACTGCTGAGGTCTACGCAGAGCAGACCCAACGACCGCTGTATGTCCTTGAACTCGGCGAACTCGGTACCAATGCCGCCCAAGTCGAAGAGAACCTTCAGCGCGTTTTTACGCGAGTGAGTCGCTGGAACGCCGTTCTTCAGTTCGACGAGTGTGAGATCTTCCTCTCGAAGCGTGATTCTGATCTCGAACGCTCAGCGATCGTCGGGATCTTTCTCCGACTCCTTGATTACTACCGAGGGATCCTCTTTCTCACCACCAACCGTCCCGAAGTTCTCGATTACGCCATCTTGAGCCGTGTGATGCTCCACTTGGAATACCCAGACCTTGACGCTCCATCCCGAGAGGCGATCTGGAAGACAATGTTCCAAGAAGCGGGCCTGGAACTGATGGGGAATGACTTTACCTCCCTCTCTGAAGTCGAACTCAACGGTCGACAGATCCGTAACCTCACACGACTCGCTCGGATCATTCACCCCGAGCGCACGATCACGCTGGAGCAACTCCGCGAAGTCCTCCGCTTTGGTGTTCTGTGATTCTCTGATCGTTGCTCCTTCGTTGGCTGAGGGTTGTGGCTTCATGGACACCGCCCTCAACCATTCATACTGTACAAAAATATCAAACATCGTCACGTACGATTATTGCCAATGACGCAGCGACTTGAGCGAATGGCTCCTTGATCTGAAGAAAGGGACAATCAAAACGACCCGATGGCGAGGAAAGTAGGGTGCAATCATGGCTAGTTTTTTTCGATGGATTCGCGATGGTGCCTGGTTTCAAGGGTTCATTGTTCTCAGCATCCTGGCCGCAAGTGCCGTGGTCGGGCTCCGGACCTATCCGAGTGTGACTGAACAATTCGGACCTTGGCTGGAATTGATCGATCGTGTAACGCTGGGGATTTTCGTCGTCGAAATCGCAATCAAACTGGCTGCCGAAGGAAAGCGGCCTCTGCGCTACTTTCAAGACGGCTGGAATCTCTTTGATTTTATGATTGTTGCTGTCTGTTTCTTGCCCTTCCAAACGGGCTTTGCCAAAGTCCTCCGACTGTTGCGGATCCTCCGGGTCTTTCGACTGGTTACTCGAGTACCACGCTTCAGTTAATCGTCAATTCACTGATCAAGTGTTTTAGCTCGGTGGGTTATATCGGGATCTTGCTCCTGATCGTGATTTACAGCTATGCCGTCATCGGCGTCCGTCTCTTTGCAGAAGTGGACCCAATCCATTTTGGGACCTTGCATGAGTCGATGCTGACGATGTTCCAAGTAGTGACTTTGGAAGGCTGGCCTGAACTGCTGAGTGCTCAAATCGGAGCCGAGACTGGTCGAGGGATTGTCGCCGTCGCCTATTTCGTGTCGTTCATCCTGGTCGGCACGATGATTATGCTCAATCTCTTCATTGGTCTGATCGTAAACAGCATGCACGAGGCCCAGGCCGAGATGGAAGCGGCCCGACTCGCCCGACTCCGGAACCGCGCGGGTCTTGCCAACGCCTCGCTTGAGGAAGAACTTGCCGAGCTTGAAGCCGCCATGAGCCGAGTTCAGCAACGCGTCCATCTGCTCCGGCGCCAAGTCCTCCAAGCCACCGATGACGAAGCCCAGGGTAACGGAACGGAAGCAGCACCGATGTCTGAACAGATCCCCGTGGATCATCCGGTCTGAACCAGAACTTAAGGTTGTGTCTCAGATTCCACTCTCAACCGATTGAGAGTGGCTGGCACAGCCTCTTTTGATTGATTACTTTACTACAATCAAAACAAGTCGAATTCTACAATAGAATTTATTATTGCAGACAATTATATTCTGTAAATATGTACTGAAAGTTCACCAATAAGCTGTTGAATCCTAGAGTGAACTTCTTAGGATGGTGCTGCGCGTCTATGACGATCGATCGAACCGGGGTGGTACCCAAGATTGATTGTCCCTTTCTTGAACGCCAATCCAAATATTCGTCGGAGAAACACCAGAGATGAATGCTCTGCTAGGTTGCCGAGTGGTGATCCTCGGTCTGGTGGTACTGTTTGCCACCACAGAACGAGCGATTGCCAATGCTGAACCGACCGGCCAGCAAGAGAAACCAAATATCCTCGTGATCTGGGGAGACGATATCGGCTGGTTTAACCCAAGTGCCTACCATCGAGGGATGATGGGTTATGAAACACCGAACATTGATCGGATTGCACGTGAAGGTCTGCTGTTCACCGCAGCCTATGGTCAGCAGAGTTGTACCGCTGGCCGCGCTGCCTTCCTTACGGGCCAGAATCCAGTCCGGACTGGATTAACGAAAGTTGGACTTCCTGGTGCCGACCTCGGCCTCCGCGCTGAGGATCCGACCCTCGCCGAACTTCTCAAGCCCCATGGTTACGTTACTGGCCAGTTTGGGAAAAACCACCTTGGTGACCGAAACGAGTTTCTCCCCACCGTCCACGGCTTTGATGAGTTCTTCGGCAACCTCTATCACCTCAACGCTGAGGAAGAACCAGAGAATGTTGACTATCCCAAGGACCCCGCCTTCAAGGAGCGGTTCGGTCCTCGAGGGGTCCTGCACAGCTTTGCGACTGAGGAGGAGGACTCGACCGTCGAACCTCGTTGGGGACCAGTCGGGAAACAGGAGATCGAAGACACCGGCCCCTTGACCCGAAAACGGATGGAGACCGTAGACCAAGAGTTCCTTGAGGCTTCGCTCGAATTCATCGACAACGCCCATGAGAATGAGAAGCCTTTCTTGGTCTGGTTCAACTCCACCCGGATGCACATCTTCACGCACCTCAAGGAAGAGTCGGAAGGCAAGACCGGCCAGGGGATCTACGCCGACGGGATGGTGGAACATGACGGTCATGTTGGACAGCTGCTCGACAAGCTCGACGAGTTAGGTATCGCCGACAACACCATCGTGATCTACTCCACCGACAATGGCGCTGAGGTCTTCTCGTGGCCTGACGGTGGTACAACCCCCTTCCGTGGTGAAAAAGCAACCTGCTGGGAAGGTGGCTTCCGCGTCCCTCAGATGATCCGATGGCCCGGTAAGATCCCCGCGGGCACCGTCTCGAACGGGATCATCTCCCACGAAGACTGGGTACCGACCCTCCTGGCTGCCGTCGGTGAACCAGACATCAAAGAAAAGCTCCTCGAAGGTCATGAGGCCGACGGAAAGTCATTCAAGGTCCACCTCGATGGCTTTGACCAAACCGAGATGCTCACAGGGGAGGGTCCTACTAAGCGCGAGTCGATGTTCTACTTTAATGACGACGGCGCTCTCTGTGCGTTGCGGTACAACGACTACAAGATCCACTTCTTGGAGCAACGGGCGGACGGCTTCGGTGTTTGGCAAGAGTCGTTTGTTCCCCTCCGATTCCCAAAGCTCTTCAACTTGCGGATGGACCCATTCGAACGTGCTGAGGAAGCGATGGACTATGCCCATTGGCGAGTCGAGCGGATGTACGTTGCCGTCCCGGCCCAAACTTACGTGGCTGAGTTCCTAGAAACCTTCCGCGACTTCCCCCCGCGCCAACGACCCTCCAGCTTTAATCTTGATGAAGTCATGGAGAAACTGAAACAGAACCCCTCCGCTAGCCAGTGATCCTTTGATGTCACTCTCGGACTCTGTGGACCTGTTCTGGCTGC
>CAZEAN010000041.1:0-47729 GCA_964510225.1 uncultured Isosphaeraceae bacterium
GTTTCCTAAACCGTAGGTCGCAGTCTCGAATCCTTCCGGGCGCATCTCACTTGAACACCGCGAGTCTGTAAATCCAGCGATCATCTCGATCAGTCGTTCCATCTTATTTGCGCCCGTAGCTCAGTGGATAGAGCACCGGTCTTCTAAACCGATGGTCGCAGGTTCGAATCCTGCCGGGCGCGTTTGGTACGATCCACCAAGCCGAACGATTCTTTTCACTGGGTTTGACACTCAATCATCATTGAGGAAGTCCACCGCTTCTCCGGCGCCGTACAATTCGAAGGGTGCCTCCACATTATTCTCCCGGCCAATTTCATCCAGTATCTTCTTCATCCTTGCAGCTTCCTACTTGAAGGTTGCTCCGGATGGGCCTTGTGTCTCCCCGGGTGGTGGCAAGGTCTTCTTTAAGGATCAATAGGCTGGACCCTGAGTATTCCCATGTCAGGTTCTGAAGAAATTCCGGTCTTTCGTGAAACGACCGAGGGGCATCGCCTCACTGAGTTGCAGACCGACTGGCGACTCGTTCGTACGGCGCATGAGCCTGGTCCGGAAGGCAAGGCGGCCATGCGTGATTTGGTCGGCCGTTATCACGATGCCGTTGAGAATTACCTTCGTTTGAAGCTCCGGGACGCAAACCTCGCTGATGAAGTCCTTCAGGAATTCTGGATCAAACTCCTGAATCATAAGCTGGCAGGTGCAGACAACAGTAAGGGACGCTTTCGGGATTATTTGCGGACCGTGCTGCACCGCTTGATTATCGATCATTTCCGAGGTCGGAAATCGATGCCGCTTCCACCAGGTGATCTCTCAGATCCCTCGGTTCCGGACGTCGAGTTCGATCGAGTCTGGCGGGTTACGGTAATTGGTCGAGCGCTCGCGCGGCTCGACACCTACGAAGCGAGTAATCGAAATAATCGCTATGCGCGAATTCTGGGACTAAGACGCCTCTATCCAGAAGCCTCAATCGAAGAACTTGTGGAGAAGTTGGCCCAGCACTCAGGTGACCATATTAGCCCGGAAGCATTTCGGAAGACGCTCCAGCGGGCTCGTACCAAGTTTATGGAACTCCTGATCCAAGAGCTCCGGGAAGGCATTTCCGATCCCACCCAAGGCGAAATCGAAGCTGAAATCAATGATCTCGGCCTCCAGACACTCTACAAGCGCTACTTAGAAGAGTCGAAATCGCAGTCGTAACACGTTCTTTGCTTCGCTGTGCCGTTGAATTTTCCTCCTTGACCCAGACTACCACCGATCCTACAGTTCTGTGGATCAATCTACGGATGTGGGATCAACTTTCTTGCCAGAAAAACTAGACCGGTCGTAGCTCTCCTACCAGGGCCTGCCCTGCCCGGCTAAATTCGCGCAGGCCCCGGAATGCCGATTTGATCGGTCCTACCCATCGAGAATTGGAGATGTTGGTTCTTTCTCGAAAGAAGAATGAAAGTATCATCATCGACGATCAGATCGTGATTACGATCGTAGAGATCCGGGGTGATAAAGTTCGGCTTGGGATCGAAGCTCCTCGTGATGTCGCGGTTCACCGTCGGGAAATTTACGAAGCGATCCGTAATCAGGCGGAGGAGTCAGGAACGCGTGCGAAATTGCACGCTGATGAAGCCGATTAAGTCTGGTTTGAGTTGCGTCCAACAAGCTAGTAGGTAGTAACTTCGCAACTTCTTCCTTGTGACCTAATCGCCCCCCACTGCCAAGAGTTGAACAAAGTCGCGCATCCAAGGACCGTTATCAGGCCAACCACGGACCATAATGACGTTCTGCGCTCGCACGACTTCCTGATCTACGAACTTCCCTCCAGCCCTTTCGACATCCGGCCTGAGATCTGGATAGCACGTCATCGTCATCCCGGATCCAAAACCGGCAGCAAGCAGAAGCAGTGGTCCGTGACAGTTGGCTGCGATCGGCTTTCCTGCCTCAAGAAAGTGCCTAACAATCTCGATAGCTTTGGGTTTGTTACGGAGAAACTCGGGTGCACGCCCACCCGGAAGAACAAGCCCATCGAACGTAGAAGGATCAACTTCATCGAGCCCAAGATCGGCGGCGACCAAATAGCCTGGCTTCTCGGTGTAAGTGTCAAAACCCGGCTCGAAGTCGTGAACCACCGAGAGAAATGTCCGACGCTCCGGCGCGACTATTTTCGTTTCCCAACCCTCTTCTTCAAGCCGAAACTTTGCATAATAGATCTCCTGCGACTCACCCGCATCACCGGTCAAGATGAGAATAGACTTCATCGGACGAACCTTAAGCCCCAAGGAACTGTCAGTGAATCGGTAGGGACAATCTATCCTCGTTCGATTGCCTTGATCAAGTCACTCGACCAGACGAGTCCTCGAAGACTTGACCGAACGTCCAAATTTACCATAATAGAATTCCCATCAATCAAACGATATGCAAGTTGATTCTTGGCCCCGTCGTCTAGCGGTTAGGACACAGGTCTTTCACACCTGTAACGCGGGTTCGATTCCCGTCGGGGTCACTTCTGCTATTTAGAGTCAAATGTTCCGTTTATTTTCCTTCTGAACCCCTAGCGTTGTCAGGTGAGATTCAACACAGCCGGCTAGGATCCCCGTGTTGTAACCACCCTCTAAAATACTTACTAACCTTCCTGAGGCGTGGTTTTCGGCGACTTCGAGAACCGCTTGGCCCATCACCTCAAAGTCTTCGATTTCAAGTCCGAGATCACCCACCGGATCGTCTCGGTGGGCGTCAAACCCCGCGCTCAAGATGACAAGTTCTGGCCTCATTTGATCCGAGATCGATTCGAGGGCTGTGATGAACGATTGGCAGATCTCTCGTCTGGAGGTCCCCTCCTTGGTCGGGAGATTGAGGGTTGTGCCGAGACCCGGACCAGTCCCGGTCTCATCCGCCATGCCGGTTCCAGGATAAAACGGGTGTCGATGGATTGAGAGGAACCCGACTCGTGGGTCTTCATAGAAGATTTCTTGGGTTCCGTTGCCATGATGGACATCCCAATCGACGATGAGGACTCGATTAAGCTCTTTTGCCTCCAGCGCCTCTGCTGCTCCCAAGGCAGCATTGGCATAGTGACAAAACCCCATGGCTTGGTCGGGACGTGCATGATGCCCCGGGGGTCGCGTCGCACAAAAGGCGATCCGCTGCTCACTCTCGAAGACTGCCCGGACTGCTTCGATTGCAGACCCTGCCGCCAACCGTGAGGCAGTCAATGATCCCGGTCCGACCCAGGTATCTGCCTCAATCCGGCCGCCACCCCGATTGGCATATTCTTCAAGATACCTCAGGTACGACTTCGAATGGACTCGGCGGAGTTCTTCCTCAGTGGCTTCGCGGACAATTCCGGGCGCACATGCTGCGTCGAGACCCGTTCGTTCAAGATGGCGGAGTACACTCAACAAGCGCTCCGGCCGCTCCGGATGACGATACGGAGCAACATGGTCGAGCATCCGAGAGTCAGAAAAAAGTTGCACCCGAGGAACGCTCGAGGTCATGATCTACTCACTTCCTAGGGAGTGATTCCGGAGATCCATTGATCAGTGAATAGTTCAACGTAAGCTGGTGATGTCGAAGAGGTCAATGGATCAGCTCTCGACCCTTCATGAGTCGGTTTCACGTGGAACGAGTTCATTCGAAACGGGAGCTGAAAACGCTGGCGATGTCGGGAACTCCTCAGCTTAGTCGACTAGAAATGGGTTGGATTCTTGGACTCACGCTCCTCGCTGCGCTCATACGATTGATTCATTATGGAAGCTTGGGGATCGACCACTTTGATGAAGGAATCTACGCTCAGGCTGGGTTCTGGGTTTACCAACCAGGTGGGATCCGCGACCTCTCACCGAGCCTTATTCCGTATGCCCCTCCTGGTTTCCCGATCCTCATTGGCCTGCTCTATGCGCTCATTGGACCCTCCGATTTAGCCCCAATTCTCGTCTCCACTGTTGCTGGAGTCCTTACGGTACCGGCTGTCGGGTGGTTTGGGCGGAGGGCTTTTGGTCCCGGAGCAGGACTGGGAGCCGCAGCGTTGGCTGCACTTTCAGGACCACATATCTTAGCCTCTCGCGTCGCTCTAACAGATGCACTCCTCCTGCTCTTCTGGATCCTTGCGCTAGGATTCGGATTAAAGTTTCTTGAGCAACCCAAGGTTTCTCGCGCCGTTCTCTTTGGCTTCCTCGTCGGTCTGGCACAGTTAGTGAAGTACAGCGGTTGGCTCACGGGTCTTATCGTCGTAGTCACTCTTCTTTCTGGCTTGAGGACCAACCGTCACCAGATCAATGGTTGGCTTCGGACACTTGGATTAGGAATTCTGGGAGCGATCGTAGCGGGCTTGGTTTACTTGCCTTGGTTCCTCTATGTCGAGGAGCAAACAGGCTACAGATCGTTGATGGCTCACCACGCCAGTTACGTGGATGGCCCCTCCGCTTGGTGGCGAAACTGGTCCCGGCAAATGAGTCAATCGATCGCTCTGGAAGGGCCTTTGTTCGGTCCGGTCCGATGGTCGAGCCTCAGCCTTGGATTAGCTTGGGTGGCAGCAGCGTGCGTTGTCGTCGGAAGGATGTCAGCAATTCAGCTACGGTTCTCGCTGAAGTCATTACTCCTTGTGCTCGGCCCTGGAGTAGGGCTCTCCTTGACTGCGCCGACGGACCTCGCATGGTGGATCGCCTTGGGGTGGGTCCCGTTCCTCCTAGTGAGCAAGGAACCTTCCGCACGCTTGACCGGCATTTGGTGGCTTCTGATGGCCGTCATCACGCCGCTCTATCACCCATATCCCCGACTTTGGCTCCCGGCATTGGCGTCAAGTTGGGTATTAGGTGGAGGTCTTTTGACCATCTTAGCTCGGGGCCTTGGTCAGTTCTTGTTTAAAATAGTTAACGAACCTGAGGATTCAGGAGTCGGAGGAAAGCGAATTCGGACCTGCCTCGTCGCGCTGCTCCTCGGAGTTTTTAGCGCAGTATTCATCCCCTGGGCTTGGCCTGTGGTGAAGCCATTCCCAAACCTCTTTGTCCGGAGTGATGGTCTGGAGACGATGGTCGATCAGTTGGATTTGGGAACCGGGCCCAGGCGCTCGATAACTCCCGTTGCGATCAAAGGACGCCCCTCGGTCTTGTTTTATCTGGGCAAAGCTGGACTGCCATACCGAGTCTATGACGAGCTTTCGCCAATGTTCGTCCCGATGGCCCCTGGGGCAACCAATATCATTGATCCTGCGCAAGGGAATACGCGGGCTGAGGTAGCTCGAGTGATCGATGACTCATCAGGCTGGATCCTCAGTGCAGAACTTACCGTACCTCTTTCTCTTTCTACGCTTCTGAATGTCTCGCCCGATGTAATTTATGATCCTAACTTAAGGCGGCTCAGTAGCGATCAGACCAAGAACAGTGAAACAGAGAACGACAGACAAATCCCCGAGGATTGGGCTGGGTCATGCACCTTCTTGATCTATCGGAACGAATGACGACTACAAACGAGAGCGGCCGCGTCGCCTCGTCAGATTGAGCTTTACATGGGCGGTCTCGATCGCTAAATTCCCAAAGCGAATGATGGGCAAGGACGCCCCTCTGATGCTTCGAGCAGTTCACCATGCTACCTTCCTGCGTCCTTGTCTAGGTTGGGATCTCTTTCCAGCGTAGGCTGAGGGCATTTGAGTCGTGGCTAAGGTGATCAGCGTTGCGAATCAGAAGGGCGGAGTCGGCAAAACGACGACTGCCATCAATCTTGCCGCTGGACTCGCCAAGGCTGGCCGGTCTTCCTTGGTGATCGACGTCGATCCTCAGTGTAATGCGACGAGTGGACTCGGGATCGAGCCGGCCGAGCGTCATCCGTTACTCTCTGGTAAGCCACTCGCCGAATCAATTGTCGAGACAACTCAGCCCGGCCTTTGGGTCTTGCCGGGTTCACTGAGCCTGGCGGATGCCGATGCACTCTCGGCCTCGAATCGACAGCGTGCCTCTGAGCTCCGTCAGCAACTCGTTCATGAACTCGCCAGCTTTTTCATCATTCTCATCGATTGCCCACCGTCACTCGGTCAGTTGACCCGAGCCTCACTTGGCGCCTCTCACCAAGTGTACATCCCAATCCAATGCGAATACTTCGCGATGGAAGGGCTCTCCCATATCATTGAGCTTGCTCGACAAACTAAGTCGCGAGACAACCGGAAGCTTGAAATTGGCGGGATCGTCCTCACGATGTTCGATCCTGAACTGGAGCTTGCGCAAGAAGTCGCTAATGAAGTCCGGGGCTATTTTGATGACGCCGTCTTTGAAACAATCATCCCACGAGATGTTTACATCAGTGAAGCACCAAGCCACGGCCTCAGCGTGATCGATTACGCCCCAAGGGCCAGGGGGGCCCGGGCCTATTCGGAGCTAACCCTGGAGGTCTTGGACCGTGACTAAGAAACGTCTTGGACGTGGGCTCTCGGCATTACTCGGAACAGAAGAGGGTGGGTTCGAGGCAGGATCGCTGGAAGCGGCCGAGCTCATCCACTTGGCGGTCGACCAAATCGATCCCAACCCCTTTCAACCTCGCCGGTCGTTCGACCCCGATGAGATCGCTTCACTCGCCGACTCACTCCGTCAACACGGCATGCTCCAGCCGATCTTAGTGCGGAGCGTCGGAACTCGCTATCAAATCATTGCCGGCGAACGAAGGCTCCGCGCGGCAGTTGAAGCGCACCTTGCCGAAGTACCCGCGCGAGTTCTTGAGCTTGATGATCAGCGAGTCAATGAACTGGCGATTGTAGAGAACCTCCAGCGAAAAGATCTGAACGCCATCGAGAAAGCCCAAGCGTTCCGAAACTACCTTGATTCGTATGGCGGGACCCAAGAAGAACTCGCGAGCCGACTTGGTATCGATCGTTCTACCCTGACAAACTTGCTCCGACTCCTTGAGCTTCCTGAAGAGCTCCGCGAGGCAGTGATGAGCGAACAAATCAGCTCAGGCCATGCGAGGGCTCTGCTCGCGATCCAAGATCCAGGAGAGCAACGAGCGGCCTGCCAACGCGTAATCGATGATCGATTGACTGTCAGACAAACGGAAGCCCTAGTCAGGACGGGTGAACCGACACCCGCTCGGACTCGAGTCCGACGAGAAGATGGACATGAACAACGGGCGCCACATGTCCTCGATCTCGAAGAGCAATTAAAGACACGGTTCGAAACAAGTGTTCAGATTCGGGTGAAAAGTCAAGACCGTGGGCAGATCGTGATCAACTTCAAGAACCGCGATGACTTCGAACGCATCACGGGATTGATCACGAACGCCGAATGGAATCCGGGACCTCAATCGTTAGCCGAAGCCTGAGATCATTGCCTTTCGAGATTGGTTCAAGTACAGCCTTCGAGAGACCACGGAATTGGGAATAATAGGTTGCGATCAAAAGGGGAGATTCTGGAGGCATGAACACCGGGGCGCAGAGTTCTTCCCATTTCAATGGCTCAGCGTCAGGTGTATGAGAACTCTGGTGAGCACTCCTCCCCATTTCTGACTGGTCTCTCATCGGCTCGTTACGATAAACTCAGTCTATCCAGACCAGCTCTCAACTTCAGTATGACAAGTGGGAAGTCGTCGGAGCATCCCACGTTTCGCTGTTCCAAGTACGACAGCAATTCACATTGAGCGAGGTATATTTCACCCTTGTTTCTCGATTTCCCTGCTCCTCGGCATTGTGCTTGCTTGTTGGTGTCTAGGTCAGCGTTGATTTGTGTCAGAACCAGTCATCACACACCCAAGTCTGAGACCAGTTCGACACGGGAGCCCTCAGTTCGTTCCTTGAACGAAAGCTAGGAGGCCATGAACGATCGAATCCCGATCAACGGACTCTCTCGGACTTTGCTCGATCTCATGGATTCTCCTGAAGGACTCCACGAGATCCATCCACTTCTCGATCGATACTGCCACCGAGTGCGGAACCGGCTAAATAGCCTGAAATTAAGTCTCTACCTCACTCGGAAGCTTTCGGGGGTTGCACTTGAGTCCCTCTGGCCTCGGACTGAGTTGTGCTACCAATCAATGGAGAGACTCGTTGAACAACTCCAATGGCTCACTGGACCACTTCAGCCCGTCCTTCTTGAAACCAATCTCAGGGACTGGCTAACTGCGCAGACTTCGACTTGGTCCGCGTTGCTCCACGCATCGAAGATAGGAGTTGAGCTGACTCTCCCTGATCCAGAAGTAACACTGAAAGTTGACACATTCTTAGTAGAAAAAGGGATGAACATGCTCGTCCGCTCATGGGGCATGTTTGGCCCGGCGGGTGGGACCATCAGAGTTAGCGTAAAACAAAACTGTCAAGTCGTTACATTAGTACTGAACTGTGAAGGAGCGGATCCGAAGGATTGGTTTCGTCGCTCAAAGGAGCAAGCTGAAACTCTTGAGCTTCCGATCCTAGCCCGTATTCTCGAAGTCCACGGAGGCCATTTAGGATTTCGTCATGGACCTTCTTTCAGTCTCTCTTTTCCGACACCAAGCCGTCTCAACGGCCATCACGAGGCAAAGCTAGCTAGGTCGAGTACCACCGAAGTAACTAACGGGGTTCTGCTAAAGGATTCGTTCGAACGAGCCGAGGTTCAACTTAATGGCAAGCGAAGACTTAAGAAAGAGAGGATTCAGAATCTTGCTTCAGCTCCACTTGACCGTAGAAATGTGACACATTACGATTCAATCAACGGGGCGTAGCGCAGCCTGGTAGCGCGCCTGCCTTGGGAGCAGGAAGTCACCAGTTCGAATCTGGTCGCCCCGACTTTTACGCTTGGTTTTAACATTGCGAGCAGGTTGTTCCATGTGGAACAACCTGCTTTTCATTTGGGACGAAAGGTTGTACTACAGACCAAGACGTTGGTTTAGCTCATCGAGTATTTCTTTCGTCTTGCTCGCACCAAAGCGGTCGCAACCCACCTGGACTACCTCGATTGCGGAGTCGAGAGTCCTCACTCCCCCCGCTGCCTTCAGCTTGACGTGCGGAGGTGATGCTTCACGCATCAGCTTCAAGTCTTCTATCGTAGCGCCACCTGTGCCGTACCCAGTCGAGGTCTTGACATAGTCCGCTCGGAGATCTCCGCAGATCTTACAGAGCATCCGCTTCTGGTCATCATTGAGGTAACAATTCTCGAAGATGACTTTCACTAAAGCTTGGGAACGATGTGCGACTTCGACGACTCCGGCAATGTCCGAAGTGACGGGATCCCACTGGCCAGCCAGCACTTGCCCGATATTGACGACCATATCTAACTCGGTGGCGCCGTCTTCGATCGCTCTTTCAGACTCAAATATCTTGACGCTCGTGGCGTGACCGCCGTGAGGGAAGCCGATGGTCGTCCCGACCCCCACATCAGTACCCTTGAGAATCTCGGCAGCCGTGGTGACTGCGAAAGGTTTGATGCAGACGCTGGCGACCCGATAGTCGCGGGCCAATTCGCAACCATGAACAAGTTGCTCTGGGGTCATGATAGGACCCAGCAGGGAGTGGTCGATCCGTCGAGCAATGAGATCGTAAGTGAGTTCCACAGGTCGCACCTCGGAGGGTTCTTGAGGTTAGGTATCGTGCATTCTGGAGAGGGGAGGCAAGGATTAGGTCGTTGCCTCCGAGAATCGCTCTCGAATCGGCTTTGAGGGATCGTTGAGTCGAGGAGCTTCCTTGAGGATCAGATTGGGCCGGAAGATCATCAGGAGGAGGCTCGGGAGTGCTATCAGAAAGAGGATCTTTGACTGATCGGGATACCAGAATTGACTAGCGGTGATCAACGCCGTGGAAAGCGCGATCATCTCACCGAGATTCTTGCGGAGAGGCCAGATCGACACAACCGTCACCAAGATGATGTACGCGACAATCACGGGAATTCGGTAGACCGGATCGAAATGGGACCAGATCCCGGTCACGCGATTCGGCTGGATCCCCGGGAGGAGCCCCGCGTCAATCAGGCTTTCCCCCCCGATTCGCCGCAACCAGATTCCAACTGTCGGCAGTAGGAGGAGAGAAGCAATCCACGCGCAAGTCAAAACCGAGACAGAGAGGAACCAGACTGCCTGCCGCCCTCGGTAGAAGCCAAACCAGAGCGGGAGCAATCCCAGGCACGCAGGCTGCCAACCCGCTGCGATCCCAATCGCCAATCCAGCACGAAGTGGTCGATCGAACCAAAGCAAGGCCAGCAAGCTGAACCCCGCACCCATCAGAAGGCCCGATTGAGCGATCTCCATCCGAATCGCTGGAACCAGTAAAAGAAGGCCGGCCGCAGAGAGACCAGACGTGTAGCGACCAAAGTGACGGACGCCCACTGCGATCAACCCAATAAAGATCAATGGAAGGAAGAGCGCGCTCAAGAGTCGTCGCCAGAAGGCATCAGTCGCAAGCAAGGGATCAATCAGTTCGACCAGATCGAGCGATTCGTCAATTTGCGGCTGAAAGAGAGCAAAGGGACCATTCATTCCCGTGTCATACGGTGGGCGGTTTACGAGCGAGTATGGAACCGTCGTCTGACCAGTTTGGAGGAATCGAGAGGTCGGGGACGTGGCGATCTCCAAAGTCATGAGACCGACAAGTCCGAATGCTAGGCAGCTCAGACCTCGGACGCTCAGGTTGGCTTCAAGCAGGGGTCGTCGTGGAAGTCCTAGGTCAATTAAGGAGCGGATGACCCAGAGGGCTCCAAGGACCCAGAGCCAGACAAACCAAAAGAGATTACCACCCAGATTCGAATCAGCGAGGCCGAGGAGTGGCGGGGTTAAAAGTGAGAGGGCAGCAAGGTCGAAGTTGCGGAGGCTCCAGGGACGTCGAAACGAAAAGAAGATCGACGCCCCCAGAATAGCTGAGAGTGACAACCAGGACCAAGGATCGAGGCCAAGGGTGCTGAGCATACGGTGAACTGAGGCTTGATTAATCTGGAGATGTGAAACAAGGTTGACACGATGTAATCGGGAAGGTCTGAACACTCGGCGACGATGGTCGGCCGGTTCGCTCACGAGTTAATCTTGAGGTGCTTCGGTCGGCTCAGCAAGAGGCGATCCCGCGCCTTCTCCACCCGAAGACACGATCTCTTGACCTTCGATTGCTTCCAGGGCGTTTCGAGCTGCGCGTTGTTCCGCGTCTTTCTTTGTCTTTCCCCAAGCAGAAGGGAAGCGGGTGCTACCCACAACCGCAGCGATTTGAAATCGCTTCGAATGATCAGGACCCGATTCCTCAAGTAGTTCGTAAGTCGGAGTTATACCGTATTGTTGTTGGGCAGCATGTTGGAACTGACTCTTATAATTCGATCCGGCGTTGCCTTCGACTGTCGCGGTGATGATCGGGAGCACAAGCGGTTCGAGAAATCTCCGAGACGCTTCAAGACCACCATCGAGGTAAATCGCGCCGAGGACACTCTCGAACACGTCGGCGAGAACAGAGGAGGGGGGAGGGCCAACACCCTTCATCCCTTTGCCTATCGCAAGCAGGGAATCGAGCCCTAACGAGGTAGAAAGCCGGGCGCAGGTTCTCCTAGAGACGACGACTGATTTAACACGCGTCAGGTCGCCTTCGAGATAATCTGGAAAATCGCGGTAGAGACGCTCGGAGACAATCAAGCCCAAAACGGCATCACCGAGAAACTCCAGTCGTTCGTTCGATTGAAGCCGATGGTTGGCGATCGAAGCATGTGTCAATGCTTCGAAGAGCGGATCGGGATTAAGAAAGCGATGGCCGAGGATCCGCTCACAGCGGACAATGAACTCGACTCGATCGGCGGACGTGAGATTTCGCATCAGGCTAAGACCCGGAGCGCAAGTAGTTTCAGACTCTAGAGTAAAAGTCTCATCTCGACATGTCAAAACAAATCAATCATCCGGAGGATCTTCGATCGACCCGTCGCCATTGAGGTCGAGCTTGTCGGAACTCGAGGGAGATCGCTAAGATCCCGAAGGAATGGACTACGCCTTCTTGTCCTCAACGTCCAGTTCCCAAGTCTCTGCATTTCATCTTCCGGAGTCAGCACCCGTGATCCCCGCCAAGGATTTCAAGAAACGGATGGTCGTTGAGATCGATGGCAATCCCCATCTGATCGAACAGATTGTGGTTCAGACTCCATCGGCCCGAGGTGCAGCGACCCTCTACAAGGTGAGACTCCGGAACCTCAAAGCAAGGACGCGACTCGATCGAACATTCAAGGGATCGGACACGCTGCAAGAGTCATCATTTGAGCGTCGCGCGGTTCAATACCTCTATCGCGAAGATGATCAGTTTCACTTCATGGACTCGACAAGCTTCGATCAGTTTACACTCCCTCTCGATGCATTGACTGAATTGGTACCCTTTATGACAGAGAACATGGAAGGGGTCGAAGCACTCGTGGTGGACGAGCAAGCGATTGGAGTCGAGATCCCCGATGTTGTGGAGTTGCCCATTGTGGAGACGAACCCAGGAGTCCGTGGTAACTCGGCAACCGGTCGTACCAAACCTGCAACACTCTCGACCGGCCACATCGTTCAGGTACCGGAGCACCTCGACCAAGATACTGTTGTGAAAGTTGATACAAGGACTGGCGAGTACCTGGGCCGTGCCAGCTAATGGAGGAAAAGATACTCTTCAGGAAACAGTTTGCAGTGGTCGATGTGAGGGCTCGACAAGCTTCTCAACTTGCTTCCGTTGCCGACGGACCTGGAGGCCTCGACTAATGAGCCATTGCCCACAAGGAACAAGAACCGGTCTCACCAAGGCAGCATCGGTCAGAATCCCCACCACTAACGCAAATCCTAACTGCCGGAGCGATGAAAGTGGGCTCCACATCAGGGCCGCGAAGCTACAGGCGGTGATCACCGCTGCCGATGTGATGAGCCCTCCGGTCTGCCCAATCGCCTTGATAATCCCTGCTTTGAGCCCAAGTGCCTTGGACTCCTCTTGGAGTCGCGACATCAGAAAGACGTTGTAATCAACGCCGACGGCCACGAGTAAAACAAAAAGGAAATAAGGGACTTTCCAGTCCAGTCCTGGTGCGCCCCCCCATTCGACGAAGACAACATGTGTAATTCCCAAAGCAAAGGCATACGTCAGAACCATCGTTGAGACGAGATTGAAGCAGGCAATCGGTGATCGAAGCAGAGCGGTCAGGACAAGGAAGACTCCGAGTGGAACGATGATCCAGGTCCGGTACTGATCTCTCCGCGTGAGGGTCCGGATGTCGAGTGACTCCGCATTTGCGCCTCCAATCACGGCAGTTGGGTGGACTACGTCCTCAACGCCGTACTCGGAAAGGTAGTCGTCGAGCCTCCGACGGAGCACTCCAGCCTCGTCGAGAGCCTGAGTCGAGAAGGGGCGGTGCCGCTGGACCACATCGATCCGAGTGAGATTCCCAGCATCATTGATGTAGGTTTCAAAGCTCCGGAGGAGCTCCGGATTGTCTCGGACTGTATCCTGATTGATCAGAAGGCGGTCGAGGGCACGACGACCTACCGGATCCTCCAAGATCACTTCAATCTCCGTCTGAGCACGCGAGGCTCCCTCACGGATTTGCTCTGCCCCTCGAGCCGCTTTCGCTAGTTCGCTCAGGATCTGGTCGATCGGTCCTTCAGGATCGGGAGAAGAATCCTCAGGATCGTCCGTTCCGCCTCCGAACTGTCCGCCCATCGCTCTGGTCGCTCCGGCGAGTGTGCCAATCAAGGTCCGCCGTCGTCTCGGCGTCGCTTGTTCGACCCCCTCGTCCGATTCCTCGACGGTCTCTGGGGTTGGTGAATCCGGTGTCTCGCCAAGGATCGAGAACCCAGTGAGGTTCCCCAGGAGTCGTGCTCCTTGGATTCGCGCTCCCCCCATGTTAAGACCGTCTCGGAGCTCTGACGCGCCGTCTACGAGCTGATTGAATCCGTCTGAGATCGCCCCGAGTCGGTTCGAGATCCGCGCCGGATCGAGTTCCTCGGTGGTCCCGAGCGGCTGCGTTGCAGACCGGACCTCAGCCAAAGAACGCTGGTGCGAGAGAAGCCGACTCACTGCATCGATGATCTCAAGCCCTTCGGAACTCCGAAAATCGGGATCCCCCTCCTGGGTTTCTAATACGATCGTCAGCGGTGCTGTCTCACCAGGGCCAAAGGCGTTCGAGACCAACTGGAGGTCTTCCACCGAAGGAGTGGTAGTAGGCATCTCCTGAACGGTGTCTTGAATGAACCGGTTTTCAGCAGTCAGACGGAGTCCGAGCAGTGCTGAAGGCGTCATCAATAAGAGGGTAGCGGACCAGCAAAGCCAAGGGTGATTGAGGACGATTCGACCAACTCGGTCCCAGAGTCCCGATCGAGGTCGAGTCATGCCTCGGAATGATTTGGGACGTGATCGAGCCAGGAAGTAGAGCAGGGCGGGAGTCAGGGTTAACGCTGCAAAGAGGACGATGACCAAGCCGATCGAAACGCTCGGTCCTGTACTCGAAAACAGCTTGAATCGATTCAGACCCATTAAAGAGAGGCCAACAATCGTCGTCGCTGCACTAGTAATCAGTGCTAAGCTGACCCGACCCATCGTGACGCGGATCGCCGAACGCTGATTGACCGCGTTCCAGTTCTCAGAGAAGCGCCACGAGAGTAGAAGGCAGTAGTCCGTCCCGCACCCAAAGAGAATCACCACTAGGAAGAGTTCGACAAGCGAAGAAATCTGCCAACCGAGCGTTGCTGCATACGCCAGGACGCCCCGCGAAACCAAGAGTCCAACCCCGATCGTGATCAGGGGGATCAACGCTAAAAGCAGAGACCGATAGACCGCGAGGAGGACAACAAGGAGGAGGACTACGGTCAAATAGGCGGCGCGATCGAGGGTTTCCTGAACATTCCCCATGTAGTCACGACCGATCACCGAATTTCCTGACCACACCAGGCGGAGATTCTCGGGCCTTCCGGCGACACTCGCTGCTTGCTCTTGAAGCCAATCAACTGCTTCGCGACTCTGGATTCCAACGAAAGAGTCGTTGATCGAAACGATCGTTAGAAAGAGCTTACCATCACCCGATTTAAGGCGGTTACGGAGTTCGGGGGCTGCATCCGGTCCGATAATTGACCCGATCGCCGTCGGACGCTCGTCTGATTCAGTTCGGAGATGGTTGATGAGCCGAGCGGCGTATTCGAAAACCTCGGGGAGGAGTTCTCCAGTCGATTGAAGCACCCCTTCCTCGCTGTAGAATCCGATCGCGACGGCAGATTCTGACCATTGCCCAGGCCAACCTTCAGCGAGGAGTCCAGCGGCTTGGGCACTCTCTGATCCGGTCGGCAGCAGTTCTGATTGCCCTCGGGCGGCTAAGTCCGTTAAGCTCGGCGCAGTCGAGACGACGGCTCCGAGTACGACAATCCATCCGATGACCATCATCAGCGGTCGCTGACTCACAAACCATCGAAACGAATCGAGCGCAATAGCCGGACGAAGCTTCATCTGTGTTCGAGGGCCCTGGATTAATCTCGCTGCTCAGCCAGCATTCGGCAGTTTCTCAGAAGAATTTATTGTGCAAGATCTCCGAAGATTGGCTAGACCCTACCGATTCTCCAAAAATAACGACCTTCCCGGTGCAATGCTCTTGATGTTCCAAACGGGATCAGCGGACTCGATCCGGAGGAGAAAGTTGATCCCCTCCGACTTCTAAGTCGAGTTGGTCATCGGGTCTGCCGATCCCGGATCGAGCGATTACGGTGACGAGAACGAGTCCGAGGAGGATCGAGACCACCCAGCCGACGAGCCCAACGTACCAAGCAATCGTATACTTTCTAGGAAGTGTCTTGTCTTCTAACTGCTCAAAAAGCGTCCTGAGCTCCTCAACCTCGTCAGCATCTTTCTTCAGCCTTGAGTTCTCTGAGATCAGATCCTTGAGGCGCAGTTCATTCTTCTTCGAGGACTTGAGCTTCTCATCTTGAATCTTGAGACTCTCATTGAGCCGCTCGATGAGTGTATTCTTCCGGGTAAGTTGCTCGGACACTTCGTCGTAGACGGACTGGTCCCGGAGAGCCCTGTCGCGTTCCTCGGCGACTCGGGTGTATGCTTCGATCAAACGTTCAGGCGGATCACCGACATTGATTTCACCAAGGAGACTGTCCAAAGCCCGCTCTTTGGCGCGGAGTCTGCTTTTTAGGATTGCGATTTCTGGTTCTTCTTCCGTCTCTGGCTCCAACTGTTCCTCAAGGGTACTCAATAGTTCAGCCTGGGCACTCACTCTGCCGTTCAGCTGAACGATCCAGAGTACTAACGAGACGATCAAGCCTCCCAAGATCATCCCGATCAATCCAATGAGGCTCTGATTCTGGCCACGATCTGGTAGTGGGGCAAACGACCGAGGTTGATTAAGCATGGCCATGAGGCCCGCCTCCAATCGAGGTGAGAGTGCAACGACCGCCTCACTCTGGTCGTTTGAAATCCCTTCGAGTTCGTTCACCGATCGCGCGAGAGTAAGTCGTTGCGTCCGTGGAGCAAAGAGATAGTAGCCCTCGACCTGTGCAAGCCCATCGGAACGCCACTGGAAGAAGCCTCGAGTCTGTCGGATCGGGTCGACGACGTATGCGATCTGGAGGGGTTGGCCAAAAAAGTGACGCTGGATGAATTGATCGTGCCCGGACAAAAAGATCCCAAAGTTGGGGTGGGTGTGATACCAACCGACGATTTCAAGCTCGGGGAATCGGTCGTCACGCTCTCGGTTGATTTCATCCCAGGAGTCATGAGTATAGGTGAAACTCGCCTGCGAGTTCTCGAAGTGCTTCGCTTCGAGTGACTGAAGAATCTTGACGAATGGCTTACCGGTCTCCTCATCGATGCATTCCTGACCGAGTAAGACCCCTCCAAGTTCGACCGAGACATCGCTCAAGGCGTGGCGTTCAATCCGGTCGGCCGAAGCCCGGTCGAGGTAAATCGGGAGGTCATTGGGTCCAAGACTCCCATAGGCCAGGCAGGCATAGTTGAGGTCGCGATCCGGACGTCGGAGACGAAGCGGCTCTCGGAACGAAACGTCCTGAAAAACGATCTCGTCATCGGGGCTATTGCCTGAGTTCTGATCGTCCGGGCGCTGATCATCATCGTCCTGGTTCTGCTCGACACTACTCACGAACGGTTCTACCCCTCAACAAATTACCCAAACGAATGGATCATCAATTCGAAACAATGGAGGGATCTGGTATGACTCGGCCTCGATCCGCTGCCAACTTCAAGAAGGCGGTTCCCTCGATTCCCTCGATCCGGAGGACATCGTACGGTGGGATCCCGAGTTCTGCGAGAGTCCGCTGGGCAATCGCTGCACTCTCTTCAACTTCGCTTACCATCACGGGAGTCCCTTGATTGCCCGTTTCAGGATGGATCGCCTCCAATTGACTGACCTTGTTCCGGGGACGCATCACTTCGATTCGTCGCTCTGACTGAGGCCATTCGATCGCCGTCACGAGTTCACGATCGAGTAGGAGTCGGAGTTCTCCCGAAACGAACTGATGTGCCACGTGGAACAATTCTGCCGCCGTGGCCCCATTGCCCAAGGGGACCGGTGTCGGATCGGGATACGTCTCGTGACTTAGACATTCTTCCCGTCGAGGAAGTTGCGTCGTGTAGAACGTGTTTGCCACGCCATTATACACATGAAGGCATCCCGCTTGGACCGGCATCCCATGGATCAGTTTCAAGGCCTCTTGAACTTCCATCGCTGCCATGATCGAAGCGATTGTGGGTGCGGTTGGAACCTTCCCAGCGAGGATTTCTTCGCGACGGAGCAGGGGACAACTGTAGCGGAGATTGAGGAGCTGATAGTCCCTGCTAGTCATCCCACACTCATAGCAGGCTGAGTCGGGAGGTTGGAAGACTCGGACAACCCCTTGGATCTCTTGGATACCGGCATCGACCCAAGGGGTCCCAACCTTCCAACACTGGCGATTGACCCAGAGCCTCGCTTCTCGATTGTCAAGGCAGCCGATCACCACGTCCATTTCTTCAAAGAGACCAAGTCCGAGGTCACTAATCACATCGCCATGGATCGGCATGACAACGATCTCAGGATTCAGCTCGAGGGTCCGTTGGGCGGCGACTTCGGCCTTCGGTCGACCACCATCCTCCATCCGGAAGAGTACCGACCGCGATAGATTAGAAGGCTCGACCTCATCAAGGTCGATCACAAACAAGGTCCCCACACCCACCAGTCCAAGATTTTTGAGGACCTCATTGCCGAGCGCTCCTGCGCCCACAACCAAAACCTTGGCAGCAGCGAGTCGTTCTTGACGCCACCAGGAGATCAACCGGAGCCTGCTGTAACGATCCTCTTCATCGATCCGGAGGATTTCGTCCTCTTCAACACCTGGAGGGCTCTCGGCGGGCGTCTCCATCAACACGTCACTCCAAAATCCAAGGTCAATTTAACGAAGCATCGGAACGATCGCGTTGGTCTTCCATGAGGACTGCTGCTTCAGGATCTCAGCACTCGCTGATGATTTAATCATCAAGGAAGACGACGTCCGGCTGTGGTTCGGGGGCTTTGGGTTCGGGTTCTCGCTTCGGTGGCGGGAGTGACACTTCGGCATCAAAAAGAATGATGGGATCGCCTGGTTTCGGTGTTGCGACGACCCGTTCTTCGGAAGTCGACCGACCGAGATCCTCTTGGCGTCCTTGGAAAGCACGGATATCACGGAGTGGTCGATCGTCAATCGGGAACAGAAAGGTCGTTTGATTTGCAGCCCAGAGCGCCGCATCACGATTATAGGGGCTCCGGAGGTCATAATTATGAAACCGGGCCATGTCCCAGAGCATCTCACAGAGTTCGTCCAGCTGGAGGCTGGGCACCCAGTGCGTGTTGTACCCTCCGAGACAGACAAGCCCGATTTCTGAGATGTTGGGATGGTAGATTGGGGTCAACCATCGGAGTTCGGGCATCGATCTCGGATAGGATGCGCCGAGTTTGATTTCGACCTGGTGGAGCTCCGAGACCGTCACCCGACCTCGATCGCGTTCAAGGCTCTTGCCATGGAATTCGATGAGGTAGCGGGTAGGTGGATCACCGGTTCCGCGGTATCGAAAGATGCTGCTCTGTTCCCGGAGACGTCCGAGGGCATCACGATCAGAACGGAGTCGCCGCGATTGGGGAGAGTCGTACTTTCTTCTGAGCATTACATGCGCTCGATCAGATTGTCCCTGGTCGTCAGGTGAAACAGCCTTCCGGAGTCCAAGCACCGGAATCAAGGTCGGGGTCTGCTAGATCAATGACGTGGACGGGTCAACGGAAACCAGCGACGACCTCCGGATAGATGATGAGATGGTCGCCGTTTTGGACGCCGGCTTCAACCAGGGTCTGAGATTCAGAAAGGCGACGTCCTCCTTCCTTATGGTCGAGCGAGTAGCTCAAGGGCTGCCCGTCTGGACCGTTGGTCGGCAACGTCATCTTAGTGATGATGTTGGGCAAGATCCGGCTCACTGGCACGGTGAACGCAATCACCGCTTTAACCGACTTTGCCCCGGTTTGATCCAAGAACGTGACCTGGATCCCATTCGCATTCGCTTGACCGCCGTATGACATGGCAGGGTTCCTCCTCTAATCTCCTTGTTCGCGACCTGAGTCCAGATATTGTTCAACCGACTGAAAATGGACAGCTCTTTTGACTTGATTTGGTCCCTGGTTCCGGGAACTTCAGGACGATGACCCCGAGGATAATCCTCTCGTCCTGATCGTTTATGCGGGGCGACACTGCTTCTCTAAGCAACCATAAATCGAACAGCCACCCACAAACGCCCAGCAGTCTCGGTGATGCGGAGCGTGGCAAGTAACGCAAGTGACTCGATCCCTCCGTGATGTAATTGGCTCGTTACAGACTTTGCAGAGGACCGGACCATCTGGTTGTAGCATCTTCACCTCTGCTTCTACAATTGAGATGCCTACACTCATTCGCTCACTGACATGCTGCCGTACGAGGTCATGGAGTTGGAGAGTCCGATTTACTGCAAGATCCAGGACTCCGAAATTAGAACCGAGATTACGGTCAACCTGAACCAAGAGCCGCTCGGGATTAATCGATACTAACATTCCCGAGGGTGGCGAGATTCGACGGATCTCTTGGAGTGCGACTTGCGCTTCGGGCTCCAGGAGAAGTTCTGAAGCTACTTCGGTGTCATTGGCCCGAATTACATAATGGTGATCGATTTCAGGGGTGCCGACGTGCACGAGTCGTGTCCCGCGCGGTGGCTGTCGGGGAGCTTGTCGAGTCGAAGGGAAGAGTTCGAATCGAAACGGCAGGCTCGATCCAAACCGCGCAACGACTCGCGTCCTTGGTGCTGACGATTGCCCTGCAATCACGGGAGCTAGGCCTACCCGGACTCTCGAGTCCCGATAGCCGAACGAGACTGTCGGTGGGTCAACAAGTCCACGAGGTTCAAAGATTCCCCGATGTCGTCGCGCGAGTTGTCGATAGGCGCGATGTCGGCCTCCGGTAATCGCCGAAAAGAAGGAGGCGATCCCTCGGACTACTAAGAAGATGATCAGAATGAAGAGCCCAAAGATGAAGAAGGACACGACTACTTCCTCGGTGCTGATTCCGAACATGGCACTCTTGAGGAGTGGATCTTCAACCTAGATTGCTATTCGGACCGCTGGTATTTGTATTCTACCTTCTCTCGATACTCTAATCGGATCCTTGGCGATCAGGCAATCGCCTCGGAGTCTGAATCAATCAGCGGTTCCCCAACTTTTGAGCCTGAAAGATCGAGGATTCTGAGCGTCCAAGATCGGGAGACCTCGTTCGCGGCCATCGGCATTCCACCAAATCTTGAACAACCTTGATAATTACCAAGCCCCTGCGTGGTACGCTACACGATACAACGTTTAGAATCCCGGTTAATTGCGTGGCCTTCCTCGGAGCATCATCGTCACGAGTTCTCATAATCTCATAGGTTGAGGGAGATTTCGAGTTGCTCAAGGGACGAGGAGCGCTGATCTTAGCGGCCTTGCTGTGGAGCCTTGCAGGTGTCTTCACGAAAGGGCTTCAGGGACTCGATGCGGGATCGATTGCGTTCTACCGGGGGATCTTCGCCGGACTCGCACTCCTTCCGTTCGTCAGACCAAGCCGATGGACCTTCCGTCCCCCGATGATCCCACTGATGATCGTTTTCGGGGCAATGACGGGGCTCTACATCGGTGCCATCAAACAGTCGACCGCAGCGAACGCGATTTTCCTTCAATACAGCGCCGCGATTTGGGCGGTCCCCATTAGCTTTATTTTCCTGAAGGAACGCCCTGATCAGCGCGTGATCCGGGGGCTAATTGCGGTTGCCCTCGGAGTCCTCACCATCGTGATCTTTGGACCAGGGGAGGGGAGCGGCACCAGCGAAGCGCTCGGGATTGCACTCGGGATTGGGAGCGGGGTGACATACGCGATCGTCGCCGTCGGACTCCGGGCCCTGCGCGGTCACGACCCGTTCTGGCTCTCGGCGATCAACAATCTCGGGGGTTCGATTGTGCTGGGGACCTGGCTGATCATGACGACCGGCGGGATCCCGATTCCGACGTTGCCGCAGACCCTTGCTCTGATGGCGTTTGGAATGATCCAGATGGCGATCCCGTACGCCTTGTTCGCTCGAGGGCTCCGGACAATCCCTGCACCAGAGGCTGGCCTAATCTCACTCCTCGAGCCGATCCTGCAACCCGTCTGGGTGATCCTCGCAATCGGTGAGTACCCGAGCTGGCCGACCTTGGTCGGCGGATTCTTCCTCTTGTTCGGCGTGATCTTGCGCTACCTTCCCAAGGGGATCCACTCGACAAAAGTCCGAGGATCTCAGAACAATGAATCATCGTAGCATGTTGCGCTTCGTGTGACTCAGATCATCCATGGACTCATCAACCGAAGTGGCTCGATCATGATTCAGTACCCTTACTCCGAAGTTCGGCCTCAAGGGCGCCGTCGACCATTGGTGATCGACTCCATGATCATGATCGGCCTTGTCGGACTTGGTCTCGGAGCATTGCGGTTGGGGATCGAGGCCGACCTTGCATCGACCGAGCGGCTCCTCGTGGTCCTCTCCATCACGATCCCGCTCTGCCTTACAGTTTCTTATGCGATCTCGAACGCCGCACAGGTTAGATCGGGCTGGCCGACTGAATCTCCCTATATCTCGATCATCTACGTCGCGATGTTGATTGGACTGATCCTCTCCTTTGCGGTACTCACGGTCCTCAGTCCCCCCGTCGCACTGATGATGATGCTGATCGAGGGGACGATCTTAGCATGGTCCTCAAGCTGGATCTGAGGCACTTTGTTAGCATTAGCGCGACGGAGGAGTGGGATCGCTGTCGAAGAGTTCCTTGATCGCTGAAGAGGGCGATGTACCAGTCCTCGCAAACTTTACGATGTACTGGTATAGCTGGACCGCGTAGGCCACTCCTGTCTCACCTCCAACGAAGAGCTGGTTGATGTGGGCGACTCCCAGATCCTCCGCAGCAGCCAGAGGGACGACCATTTCATACTCGGGATGGATCTCATAACCAACATTCGATCGATAAACCCCAAGTTCCTCGGCACGTTGCGCAACCGCCTTGATCGTAGGGACTCGGAGCGCTTCGTTCAGGCTCAGGCCGGGAGCATCCTTCAACAAAACCTGCTCAATCTGGTAGAGCAGTCGGAGGTCGGCGAGAACCGTCGCCATCCGCTCCCGCAATTCCTCATCGGAGAGTGTGCTCTGCGGAGGGTCATTGGTGGCTCGACCACCTTGCTCCATTTCTTCGAGGATTTCAGCCGAGAGCGCTTTGAGGTCGTCCGAGATCGCTTCTGAATCTTTTTCAGTCGCTTCAAGAAGTGTTCGGAGCGTTTGATTGCTCATCCATTGCTTGAGGCGTTCCGTAAGTTCGACGAACTCGACAGCGCGGCTGACAAAGCGTTCTTCCACCTTGGCGCGTCGAGCAGCCGTAGGATCGTCACGTTGGCCTTCCACGACACCCGCTTCTTCGAGAATCTCAGGCTTTGGCTCCTCGACGGCATCAGGCTTTGGCTCCTCGACGGCATTGGTTTCAATTTTCGAGGGGTCTGTAACAACCTCGGCAAAGAGCGTCTCGCGCCTCGGATTCCCCTCGTTGAGATCCTTATCGAGTCGCACGTTTCCTTGAAGGCGCACGTCCCCTTGAAAGAGGTTGCTGTTCTTCTCTTCGAGGGTGCGTTGCCAGTCCTGGAGCTTGGCTTCCCGGAGGGCAAGCTCATAATAGATGGATAGCTTATCTATTTCTTGTTTTAAGCTTGTGATCGCACGCTCAACTTCAGCAAGTGACTTGGTGTCTGGTTCAAGTATAACCTTGACTCGCTCTGCCGTGACCTCGCGTTCATCATCAAGACTGAGCTGAACTTGGGCAGTCGCCGGATCAGCTTCGAAAACCCACGACTCTTCGAGCTGAGTCATCTTGGCGATGGCATCTGAGGCCATCTGCTGGGCATGCTCAAGCCGGACCTTCAGTTCGTGGAGTCGCTGTAGGTTACTGAGGTCGGGGATGATCTTTCGGAGTTCGCCGGGGTCCTCCTGGATCTCCTCAACCTTCTCCAAAACGGTGTATTGGGCCGTAACTGCTGGTGATTGAGGTTCATCCGCCTCCACCACAATCGTCGCTTCTTGCGGGTTGGGGTCCTCGGTGGTAGTAGGACCCTCGCCGATCCATCCAAAGATCGGGACGGTGCTGCTCAACGCCACTAATCCTGTGGTCGTTGCACCGGCGAGGAAGAACTTGATCGACGTCAACATCGGGGTAAACGCTCCTTTTTCGAGCAATTGGATCGCCGCGGGAACAGTCCCGGCGGCGACGGAATGGGTGGCGAGGGCGAAGGTCCCGCGAAGAGCCGCTGCCTTCAGGGCAGGGGGGAGCGCGAACGCTTCGGGACCCAAGGCGCCGCATCCCAAGACGGTCGCAACGCCGACTCCCCGACGATCCAACCGATCCCGGAGCAACGTCCGCCCTCGGGAGAGTCGGACGCGGACGGTCCCGATTGGCCAGCCGAGGGTCTCCGCCGCTTCGCGGTGGGTTTTCTCCTGAAGGTGGCAGAGGAGAATCGGGGCGCGATACTTCTCCGGAAGACGCCCGAGTTCATCGAGGAGCATCCGGATCTGATCGGAGCGTGCCGCTGATTCCAGTGGCGCTTCGATCTCAGCGGGAAGTTCGAGCAGAAGTTCCGACGCCCCCTCTCGGCGATGCTGCCTTGAACTTCGGAGCCCGATCCGACGCGCCACGGCAAAGAGCCAAGGGGCAAGAGATCCTTGAACTCGGATCGACGCAGCGCGACGGACCAACGCCAAGAAGGTTGCTTGGAAGGCATCTTCCGCATCCGTCCGTGTCGAGGTCAGTCGCCGGCAGATCGACCAGACCATCGCCCCATGGCGATCGACCAACCGCGCAAAGGCTCCCTCCGCACCTTTCCCCGATTCCAGGAAGCGATCGAGGAGTTCCTCATCCGTCGCTCCACCCGCGGCATCTCCGTCGAAGATTGCCCGGAGCGGGGTCAAGACTGCCTGATTCCTCGATCTCATCATGATGCTGACCTCACCAACTTCAGTCGTCCTTCACCCAAGAAGATGCATCGAAGGGCAGGAGCAATTCACTTTTTTCTCAAGATTGGCGAACCACTGTACTCCGACGGATGTCTCTCTGGAGGAACCAAACAGACAAGGAAGATGCTGATGTTTCATCTACAGAATCTAGAATCGACGTTCAATCGGATCGGTGCACGACTTAAGTTGGAGAACAAGCAACAGCGGTTTACCATCGACATCGATAAGGACCGCGCGGGGGAGCACTTCTTGCTGAACCCGCCTGTCTCAGAATCCGCTGAGTTGACGGTTCTCAATGTGGAGAAGCGGAATCGCCATCTCTTGCTGATGCACCGCGATGGCGACCAGAAGTCGAAGTTCTTGTGTGGTCATGATGAACGACACTGGTTCGTGGCGGCGATCCCCGAAGCAGCGCCGGTCGGAACGGTCCGGGCCGCGATGGAATCGTTGAAGCCGGAACCGGTCCGCGCGGCTCAGTCCCGCGCCCGAGTCTCGGGGAAGGCGTCGAACACGCGGAAGAACGCTGCCTTCCGACGCCAAGGTGAGTGGTTCCTCATTCCGGAGCCGACATTGGTGGTCCCGGAGGACCAGATTCTCAAGAACGAACCGATCAGCCGAGGCGTCGGCAGTAAAGCACACTTCGCTGAGTTCTGTGCTCGGATCGGTGGAACCGAAGTCTTCGTCAGTCGGGCTTATCCCGCTGGTTTGGAACTCGCCGAGTATCGTTGGCTGATCAAAGAGAATCCCGAGGCAAAATTCATGAGCTGGCGCAAGTTGGTCCGGGATGCAACCGTCTATATTTGTGGCAGGCTCAGACACGCTGACCATAACACGATTAACCTGCACTGTTGGCACCAAGTGGTCATGAATACGGAAAATAGGGCACGGGCAATGCGACACGTTGTGTTTCTTGACTAAGTCTTTAGATAGGTTCGCGTTTGTGATTGTGGCCTTAGATCATTCTGGATTTGTGACTTAGATAGTTCAGCACCTCAGGACTTCTTCGGGAGTCCTGAGGTGTTTTGTTTCAACAACGCACCCGTTTCGAAGACCTTTGTCAGCCACAGTATCGTAGAGAGCGGGACGTGAGGTCGCCTTTTTGTTCCCCTGATCAAGCGGATTCAGAGGCCATCCACGCTCGCGCTGAACCTGGAACCGCCGCAAGTGACGCGATAAGATAAGCGTATTGCAGGCGTGATTGTGATGTCTCGGTCCAAATAACCGGTCAGGTAGACAAAGTGAAGGACCTGTGAACGCAAAAACATTCAACTATTTCCGCCACACATTACTCCGTGCCCAGAATTGGCAGCCTCGACCTGAATTCGACCGGGTCTCTGAGTGGTGGCAGGCGGGAGGTCGTGGTGTCTGTGCCTTGGTGGGGATGGGCGGCGCCGGAAAGACCGCCATTGCCGAGCGGTTCCTCCGGATCCTCCCCGGTGGCTTACCGCCTGAACCTGGCGTAGACAAAGTCGATTCGTTGCCCCAACCCCATAGTAACTTTGCGATTTCGTTCTATGATGAGGCCCACCCAGAAGATTTCTTCGAAGCGTTGCAGATGTGGCTTGAGAGGACTCCGCGACTCACGACGGTACTCGCGTTTAATCAGATTGCGTTTATGCTCCAAGGAACTCCCGGCCTGATCGTTATGGATGGCCTGGAAAAGGTCCAAGACGATGGGGCCCGCGGTGCGTTCGGCAGGATTACGAGCCCCAACCTGCGCAACTTTCTTGATCAAGCGGCGGCCGGCTACTTTCATGAACTCAGCTTGTTGGTAACGTCGAGGTTTCCGCTCGCCGATCTCCGCGATGCCCATCCGGGCTACTTTCAGACCGTGCCCATCGAAGAAATTGACGTCGCCACCGGGGTTCAGCTCCTCAAGGATCGTGGGGTTCACGGCAATGATCTCGAACTGGAACCGATCGTGGTGGAATGCGGCCGCCATGCCTTAACGGTCGATTTTGCTGGTGGCTACATCAGCGAGTTTGGCGCTGGCAATCCATCCACGCCGTTGAAATTGGACGAGGCGGCCGAACTGGGGGAGAAAGCGGACGAAGAGCTGGATGACGATCGTCGTGCCGTCCTCAAGCAAGGTCGCCGCTTTGCCCGGATTGCCGAGCGGTATCGAGAAGGCATGCTGGAGAAAGACGAAGCCGCCCTCGCGTTGCTGGAGCGGGTCTGTCTCTTTCGGCTCGGGGTCGATCACGCAACCTTGGTGGCGATCTTCATCGGTCCTGACACAACCCGTATTTCGGGGTCAGCCTTGGCTGAATTGAACCCGGAGCAGGTGCAGCAAAAGCTCCATTGGCTGGTCAAAATGCGGATCGTGGAGGAATCGAAGCAACGCACCAAGAAAGGAACAACGAGAACGCTCTACACCATTCATCCCGCCGTCCGCGATGGCTTCCTGAGCGGGATTGATCGTGCGGTTGCCATCGATGGGCACGAATCGGTCCGCAAGGGGCTTGAAGTTTCCCTCGGCACCACTCCGGGCGAGAATCCGTCCGACCCCGGCACCCTCGATCTCCTTGAAGAGATCGTCTACCACGCCATTCAATCGGACCACGTCGCGGATGCCTGGGATATCTTCAGGAACCGTATTGGGGGATATGAGAACCTCGGATGGCGGCTGGGAGCCTACGAACGAGGTGAGCGGATCTGCCGGGCGTTTGCGCCTGGTTTACCTCCTGAGACCGCCTTGCAACCTATTGATTCGAATGATCCCGGTGTTAATGGCTTACCGTACCTCGCTCTCTCCGAAAACGTCCAGGCAGTCTTCATCAATGAATGGGGCTTGTACCTCCAGCACCTGGGACGCCTTGCTGCCCCGGCACGGTGCTACCAAATCACAATCAAGATGTGGATGCGGCAGGAGGATTGGCAGAACGCGTCCATCGGCAACCAAAACCTCTGCGACGTGTTGTACCTCGCCGGTCGCCTCCGTGAGACGTCGGGACCAGGTGCCGGGGCAACGGCGAACCAGGCCGTGGAACTCGCCGAACGTGCCGATGATGCAGAGGAGCGATTCAGCTCTTACGCATACCGAGCGTACGTACACGCCTTGCGCGGACAGGTTCAGCCCGCCCTCGCCGATTTCCAAACCGCCCTCGAATGGCAACGCAAAGCTGAGGGCAGGGAGGATCGACCGCTTTATAGTGGTGCGGGAATTTGGCACACGGAGTTGCTCACCCGCCTGGGTCGGCGCGATGAAGTATTGCGTCTAACTCAAGAAAACCAGGATCTATTAACAGAGCTTTTTGGAAAAGATGACAACGATGTTCCTAAATGCAGACTTATGATTGCCCAGATTAATATCGGTTTGCAGGACGTCTCATCGGCTGGGCAACTCTGCACGAAAGCCCATGAGTGGGCGGCTGCTCGAGATGACAAGGAGGTGCTCTGCTGGTCGCTTCTGGTACAGGCACGGATTGAACTGGCCCGAATTGATGCCTCAGGAGCACGCGGGAACAACGGAGCAACTGACAATAACGACGCTCCTTTAGCCTCCTGCGCACGGTCGCTTGGAGACGGACTCAAGATCGCCCGTGACTGCGGCTACGGCAGGTACCACATTGACCTGCTGCTCGAACGTGCTCGTTGGCACCTCCATCAGGGCGATCCCCAAGCTGCGCACGAGGACATTCAGCTCGCCCTCGACGAGGGAATTCCCGCCAACGAGGAATCCGGCCAGCCTGAACTCCTCGCCGCCAACGATGACGCATGCGGCTATGCCTGGGCGATCCCTTTCGGTTTCCAACTCCGTGCCGCAGCCCAACTCCTCCAAGCCGCTCAGCTACAGAAGGTTGACTCCTTCGTCCCCGCCAAACGACACAACCTCCCCCCCGACATCAAGGCCCTTATCGAATCTGCCACCCTCAATCTCGAAGAAGCTCTCAAGCTCTGGCAGCCCCTCCATGACCCCGAACGAGACGACCAGAACTTCACCCATCCCACCACCGGCGAGATCTACAACTACCGAGCCGCCGAGACCTACCGAATCCTCGAAGAACTCCGAGACGGCCTCCTCACCCGCTACCCGATCCCAACCGACTCCGAAGAAACCGCTTCAGCAGCAGCCCCAACCACCAAACCCGGAGCCGAACCGGCGGCCAAACGCTTCAACGTCGCCCTTTCCTTCCCCGGTGAGCATCGGGACTATGTCGAAAAAGTTGCTGATGGATTAGTGAAATCGCTAACCCAAAGCAAGGTCTTCTACGACGACTACTACACCGCTGAATTATCACGACCGAATCTCGATACTTATCTGCAAAAGATCTACCACGATGAGTCAGACTTGATCGTCGTCTTCTTAAGTGCCCATTATGACGAAAAGGAATGGTGCGGTCTCGAATTCCGGGCCATCCGTGATCTGATCAAGAAGAAAAAAGACGACGAGGTGATGTTCGTTCGACTTGCCGACGGTGATGTGAAGGGAGTTTTTGGAATCGATGGCTACGTCGACGGTTCTCGATTTAGCGAGAACCAAGTGGCTGACTTCATCTGCGAACGCCTCAAGCTTCTTCAGAATCAACCATAGCCACGAATCGTAGCGTTCTGACGATCCGCAAGAGCACGGGGCCGTTTCAATTGGAGCCGTTCAGGCGACCAACGACGCTCCCCGTGCTTCATGGGGTTGATTAGTCGTTCGCCGAGCCGACCGCCCAGCCGATCTCCGGTTTGAGCGCCAGCGAACTCGGATCCTGATCAACCCCCACAAAACCACCTATGAACTCCATTTTGAACTTCTGGGTCAGGTACTTCCAGGTGAAGGGCGCTCGCGATAGTCCCGCGGGAAAAGATTGGAGCGACATGCCATGACTACTACAAGAGGGATCGTCCTCTTCCTTAGGGTAGAGGAAATCGTGTAAGTCTCTATGCGTTTTCGCGAGGTGGAGGAAATCGCGTAAGTTTCGGTACGTTTTCTTGAGGTACGGATTCCGATTTGTCGCGGCGCTCTCTCCCCCGTCGAGCAAGTACGGAAAGAACGCCGCAATCCAACCGCTGATGTAAGGTCCACCGCTCACACCTCCGACCTTGTAAATGGAGCGCCAGAAGTCCTGATTGACCTCACCGCGGGTCGCCGCCACAAACTCATCAAGGACGGGTGCGATCGCCTCGGTCCACCACGCTAAGCCAAACTGGCCGAGTGCACGGGTCCGCTCCGCGAGGATCTCCCAGTCATTGGTGCTCCCTTCGAGCATGATCTGAGGGATCCCACAGAGGGTGTAAAACCTGTAATCGAAGTAGGATTGCATCGCCTCAAGGAGGACGATTTCTGCCGCCGCCTGCTCAACTGGCCCCGTCGTCGAGAATCTGGGCAACAGTAAGTCGTGCGTCGACGGACCCAGGTGTTTCCTGATCTGGCTGCTGAACTCCCCAAAGACCTCGGGCCAAGGGTTTTCCGGAGAACCCTTGATGAAATCGTGCCGCTCAACCTCGAGGGTGAGCTTCCCCTCGTGCTGGACAAATTTCGGCCGGAGTTTCTCGGCATTCGCGTTGACGTGATTCGCAAATCCTTGAGCGACCAGGAGCCAGATGATGTCCGGGGACAAGACAAGAGGCCGGTGGTCATGGAACGCTAAGTGCACCGCCGCGATGACAGGATGATAGTCGACATTAGCGACCAATCTTCCGTAATAGCGCGAACAGGCTTCAAACTGCCGAGGAACTGGAGGAGCCACCGCGAACTCCTCGGAGAGAGCCTCCGCGAACTCCACCTCCGACTCCTCGGAGTCGGAGATCCGTTCAGGGAATAGAGATGGCGGTTCGGTCAGTTGTGCCCCGACCGCTTCCACGTAGGAGACCTCGGGCAACTTGTCCTTTGCCGGTGTTACCTCCGAGACGGAGATGATCGTCTGCTGTTGCGACGACGGCGCAGCAGCAGCCTTCGCATTCGATTTACGGCGGTGCGGATTCGTTGACTCCATGACTATTCTTCCTCGACGTGCTTATCGGACATCAAAGTTCAGCAGAACAATCCACTGAACTATTATTGATCATACGAAGTCGCAAACACTCTTGGCTATTGTGCATTCGGGTGAGCCATCATCGATTGACCCGTGTTCGGAGATCACTCGACAAGGAATGATGCGCTCTCGAATTCCGGGCCATCCGCGATCTCTTCAGGCAGAGACGAAGCGAAGTGGCTACGTCCATCCATCTGTGACCGCCTCAAGCTCCTCCTAAACCAACCCTAACAAAGACCGATTGAGCCGAAGCAGAGTTCAGATCCCTTTGTGATCGTTCGTGTTAGATCATGATGACGGACGCTTGTCCAAACTTTCTCGGAGTGACCGGATCGAAGCTTCAAAGCTGCGTTGTTCATCGTCATTCAGGTTGAGTTCGATGATGTGTTCCGCTCCGGAGCGACCGACGACGGTCGGCAGGCTCCCCGACATCCTCTCCGTAATTCCACAGCGTCCTTGAAGCGGAGAACAGACCGTGAAGACAGTCTTCTGGTCCCGGAGCACGGCCTCGACAATGCCGAGGAGACCGAGGCCGATCGCATAGTAGGTCGCCTGCTTACGTTGAATGATCTCAGCCGCAGCATCGCGCGTCTGTCGAGCGATCCGCTCACGCTCGGCAAGATCCTTCTGCCGTCCCCCCGGACCGACGAAGGCATCGAGGCTGACACCGCCGATCGTCGCTCGGCTCCAGACGGGCACTTGCGTCTCGCCGTGTTCGCCGATGACAAACGCGTTGATGCTACGCGGATTGACGTCGAAATAGTCGCCAACCAAGACACAGAGCCGCGCTGTGTCGAGCACCGTTCCCGACCCAATCACCCGTCCTGGTGGGAGATCGCAACAGTCGTTGCCGATTTGAGTGAGGATGTCCACGGGGTTGCTGGCGATCAGAATGACGGCCCGAGGCGACGACGCGACGACCCGAGGGACGATATCTTCAATGACGGCCGCGTTTTTGGCGAGCAGGTCGATCCGCGTTTCGCCGGGCCGTTGGTTCCGTCCGGCGGTGATCACGACGACCTCCGCATCACTCAGGTCCTCGTAGCTTCCGGCTCTGATCCGCATCGGGCTTACAAAAGGGAGGCCGTGGTTCAAGTCCATCGCCTCCCCTTCCGCTCGACGATGGTCCAGATCAACTAACACCAGTTCCGTCGCGATGTCTGTCTGCATCAAGGCGTAAGCAAACGAACTCCCGACCATCCCTGTACCGACAAGACCAACTTTTCCTCTTGTCGTTGCATAGTTCATTTCAACCTCCTCCGATCGCTTTTCAGTCTCTATCGTTCATGCTACTACAACCTTATCAAGCCCTCCACAGCCAAGACTCAGACCGCAGTACACCAGTTGTGCCCAACGTCCTTGAGAAGGTAGATCGTCGAGTCTAGACGCCTGGATCAGGTAGAATCCGTCTCCAGAACGGCTCTGCTTTGCAAATGAGGCCCGGACCAGTCGTCATTACCCCTAGAGAGATTGGCCTCGCCCTCGAGTTGGCTGAGGGGCCGTTGCTGGGTATCTGAGATTGTTGACCCCGATCGCATCCAGGGATTCCGATGGCTACTTATCTTCAAGCCGATCGATTGCTCCGTGTCAAAACCCCCTTGGGGCCTGATCGGTTGCTCCTCCGCGCCTTTTCCGGATCTGAAGGGATCTCCCAACTCTTTCGGTTCGACCTCGAACTCGCGGCGGAACGGACCGAGTCGATCGCCATCGACCAGCTCCTCGGCCAGAAAATCACTGCCCAGCTCCGGATGACCTCCGACCAATTCCGAAACTTTAACGGAATCTGCAGCCGGATGAGCCAAGGTCACCGCGACGCAACCTTTCTGTACTACCGGATGGAAGTCGTCCCCGAACTCTGGCTCCTCACTCGGGTCGCCCGGAGCCGGATCTTCCAACAGAAGACGGTGATCCAGATCCTCAAGGAAGTCCTCCAGGGGCTTACCCCGGCGCCTTCGTTTAAGGTCCAGGGTCAGTACGAATCACGCGATTACTGCGTCCAGTACCGAGAGACCGACTTCAACTTCGCCAGTCGCTTGATGGAAGAGGAGGGGATCTACTACTACTTCGAACATGGCGACGGTACCCACCGAATGGTGATCGCTGATACCCCGCAAAGTCATCCCGACCAACCGTTCCAGTCAGAGGTCCAGTTTGAAGAGGCCGAAGTCGGCGACCGGCTCCTCGACAGCGTCTATTCCTGGGAGAAGTCTCAAGAACTTCGATCGGGCAAGTACACCCTCTGGGATCACAATTTCGAACTCCCCGGCAAGAACCTCGAAGCCGAACAGACGATCCAGCAGAACGTCACGGTCGGAACGGTTCAGCATCAGTTGAAGATCGGTAATAACGAGAAGCTAGAACTCTATGACTTCCCGGGTGAGTATGCCCAACGGTTCGATGGGATCGACCCCGGCGGCGGTGATCGTCCTTCCGATCTCCAGAAGATCTTCCAAGACAACCAGCGGACTGTCGACCTCCGGATGGAGGAAGAAGCCTCGGCGGGTTTGATAATCCAAGCGATCAGCCACTGCCGCGCCATGGCCTCTGGTTACCGATTCCAGTTGAAGGATCACTTTGATGCCAATGGACCTTATGTGGTCACGACAGTCCAACATTCTGCGCGAATCGGTGGCGATTATCGCTCTGAACTCGGCGAGCAGATGAACTACGAGAACTCCTTCACCTGCATCCCTGCCGCACTTCCGTTCCGTCCCCAGCGGATTACGCCGAAACCGGTGGTCCAAGGAACCCAAACGGCTACCGTTGTCGGTCCCGCTGGCGAGGAGATCTTCACAGACAAGTACAGTCTGGTAAAAGAACAAATACACTGGGTTCGCGGAGGGTCGAACAACGGACAAAGCGCTTGTTGGATTCGCGTCGGGACGATCTGGGCCGGTAAGAATTGGGGAGCGATCCACATCCCTCGGATCGATCAGGAAGTGATCGTCGCCTTTGAGGAAGGCGATCCCGATTGCCCGATCATCGTCGGAAGCGTCTACAACCCTGACCAGATGCCACCCTACGACCTCCCCGACAACAAGACCCAGAGCGGGATCATGAGTCTGAGTTCTCTGCAAGGGAGTCCCGACAACTACAACGAGATTCGTTTCGAGGACAAGAAGGGGGAAGAACATCTCCTCGTCCACGCCGAGAAGGATCAGATGATCGAGGTCGAAAATGACGAGACCCACTGGGTCGGCCGCGACCGGACCAAGACGATCGATCGTGATGAAACCACGCACGTGAAACGGAATCGGACGGAGACTGTCGACGGAAACGAAACGATCACCATCAAGCAAAATCGGACCGAGGAAGTCACCCAGAATGAAGACGTGACCATCAAGCAAGGGAACCGGGCCGTCACTCTCGACATGGGAAATGACACTCATCAGCTCAAAATGGGAAACCGCGAGACGATCCTCGACATGGGAAATGACTCGCATCAATTGAAGATGGGGAACCGCGACGTCACCCTCGACCTCGGTAATGATGCCTTAACCATCAAACTCGGCAACCAGACCACGAAATTGAATTTGGGAACCAGTTCCACCGAAGCAATGATGGGCATCGAGCTTAAGGTGGGTCAGAGCAGCATCAAAGTCGACCAAATGGGTGTGACAATTAAAGGGATGATGGTCCAAATCGAAGGTACAATTCAAACCTCAGTCAAGGGTCTGATTACTCAGGTCAACGGGAGTGCCATGCTGAAGGCTCAGGGTGGGATTACGATGATTAATTAACCGACCCTTCGGAACCCCTCCAAACGGTTACTGACCCTGGACCAAACAGATGACTACCGACGCTTCAAAACTTGACGATCCCGCTGCCCTGGGTTCAGTCTTGGAACATGCAACTCTCAGCGAAGAGGCCCTTGCCGTCAAAGAGGGAGAGACCGCCCGAGAGTACCTCGGACGTCTTGCCGCTGAAGAGCAGTTCCCCGATGCCATCAGGGTTCTGGCGCAATCGATCGGCAAACGTGAGGCAGTCTGGTGGGCTTGTTTAGTTGCCCGAGAGACTCTCAGCGAGGATGAACCGAAGGCTGTCCTGGATTCCCTCCAAGCAGCGGAAGGTTGGGTGATCGATCCCAACGAAGAGCACCGTCGCAAGGCCGAAGCAACAGCGACAGTGTCTGGGCTTGATTCCCCCGCCGGTTGTGCTGCGATGGGGGCGTTCTTTAGTGGCGGTAGCCTCGCCCCACCGAATGTCCCCGAGGTCCCAGCCGCAGGTCACCTCACCGGGCACGTCGTTAGTGGTGGCGTGATGCTTGGTGGTGTCCGGACCGAACCTGAGAAAGCCCCTGAAAAGTACAAGAAGTACCTCGAAGTCGGTCTTCAAGTCGCGGACGGTACAGCGCGCTGGCCAGGAGGAACCGAATCGGTAGAAGCTCCATCAGAAACCGAAGCCCCACAAGCCAAGCAGCCTCGGCCTGAACCTCAGCAATCGGTAGCGCCAAATCGAACGCGAAGTGAGGACCAAGACGAACGACCGATGACCCGGCCGACGTTCCAGCCGGAACCTCGGCGCACTGTACCTCGACCTAAACGAACCTGGGATGATTGGGAGTAAACAGATGGGACTTCCTGCAGCTCGGATCACGGATATGCACGTCTGTCCGATGGTTACCGGTATCGTTCCCCATGTGGGGGGACCAATACTGCCACCGGGGGGGATCACTGTTCTAATTGGTGGGCTTCCAGCGGCCCGAGTCAGCGATATGGCTGTCTGTGTCGGCCCACCTGATGTGATTGCGCTCGGCAGTTTTACGACGATGGTATGCGGCATGCCCGCAGCCCGAATGGGCGATCTTACCGCACATGGTGGCACGATCGTCATGGGGATGCCGACCGTCTTGATCGGATGAACAGACTATGAGGTAAGAATCGCGACCTTAGAACCTTCCGAATGCACCATTGAAGATCTCCAAGGCGCCTCATTGCCCATCTGATCGTCAGAGTTTTCTACTAGCGGAGTGGATACGATGAGAAGAACCGACCGGGCCATTTTCGTCAGTGCCGCGCAGGATTTGGGGCTCTGGATCCTCGTCCGTCGGACCAACCCTCAATCGTTGGAGTATGTGGGGCGGCCTGGTTACGTCCCGAAACCTATCGACTGTAAGCCGAAGACCGCGGATCGCGATCTTGGTCCTCGGAAGCTTGCGGGGCTGGTTGTCGACCCCAACAGCGTACCTCCCGACGCCTTCCTGCCACAGAAACGACCCAAGGCGCTGGAAGCCTGGACTGAATTTGTCCAGTCTGGGCGGTTAAACAACCGCGGATCGACTGGACTGTACAGTCTGGAATCAAATCCGAAATCACCCCACCTCGGCTGCTTGATGTTGAATGAGCGTTATATTCATGGTGACTACGATCTTTATGACATTATCGACCCTTCCGGAGCCCATCGAAATCTCGCGGCGGTGGAAACACTTCATGGTTCGCCACACATGCGTGGGCCTCGGTTCTTTGAAGTGCAGCGGTATGTGAACAGTCGGATTGGTGTCCCGATGATCCAGCATGGTGGTGAAGCACAGTTCAAGGACCATTCTGAGCAGTCGATCGATGCTTTCGGTCCCGCTGGTGAAGATCTCACGATCTTGAACGAGCATAGTCTCCGCGTTTGGTATCAAGACCGATTCGGTGGCCGGCCCCCAATCACATTAAGCTAAAGAAACGATTCTGCGCAGGGATCATTCGTCCTCACCGTTCTCTAGGGTAGTCGTGGTTTGCACTGGGAACTTTGAAGTTCTTAGAGACGTCAACGTTGTCGCTTTCGCGATACCCTTGATCGAGGGCACGAGTATCCATGCCAAGCTATCTACAAGCCGATCGTTTTTTGCGCGTAATGACACCCTTAGGACCAGATCAGCTGCTCCTCCGGAGTTTCTCCGGTAAGGAGGGGCTCTCCGAACTCTTCCGATATGAGCTAGAACTGATCGCCGAACACTCGGAGCAGATTCGGTTTGAGAAGCTGTTGGGACAGCGGATAACGTTCCAACTTTCCGTAGACGTCAATCGGTATCGAAGCTTCAACGGGATCTGTAGCCGGGTCAGCCAAGGGCAGCGCGATGCGACCTTCACCTACTTCCGGATGGAGGTGGTACCCGAACTCTGGTTACTGACCCGCGTAGTTCGGAGTCGGATCTTTCAGCAAAAGTCAGTGATCGAGATTCTTGACGAGGTTTTGGAAGGACTCACTCCTGCACCATCATTCCGGATTCAAGGACAGTTCCATCCTCGTGACTATTGTGTGCAGTATCGCGAGAGTGACTTCGACTTCGTGAGTCGGCTCATGGAGGAGGAGGGGATCTACTACTATTTTGAGCACACTGAGAGTAACCATCGGTTAGTAATTGCCAACACACCACAAGGCCATACCGAACTCCCTAGTCAATCGGCGATCGTCTATGAAGAGGCCGAGATCGGTGACCGTCACCTTGATCGAATCTACCGATGGGAAAAAACCCAGGAACTTCGGTCCGGCAAGTACACCCTCTGGGACTACAACTTCGAACTCCCCAACCATAACCTGGAGGCGATCGAGACCATCCAGAATGAAACAGCGATTGGTACCGTCCAACATCAGCTTGAGATCGGAAATAGTAACAAGCTCGAACGTTACGATTTTCCAGGGAAGTACGCCCAACGCTTCGACGGGATTGACCCGGGTGGTGGAGAACGCCCGAAGGACATTCAACAGATCTTCCAAGACAACCAACGGACCGTTGACATTCGGATGGAAGAAGAGGCAGCTGCTGGTTTGCTCATCGAGGGAGCAGGACATTGCCGAGCGATGGCAACGGGGTACCTGTTCAACCTCCAAGAGCACTTCGATGCCGATGGAACGTATGTCGTACGGACTGTTCAACACAAGGCAAGTCTGGGAGGTGACTACCGTTCTGAGATGGGTGGAGAGGATACATACGAGAATACCTTCACCTGTCTCCCACTCGGATTGCCTTATCGACCTCCGCAGAAGACACCCAAGCCGGTGATTCAAGGAACACAGACAGCGACCGTAGTTGGGCCGGAAGGCGAGGAAATTTTCACAGACAAGTACAGCCGAGTGAAAGTCCAATTCCATTGGGATCGTGAGGGTAGCAGGGACGAGAACAGCTCGTGTTGGATTCGTGTCGGAACACTCTGGGCCGGCAAACAGTGGGGAGCGATACACATCCCAAGGATTGGCCAGGAGGTAATCGTGGCCTTTGAGGAAGGTGACCCCGACTGCCCGATCATTGTTGGGAGCGTCTACAACCCTAACCAAATGCCCCCATTTGGATTGCCTGATAGCAAAACGATCAGCGGGATCAAATCCCAGACCCATCAAGGGAGCGGTTACAACGAGTTGACTTTTGATGATACAGCCGGATCTGAGAAGATCACAATTCATGGCCAGCACGACATGAATTCAGTGGTGGAGCACGACCAAACCACTACAGTTCGAAATAACCGCACAGATCAAGTCGTTGGCGATGACTCTGAGACAATTGGCAACAATCAGACCCTGAGCATTGGGAATAACCGGACGAAGAGTGTTGGTGTGAATGAATCGGAGACGATTGGTAGCAATAAGAGCATCCAAGTCGGCTCGAACCACTCCGAGTCGATTGGCAGCAATATGAACCTCTCGGTCGGGTCCAACAAAACTGAATCCGTCGGAATGAACGCGATGGGGACCGTCGGAATGATGGAGATGGAGTCTGTCGGTATCGCCAAGGCGCTGAATGTGGGTGTGGCACTCAATACGCTGGTCGGCGTCTCTTCGACAGAGCAGGTCGGGGTCTTCAAGTCTGTCATTGTCGGCAGCAAGATCGAGATTTGTTGTGGGGCCTCACGGCTCGTGATGGAGAGTGGTGGCAAGGTCACGATCGAGGGCACCGAGTTCCTCTTCTCCGCCTCGGGTCAAGTCAAAATCAATGGTGCAGTTATTGACCTCAACTAGCATACGAGTCTCGAAGAAACGCCAACATCAAGGGTAGTACGAGAGGCCTTTCAAGTAATCCCATTGGAGTCTCTTTAATCATGCTGTTTCGGAATTATACCCCATTTTCACCATTACATTTCGAGAGTCGTGATGAGAAGCAAAACGACTTTGGTGTCCTTGTACTCTACGGCACATTCCAATACGAAGACAGCGGACGATTATCGCTAGTGCAGAAGCAAGAGCCCGTTCCTCTTCAGGACAAGTACCACGGCGAGCCAGGGCTCTCGAGCCTCCATATCGAGTCGGGGTTGGCTCCATTCAAGCCGAAGACTGATGTCCTCGTCACAGCAAACGCGTACGCCCCCTCAGGGCGACCGGAACGAAATTGGAACGTCTCCGTGCACATCGGGGAACTCTGTAAGAGGTTGACAGTCACGGGGCCAAGATCCTGGACAAGGGCCTGGGGACGGGTGTACGAACTCGGGGAGCCCGAACCAACAACTTCGGTTCCGGTTACCTATGAAAACGCATTCGGGGGCCGATTCATCGATAAAGAGACCGGTGAAGAGAATCGCTGGGGACCGAATCCAGTGGGCACCGGATATGTTGTACCGAATGGCGAGGAGAATATCCGTGCTCCACAAGTTCTACCTTTTGGTCGCACCTCGCTTCAACTCGGTGAGCCGATTGAGTCGGTCGGTTTGGGTCCGATCGCCCCATCATGGTCACCGCGACCCGAGAAGGCTGGAACGTTTAACGCGGTCTGGGAAAAAACGCGATGGCCTGACCTTCCAGCAGACTTTTCGTTTGAATTCTACAACAGCGCGGCGACAGGTTTGACCCTGCCGAACTTCGCTAAGGGCAACGAAATGATCGAACTCATCAATCTAACACCACATCGTCGACTCCGGATTCAGTTGCCAGGTTATGAGCTAGCAACGCTTTCCCGGTTCGAAGATGGAACGTTAGCACCAGGGCCAGTATTCCTCGATACGATTCATGTTGAGACACTCCAACGCCGTGTGTTCCTGACGTGGCGTGCTGTCTTTCCTGTACACATTCCGTTGCGGGTCCTGGAGGTTCGAGCCCAAACGAGTGAATCAGTCTCTCAACGACAATCAAGACCGATGATGACCAGGGTGTAGCAAGATGGCAGACCAAGAAGGCACAGCGCAAACCTCACAATTTATCGTCATCAGTGAATTCCCTGACGTCTGTAAATCCCCATCGGTTCCGGTTCCCTACCAAATCGTCGGGTATCTCGATCAGTCGATATTCACAAGCCCTAACGTCCGATTCAAAGGGTATCCGGTCTTTGATATGGGATCGCGTGTGACCACGGTCACAGGAGATGAGGCAGGGACAGGGGGAGGTGTAGTTTCAGGAGTCAACCGAGGTTTCTGTCGACCGATCACTCCGGTTCCAACGGTACGATGTAACGGATTGAATCTCTGTCGACATGAACACACAAAATTTTTCATGAATTGCGCGGGGCCTGAAGGACCCGGCAACACGATCGGGAAAGTGGTCTACCTTGGTGCGATGGCTTCGGCCAACGTTAGTGCAAGTGGGACCCTCCCACCCGGATCGAACCCGTCGGTCACAGGTCAAACGCCTAGCGAACTCGGGTTCCTCGCCAAGATCGGTGATCTCGCGAAAGACTTTGAAGACGTCGTAGCACTGGCGAAGAAGGCCTACGACATTGCACAGACTGACTGGAGTGATCCTTCAGCGGTCCTCGGAGCGATAGGTGGCGTTGCAGGTTTGGCAGGCCTCGGGGGTCTTGCTAAAGCGGCTAGCCTTGGGAAAAAAGCCTATGATATAGCCAAAACCGACTGGAGCAATCCCGGCGCTGCATTAAGCGCAGCGATGGGACTTGCAGGCTTGGTAAAGAGCACAGTGGGTGGAGGATCGTCCCTAAGCAGCTTAGGAAGTGAACTCTTCGACGATCTTCAGAAACTCTGGAATCTCCCGAACAGCGCTCTCGGCCTAGTATATGGTGCCGCGGGACATCTTTACGGGGAAGTCGGCAACGTTCTTGGCTATTACGACCCGGAACCATACTGGGATACTGGGAACAATGCGCTGCAGTTCCACAACAATCCGTTTATGCCCTCGGCCATGACCCTTGGAAACGTCATCATCTACGGTGGAGGTAAAGGGAACAAATCTGTCTACAATGGTTACGTCGATGCGGATCAACAAGTTGGGGTCTACGATAACTCCAACAATCTCATCGGATCAGTTAGCGGACCCGCCTATGGCACAGTGGGTGGACATGAGTCGAAACACACGGAACAGGGAGAAATTCTTGGTCCTCTCTACATACCTTACGCACTGGGAAGTTACGCAGTCGGCACGATTGCAGGGGGTGGAACGCACGGGCCAAATTCGTCGATCGAACGGAGCCCCCAGAGTCCACATGGAACACATGGTACGTTTGGCGGACCCGGTCCTCCCGTGATCGGTCAAGATTCAATACCGCCAGGATCGAATCTCCACATCCCCGGGTCCGTGGTGAACCTCCCTGGAGGACGCCCCTACAAGCCTGGGACCCCAACTCCTCCTGGATCTACCATTGTACTCCCTGGTGGGGATACAGCAAGTTTACCATCGGGCGTGACCGTAAACACCAGATCGTAGGATCGACCATCATGATCATCCAGACGCCGTTACTTCCTTTGGATTCGCTTGAGGAAAGTGATCTTGTCCAGCACTCGTTCTACCACGATGACTTTGCTTGTGCTGTTGACCTACCTGAATTGTGGTCAGAGCAACGAGGAATGCTTGATAGTTTGGCGCCCATCTTTCGATTGGTGCATCGAGGCCAACCAAAAGCTCTGATCGAAATTACGGGTAGATACCTGACACGAGAGATTGGTCCACCCGACTGGCTCCGGATTCATCTTGAGGATCGCGGCGAATCCATTCAAACGGAGCAGTTCGAATATAACGCAGGGGGCGGAATACCCGACTTCCTTACGTTATCGAAGGACAGGGAGCGATTGAGTCGATGGACCTGTCGGAAGTCTCAACACTTGCTGTTGACAATGCAGGCAATGACGTTGGCGTCGGATTACGAATCAGTGAGCAAAGATCTCGCTGCCGCAACGAAAAGCCTTCGCTTCAAGGTGTCGCCTTGCCCTGCGTGCGCCGAACCTCTGCAACCGATTGAACTACACGGAGAACCAACCTGCCGATTCTGTATTCCAGCTGCGTGGCACCTAAGTAGCAACGTCCGAGGGGAGGGAGTCTATCGAATGGAGTTGAGTAATCGGCCAAGTCATGGATATGAGGTCGGACGTATCGAGTTAACGTTGTGGAATACAAGTTTAACTCTTGAGCAAGTAGTTCAGGGTTGCATCGATGATTTAAAGCGGTCAGATCATCGTTTCGGTAAGTCACCGATTATCCGAGTTCAGCCTCACAAAGCGTTCAATGAAGCGATTGCGGTCGTTTTTCCACTCCAAAAGGATGGTGTTGCTTTCGAGATGAATACCGTAATCCAACAGAGACACCACTTGGTCGCAATTCTTGCGCTCCGGACCGCACCACGGGCTCGATCACGCGAGTGGTGGGCTGTTAACAAGCGAGCATTTGAGATAGTTTTAGAATCATTTATTCTTGCATAAAAAACTAACATAATTCATAAACTATATTTATTTATACTTGAACCAAACAATTAACTGGGTTGTCTCCATGAATCATAACCTGTACGAGTTGAGCAGAAATCTCTGGCGCCCGAGCTCCCTGATAAACGATCCGGAAGCCTCCATACCAACAATCGATCGCTGGGGAAGCATCGAGTACTTGAGACCGAACAGCATCGTTGGTGAAACTCAACGAGAGAGGGACTTTCTTACGGCAAACCCAGGCGTTCTAGACCGCCCTCCAAGTATCGATTCATTTGATGAATCACTGTTAGAGTCGAAGACTACCACCGTAGAGAACGCTGTGCAGCGGATGGTGACGCTTCCTGATGGTCGACCAAACTTGGAATTCTTCCAAGGGAAGTCGCGTCAACTCAAGAGTGTTCTCAAGCGACCTCGAGAGGAACGAAGGACGGGATTGACGCCACAGGAGGAACATTATCTCCAACAAACGAATCCAGTCGCCTTTGACCGTTACCAAGGTCTGTCGAACACTGAGAAGGCAAATGTGTTTGTTGAGAACAAAGAAAGAGAGATGGTTGTTTTCATTCCTGGAGAGGGATTCTCAAGCTCAGTAGATTCCCTTGAAGTATGGTACCTCCCTCCGATAAGCAAGATCCCCGGCGTTGAAGAGATCTTTGTGGCTGGGCATGGTCCATCACTGGGAGAAAGGCTCGGCATTCATGAGATTTTGGGAACAAAACAGAAGGATGGAAACTGGTATCTCTTTGGTGGCTTGTTTGATCTAGGATCTCCCGGTATGCCTGGCGCGGGGACCGCAGCCCTTTGGTGGATTCCTGACCGGATACTTGGGGCTGACATGTCGGACTACTACGTTTATCACGATGAGCATTTTGACTCTAGCTTGGGTCTCTCCGATATCGAGCAAATTCTGACAACCGAGCGAGACTCATTCTTAATGGGTGCTTCAGACAACCCATTCAAAATGGGTCTACAGGTTGTGTACTCGTCAGCAACCACGGGGGCGAGTTTGCTGACTGCAACGTACAACTCGGTGGCTGGATTATTTAGCTCAGGTAGTGGAGCTTCGCCCTCCCCATCTGGTGGCAGTACGGCTGGAGGAGGATCACCATCGTCGATCGTTTCCTCGATCGTCAGTGGCGGCTGTGGTGCGCCGAAACTACCACCCGTCCCCGCTGCAGCAGCAGGGGGTGCTGGAGTCGACGGCTGTGTAGTTACCGTTGTGTAGTTACTGAGGGTGGTGCTTGAGAAGAAGCATCGATTTTCTAGGATCCGATCTCTCGGTTGTAAGCGGTATGGACCGCTAGATGACCTTCACTATTTCACCTGAAAAACCCAATACAATGACAAACGATGATACTCGTGCAATAAGAAATCAAACTGTTGCACAACACTGTAGTGAGATTGCTGAAATCGGTGGGCAGGCAAAAGCGTTAGCCAGCCAGAGTACCTCGGAGGAAGAATTCGTAGAGTGGTTGGTTGATCAATCACTCCATCGTGATGCCCTACTGTATCTCTCCCATGTGATGCCTGAACGGGAAGCCGCTTTATGGTCGTCTCGATGTTGCAAGGTAATGGGTCACCACCAGTCGGGACCGGCAAACTTGGAGGCATACAAATCGATTGAGCTGTGGTTGAAGGAGCCTCGTGAGAATGATCGACTGGGGATGCTTTCAATCGCGGAGGGGGTCGGATTGGAAACGCCGGTAGGTCTTCTAGCGATTGCAATCTGGAGCGAATCGAACGGTGCCCCCGAGGAGATGCCGGGGCATCCACCCAAGGGAAAGCGAATTGCGCCCTTGATCGCTAAATCGATTCTATTGGCAGCAGTGACGGACGAGCAGAGAGCGATTATCAACGATCAGGAAGTTGTTCAAGAGCGTCTCTCAGAGTGTGTTGCGATTGGGATCCGAGTCGCAGAAGATCCGGAGCAGCCTCCAGCGGCTCGGAGACTTGAGAAAGCCGATAGTTCCGTTGAGCCACAATTGACTTCATCCCCCCCAAACACTGACGAAATCGAAGAGACGGACGATCGCGCTAAACCTCCAACTGTCCAACGTCCTTCAGTCTTCCAAGACGACGACTTCAGCGATGATCCTTTCGACGATGAGATTGTTGCCGTACCACCTCTCTGGAATCTGGACGAAGAACCCAAGAGAGTAAGGTCCGAGTCGTCTCCTTCGGGAGCCCAAGTAGAACCAGCGGGCACTCCCGATGCAACACCCATAATCGAACCGCCCTCTCCACCACCGATCCCAGAACAGCCCACTCGACTCGATCCAGTGTTCCCGAAACGAGTACCAAGAACAGGCGGAACTCCTCGTCCTCGTCGTTCTGACAAGAGTTGGGCTGATTGGGATTGAATGCTTAGTACCAGATTCGGCGACGACGAGGAGCCGAGGGAGTATTTCGCCTCTCAAACCAGTGAGTAGCGGAATTCGCCTTCCTCATCGATACTGATCGTGACCTCCTTGAGTGGCTCACCGGACGCCATTCTCGCGAGGCATTCTCCCGACATCTCGGGAAGCAAGGTCCGATTGATAATGTGGTCGATGTTCCTTGCCCCTGATTCAACTTCAGTACAGCGGCTAGCGATGCTCTCTACGACGGCATCGTCGTAGTGGAATTCAGCTTGATGGTTGGTTCGAAGCCGTGCACCTACCCGGTCGAGCTGGATTCGGATAATCGTCCGTAGCGCACTATCGGCGATTGGGAAGTAGGGAACGACATCGAGACGTCCCAGGAATGCGGGTTTGAACACTTCGAGGAGTTCCGGCCGGATCGCTCGTGCGAGTGCCGCCGAGCCCGGTGCCGTTTCTGGGTCAGCCATCAACTTCATGATCTTGTCACTCGCTGTGTTGGACGTCAGCAAGATCACCGTATTTTTGAAATCGATTTCTCGTCCTTCACTATCTTCCATCATCCCCTTGTCGAAGACCTGGTAGAACAATTCCATCACCTTCGGATGCGCTTTCTCGATCTCGTCGAGGAGGACCACACTGTACGGTTTCCGGCGGACTGCCTCGGTCAGGACACCACCCTCGCCATAACCTACGAGTCCCGGAGGAGACCCCTTCAGGGTAGAAACGGTGTAATCCTGCTGAAACTCGGACATATTGATAACAACAAGATTGCGCTCTCCACCATAGAGTGAATCTGCCAAAGCAAGCGCAGTCTCAGACTTACCGACACCACTCGGGCCGACCAGGAGAAAGACGCCGATCGGTCGCCGAGGATCTGTGAGATCGGCTCGAGCAGTTTGAACCCGCCTGCTGATCAGCTCGATTGCATCCGACTGACCGATCACCCGTTCTTCGAGTCGATCCTTAAGGTTGAGGACTGCTTGAATTTCATCGGTGAGCATTTTTCCGACCGGGATCCCGGTCCATCCCGCGACGACTTCAGCAACGGTCTGTGCATTCACAGAGACCTGGACCATGGGTGACTCGCCTTGGATCCGTTCGAGTTCCGCCTGTTGCTCCTGAAACTGGCTACGAAGTCCCTCCAAGTCAGGATGTTCGAGCGATTCCTTCCGACAGTTCTCAATCTGGGAACCGATCTCTCGGATCTTCAAGGCGAGCGAACGCTCTACTTCACACTGAGCCTCGGACTCTGCAAGCTCCGTTTCTACCCTGGCAAGCTCAGTCCGAATCTCTTCCGTCCGATCACTGTGTGCTGCTCCCGTTGCGACCTCTCGCTCAAGGAGGGCGAGTTCAGTCTCCAAGGCTTCGATCAGCCGTCGCTTATCCTCGACCTGAGCTGGAGTGGCATCTTGACTCGTCTTGACGCGGGCACACGCAGTGTCGAGCAAGCTGACCGACTTGTCAGGCAATTGTCGACCAGTGAGATAGCGGGCCGAGAGTTGCACCGCCGCCTCGATCGCTTCTTCGAGGATTCTGACCCCGTGGTGGGCCTCTTGCTTCTCAATAATCCCACGCATCATCCTGATTGCGGTGGCTTCGTCGGGTTCTTCGACTTTGATAACTTGGAACCGTCGGGCAAGAGCCGCATCCTTCTCAAAATACTTTTTGTACTCGGCCCAGGTGGTCGCGGCGATTGTCCGGAGTTCTCCTCGCGCCAGTGCGGGCTTCAAGAGATTGGCGGCGTCACTCTGGCCAGCCTGGCCACCAGCGCCAATCATGGTGTGCGCCTCGTCGATGAATAGAATGATCGGCTTTGGTGACGCTTTGACCTCGGTGATTACCTGCTTGAGGCGATTCTCGAACTCTCCTTTGACGCCTGCTCCAGCCTGGAGGAGGCCAAGATCGAGGGCACGGATCTCGACATCTCGGAGGACCTCAGGAACGTCTCCTGCCGCAATGCGTCGCGCGAAGCCCTCAACGATGGCAGTCTTGCCGACCCCGGCCTCGCCCGTCAGGATTGGGTTGTTCTGGCGACGACGGATCAAGATGTCAATGAGTTGTCGGATCTCAAAGTCACGACCGAGTACGGGATCGATCCGGTTTTGACGGGCGAGTTCGGTCAGGTTATTGGTGTATTGATCAAGCCCTGGAGTCTGGGTCCCCTCGGCTTTGGATCGCGAGGTCGATCCTGAAGTTCCACCAGCTTCGACTCGTGCACGGGCAGCTTCGGCATCTTCGACCGAGCCCTGGACGATGGTTAAAAGCTCTGACCAGAGCGGTTCTACTTTGAGTTTGTTTAGTTCCGGAGAGATTGCCCGGGCCGCTCTCGCAAGTTGGTCGTTGGTCCGGAGCCCCATCAGGAGAGTTCCGGTCCGGACCTTGGGTTCCTTGAATTGGATGGAGGCCAAGACCCAGGCTTCTTGAATCAGTTCTCCGATCATCATGGAGAGAGAGGGAGTCCTGTCAAAACCGGTCCGGAATCTGTTGATCGCCTGCTCAAGATCAGCCTGCAACTCTGAACGGTTAATCTCAAATTGGCGGATCAGCTTGGCGACGTCGTGATCGTCTTGATCGAGGAGCTGCAAGAGCCAGTGTTCGAGTTCAACCGTCTGATTCGATTTCGACTGGCAGAGCGCTGCTGCTTTTTCCAAGGCATTCACGGAGGTGCTGTTCAGCGTCTTAATCAGCGAACTGGTATCAATGCCCATCGTTTGACCTCTTCCCAGCAAGAGTAGTTTGGATCAAAAAAAATTGACGTCTCGGAGATCTTTGTGTTGCATTTGGCTTGTCGGTTTTGGGCGACTCCGCGTTTTCTCAGCGAGTCGATCGGGATCGTTCAACCGACTTCCGCAAATACAGCGTCCTCGGCATCTTCAGTGAAGGGCCGTGACTTCAACCAGGAAGTCCGGCCGAGCCTCGACCCCGACCCAAGCTGGCAGGCAGGTACCTCGGCTGCGCCGAGGATCAACTGGACTTCGAATTGCAAGTCCCCGCGAATGTAGAGTCTGGTGAACTGACAGAGTGCCCGAAACTGTGGAGAACCTGGCAATAGCGCTTCGAACTCATGGAAGTAGAGTGGCCCTAGGCGGAGTCGGAATCGGCTCATCAGATCGCGGACTCGGTCACCGAGTACCAACGACTGGCCGAGGCAATTGTGCTGTCCTGAGGCACCGAGAACCGAGCGATCACCTTCATCTAATTTGAGCCATTGAGGCTGGAACTGCTGGATCTCGACGGGAAGATTAAAGGATTCATTGATCGAGCGTTCCAGCATCACCACTGATCGATGCTGATTCGCCAGGGTACCGGCATGACCAAGCAAGGTAGCGTCCGGGAATTCGAACCGATCACGGAGCGGTCTCAGACCGCGGCCAATCAAGCTATACTGGCAGTTCGTCAACGC
>CAZEAN010000042.1:0-40395 GCA_964510225.1 uncultured Isosphaeraceae bacterium
GCAATCGCTCTCCCAGCTGAGCTAATCCCCCAAGTTGTTACTTTCGAAGAGTAGCAATGCACGTGGGCATTGTCAACTGTCGGACGAACGGCCCGTGTCCCATCTTCTGTTCCTGAATGGAGATTCGTTTCGCTCTTATGTCGAATCATTTCGTACTCACTAATGACGACGGGATCGACGCCCCCGGCCTAAGATCGTTACAAGCCGCTGTGGAGCGAATCGCGAAGACGGTGATCATCGCGCCGGCTGAGTCCTGGTCTAGCAAGGGGCATGCCGTAACCACCGGTGCTCCGATTCAGGTCGAGCCTCAGGGAAGTCTCCGGTTTGCGGTGAACGGGACCCCGGCCGATTGTGTTCGACTCGCTCTCGATCATCTTGCGAGCAACCCCTCAATGGTCGTTTCTGGGATCAACCGCGGTGGTAACCTCGGGGTGGACGTTTTCCATTCCGGAACGGTCGCCGCGGCACGCGAAGCGACGCTCCATGGGGTCCCTGCAGTCGCGATCTCGCACTATGTCCGGCGAGAACTCCCCTTGGATTGGGATCGCGCCACCGATCTCGTCTCTCGGATCTTGGGGTTCTTGCTGGGGCAACCGATCTCACCTGGGTCATTTTGGAACGTGAACTTGCCGCATCTACCTGAAGGCAGTGTAGACCCCGAGATTGCGATCTGCGGGCTTGACCCTTCGCCGTTGCCGTTGCAGTTCGATCGGGTTGGGGATCAGGCGACCTACGCTGGGAGCTATCGAGGCCGACAACGAACCCCTGGGTCTGATGTCTCGAACTGTTTTGAAGGGCGAATCACGATAACGCGAGTCCGGGTTTTCGAAGCCGACTTGGTCGAGACGGACGATCACCCGCAAATTCTGCCGGTTCCTTAATGCACCTTGGATGTCACCTCCGGACAGAGAGAGGCTGAGATCATCTCAGAGTTATTGTCCGATTCGTGATAGACTCGTTCCACTTCCGAATTCAACCAATGGTTTTAACCAGCCCAATTGTGCCTCGACCCTTGATCGAAGGCAGCGACCCACGAGGAGGATCAGAGGAATGGCGAATCAGTTTCCCTGGAGTCATCGAGTCATCTCCGGGATTGCGCTTCTTATCTTTGGGACCGTTTCAGGGTGTACCGATGCGCCTCCGCTGACCACGATGGCCCCCCCGGGTCAACAGGTCGATACGGTCTTCATTGACCCGAACAGTGATATCAACAAAGCTGTTTCAATCGGTGAAGAGATCAACCGCCTTGATCCCGAACAATCAGAAATGATCCCACAGAGTCAGCTCCGAGCCCCTACGCCAGTTGGGGAAGTGGTCACGCTTGGCGATCTTGATCTGAAATACTCTACGCTTAAGGCGGGAGATCCAGCAGGAGCGACTGCCGTTTACGGAGATCTGATCACGGTTCATTATGATGGAACACTCGAAGACGGTTCGGTCTTTGACTCGTCTCGCAAACGTGGCGAGCCGTTCACCTGCAGTCTCAAGACCGGCAGTCCTCGAGGAGTGATCCGGGGATGGGTGGAAGGAATTCCGGGGATGCTTGTCGGAGAGATCCGACGCCTTGAGATCCCCGCCGAACTCGCCTACGGTTCGATGGAGCGACCAGGGATCCCGGCAAACTCCAAGCTGATCTTCGAAGTCGAGCTTCTCTCCATTCAGCCGAGGACTGGAGGTTGACCCAGCTCTCGCTCGGATGATTCTGAGCGGATGAGCTTGTTGGATCGGACGATCCCGGGTAGTTTGATCGCCCCGCAGGGAAGCGGGGTTTGGTCCATCCCGGCGATGGAAGATGCTCTGGAAATCAGGATCGAAGGAACGCCAGACGCATGGAGGCTACCTCGTCTACAGCGTCCCGACATCGAGTGCTCAGTCGTTCGACCCCGCCTGAGTCGACTCGGATCGCGCTGGTCCATGATTGGCTAACGGGAATGCGTGGTGGTGAGAAATGCCTGGAGATTCTCTGCCAGAGCTTTCCGGATGCAACACTCCACACACTCCTCTACCGTCGCGGCTCGCTGAGCGCTCCGATTGAATCGATGGCGATTCGGACGTCGGCACTTCAGCATTTCCCGGGGGTGATCCAACATTATCGGAAACTCCTTCCGTTGATGCCGCTCGCCGCCCGAGGTTGGAAGCCAGGCAAGGTGGATGTCGTCCTCAGCTTTAGTCACTGCGTGGCGAAGTCGGTCCGAGTCCCAGCCGGAGTTCCGCACCTCTGCTATTGTTTCACTCCGATGCGTTATGCCTGGGATGGCCGTGATGCGTATCTGGGGACCTGGAAGGATCGTCCCTTCCAACGCGCCTTGGCCAGTCTGACACTCGATCGCCTCCGAGCTTGGGATCAAGCCACTTCCAAAGGAGTCACCCGCTTTATCGCGATTTCAGAAACAGTCCGGCAACGGATTGCCGACTGCTATGGTCGTGATAGCGTCGTCATCCGACCACCCGTAGACACCAGCTTTTACACGATGGCCCCAACCCTACCCCGAGACGGACCGTTTCTCTGTGTCTCGGCACTTGTACCGTACAAGAAGATTGATCATGCCGTGATCGCTTGTACTGCCGATTCGAGACCACTGGTCGTCATCGGGACAGGTCCAGAGCAAGCCCGACTCCAACGTCTCGCCGGCCCGACTGTTACGTTCCTCGGTTGGCAGCCCAACGAGGTCCTCCGTGAACACTATCGACGATGCCGAGCTTTGCTGTTTCCTGGGCTCGAAGATTTTGGAATTGTCCCAGCCGAAGCGCTTGCCTGTGGTGCCCCGGTCATCGCCTTGAATCGAGGTGGCGTTGCCGAGACCGTCGATGACTCAGTAGGTCGACTTTACAACGAGGCATCGGCGGAAGGGCTCCGCGCTGCATTGAGCGCATTCGAATTGGAACACCACCGTTTTGACCCAAACGTGGCCCGACGTCGGGTTGAACCTCTCTCCATGGAGCAATATCGTCAGCGGATGCTGAACATGATCGAAGAAGTCCGGGCCAACCGTCACTCTCCCGGAATCCCCAGACCACACCTCTTCCGTCGTCGCGAGCCTTCCTTGTAATTCTTGCCATCCCAACTTTTTTCATTCCGGCGATTTAGAGGAATTGGCCTCAACAGCGCCTCTCGTTGCGGTCCCAATCTTCCTCCAGACCGCAGGTTACAGATTCACGAGTTGCTTTGCAGGAGGTCGGATTGATGCGATCCCACCGACCGATTCTCACCCGGGTGCTGACCACAGGACTGGTCTGTGTGCTCATCGGACTCCTCACCATTGGTTGTGGGAGTATCCGGACCACTCACACTTCGAGGACCGCGACCGAGCAGCTCCTCCTGACTAATTCTTGGGACCTCGCCCTTCGTCAGATCGATTTCCGTCCACTGACCGGCGTACCCGTTTACCTCGAAACCAAATATATAAAGACAAATGATGAAGGCTGGGTGATCTCAAGCCTTCGGCAGGCAATGTTAGCTCAAGGGGTGCTCCTCAGAGAGCAACGAGAAGAGGCGCAGTGGGTCGTTGAAGCCCGGACCGGAGCCTACGGAACGGATGACTACGACTTCCTGATTGGTCTCCCGGAGTCGAATGTGCCGTATACTATTCCAGGGATACCCGCGGGCTCGATTCCCGAAGTCCCCGTGATCAAGAAGAGCGATCAACACGCCGTCACAAAGCTGGCAATTTTTGCGTACGATGGCGCAAGTGGCCAACTTGTATGGAGTTCTGGCACTGTGCTCGGCCTTGCGGACGACAAAAACGTGTTTATTGGTGGCTTGGGTCCGATCCAATCAGGCACGATCCGCGGCGGGACCGAGTTTGTCGGAGTCAAAATTCCTGACCCATTTGAAGCTGAAACGGCGCCAGCGCCTCATCAACGAGCAACCGGGGCTCTCCCCTTTGCCAAACCCGAACTTCGTTATCCCCCTTCCCAAGCAGACGATGATGACTTCCGCCCCTAGCAATGTTGCCGAGTGGCCAAAGGTCAACACAGTGGTTGGATGAATCGATCAAGGGGACGATGAAGAGTTGCCGCGCTGCCCAAGGGATTCTATGATGGAGCACAATTCGAGTGGGATGGATTAAGCATGGTCAGCTTAAGCGGGTCGCGCGATTTCTTTAATTAAGTCACACCTGGCGGAACCAATTTCATGGATCAACACCTCTTGAAGTGCTCCGTTCTGGTTCGCACCATTGCGTCACTACTCGCCTTTTGCTGGATTTTGAATTCGGTGGCCCTCGGTGTTCAGAAGCAAGGCAATCCAAGCTCAAGTGATCCCGATTCTTCCCCGAATATACAGCAGCCTATTAATGAATCTGAAGACCTCACGGCTCAGATTGAAGCACTTCTCGCTGCATCACCCTCAGGATTGGATCTCACCGGAGAACGACTCGGTACTTCGAAGAATCAAGATCTTCCTTCCGACGCCGAGGTCTCCGATGCTCTCGAAAAACTTGCGACGGTCTCAAGAGCAAATATGCCTTGGTATGAAGATCCGGCATTCGCGATCCAGCAGAATTTGGCCAACCAAACGACTGGTACACTGGCAATTCTCGGTGGTGCTGCGGTAGGTTTCCTGGTCGTGATTGGGTTGGTCTATTGGTTTTGGAGCAGTATCGTGAGCGCGCTCAAGACGCGGACCGAGCAAGTCCAACGTCAGCTTCGCCGTGCTCAATCCTACGCAGCGCGGCTTGCCAGCGCCCGATACTATCTCGATACCTCAGGCGTACGAGACGGCCGTCCCCTTGCGTCGGCACCGGCGATTTCTAGCCCTGGTGCTCTCAAGATTTTAGAGGAAGAAGACAGAACCGAGAGCCAGATCCGTTCCAGTCGGCCAACTCCACGATCGGCAGCCCTCGAATTTATCGACACGACGCCGGTCCGCTCGGCTCCCTTGGAAACACAAGAGCGGATGAAGGAAAAAACAGCAGCGATGCACTTTCTCGAGTCTGCGTCTGACTCTCCACCTCCAATAGCAGATCAACAATCATCCAAGAAGCGGTCGTCCCGTCGGAGTTCCGGAGCCGCACTCTTCCTGGATACCTCGGATGTCCGAGACGGTCGGCCGATTGATTCGGCACCAATCGAAAAGACCAGCGCCGGGAAACGATTCCTCGATACGTCCCGGATCCGGGCGGAAGATCGACGAGTGCCGACAGTTCAGGCCGAGCTGCTTTTCTCTGCGATCTCGGAAGGTAAGTCGAGACAGCAAAAGCCGAAATCGAAGCCAGAACGACCTAAGTTGGAAGATCAGACTAATTCGGAGGTTCAAAGCCGAGAGTTAGAACGAGCCGTTCTCCGGTATTTAGACACGACCGAGGTCCGTTCCGGGAAGCCTAAACCAGGAGCGCCTGCCCCTGGCGCCGTTGCTAAAAAAAGATCCGAGCGGAATGGAAGTTTCGAGCCCGAGAGCAACACCGAAAATGAGTCAGCCTGAAAGACCGCAGATTAGCCTCGATCAGTACATCCGCGAAATTCCCGACTTCCCGAAGCCCGGAATCCGATTCAAAGACATCAGTCCGCTCTTAGCCAACCCCAGTGCGTTTGGTATGGCGATTGATCAACTTGCCGATCGATTTCGTGGAGAACCCCTCGATGTCGTCGCCGCTGCAGAGGCCCGAGGCTTCCTCTTCGGAACTCCACTCGCGCTGGCGTTGAATCTGCCGTTCGTACCGATCCGGAAGCCAGGCAAACTACCGGCCAGGACGGTGAGCGTTGAATATCAGCTTGAGTATGGAACCGACCGATTGGAAATGCACTCCGATGCGATCAAGTCGGGAGATCGAGTTTTGCTCTTCGACGATGTCCTCGCCACAGGTGGGACCATTACCGGATGCCGGAACATGGTCGAAGAACTCGGGGCAAGGGTTGCGTGCTGTGCATTCCTGATGGAACTCACCTTTCTTGAGGGTCGTTCCAAGTTAACTCCGACGGAGGTCTTCAGCCTCCTCTCGTATTGAGAATGAATTGAATCGACTCACTCTCAGAACGAGTGGTGCTAAAACGATCATTGATCATCTGGATCAATAGAATGCGCCGATATAAAAGTTGAAGATCCGTTCGCGGTCATCCGGACCTTTGACTACCGGGAACGCGATATCGAACGCGAGGGGAAGTGGACCGAGGGCATCGATATTGATTCGGAGTCCGGTTCCCACCGAAACCCGATAATCCGTGAACTGATACTCATTCTCGACAGTACCCGAATCTGCAAAGACCACCATCTGAAGATTATCACTCGCGATCAAGGGGAACTGGTACTCAGCCGACGCGAGCATTGTCAGGACGCCACCGACATTCGAGCCCAGAATATGGGGTCCAACACCTCGGTAAGCGAAACCTCGGATACTCCGGAAGTCACCTTGGAAGAAGCGTTCGTAGAGTGGAGTATCACGGCCACTGATCCCAAAGTAGCCTCGGAGGCTTAAGATGTGCTTGCCAGTCTGGTCTGGTCGTTGCCAAACTGTGTAGTGTTGCCTGGCCTCAACGGTTAATTTCGGAAAGGTGAAGTCACCGAATCCTTGCTCGTAGGCCAGTTCGAGATACGAACCCGCTGTCGGAAGAAACGGATCGCTTCGGTTGTCAAACCGGATGCTCGGTCGGAGCGTGGTGAGAAATGTCCGTCCGTTCACTGCAAAGAATTCAGCCGGTGCCGGGGTCCGGAAGCCATTGATGCTCACATTTTCGACCCGGAGCGCAAGATCGGCGATAGCCATCGTTCCGAGTTGCTTTCCGACCGAAAAACGGCCGCCACCCCGAGATTCATCGAAGTCCGGTTGTTGTCGTGAGAAGGCATAACCGGAGATGTTCAAGCCAATCCGACGGTTGAACAAGTCCGGCTCTCGGAAGGTACCGACGACGCGGTTGATCAACGTACCCGGCGAGAGTTCAAGCCGGAACTCTTGGCCGCCGCCTCGGAAGGCTTGGCCATTGGTCAGCTCGCGGAAGGAGCGCGGAAAATTTGTGATATCAAAGTTGCGCTCATGAATGATGAACGTTCCACTTAGACCTCCGTTACTCGAAGCACCGATCCCCGCGAGGATCCGCCCGGTTTGCCCTTCCTCAACGTCGATATCGATATCGGCAAAGGGCCGACGCGGCCGTCCCGGCTCCACCTGAGTGGCGATGTTCGAAAAGGAGCGATTCGAGAAACCTTCTTGGAGGTCGGGACCTACGTCCGAAAAGTTCGAGCCCGGAAGTGAAGGGAAGGTCCCTCGGGGGGATCCGCCGTTGTCTTGACCAAATCCAGGGGGCAGGGGGGGGAGTCCGTTTTCTGGAACGGTGACCGGCGGTGGTGGTACCTCAAGCGGTGGAATGGTATCGGGAAGCGGGCTGAAGGCGCCTCCGGATCCAAAGGGGACCACGGAGGCCGGTCCATTGCCCGGAGCGAGCGGTTCAGTATCCGAGGGAAGCGGCGGGAGTGGTGGAAATGGGTCGTCATCAGGAGCTTGGAACCGGGCTTGGACCAGATCGTCAAGGCTTGGCATCGCGACCTCGCCATAAGGCCGATCCGCACTCCGGCGATTGGTAATGTTGATCTTGATTGGGTCACCGAGTTGAGGATCGGTCACGAAGTATCTCAGGCTCTCGAGACGCTTCCGTGCGACAGCGATCTGTCGAGCGTCAAGCGGCTCACCCGGGACGAGCCCCGCATGGGCGAACTCACGGAGAATCACCTTGGCACGCGTCCGATCGTTGCCGCGGATATTGATCCGACCCATCAGATACGATTCACCCTCATCGATCCGATAAACGAGATCAACGACTCCGGGTTCGTCGGTAAACCTTGGCTCGGGTTGGATCGCCATATCAATGCAGCCGATTGCTGAATACTTCTCGGTGATTTTCATCACGTCATGCTGTCGGAGTGCATCCGTGAGGGCTTCGCCGGAGTGGAGCTTCAGCTCGGGACGGAGTTCTTCTTCAGCGATCTTTTCAAGCCCTTCGAAGGAGATGTTACGGACGCGATAGAGTGGGCCTTCAGAAATGACATACGTGAGTTCGAGGTCGCCGAGCCGATCATCATGCCGGACCACGGGAGTACAGTTGCAGTCGAAGTAGCCGATCGCTTGGTAGGCTTCCATGATTCGCCGCGCATCGGCCTCAGGGCCTTCTTTCGTGTAACGCTCTCCGAAGATCCCCAAGATCCGCTTCTTGGTCCGAATCTTGGTAAGGAGAGTGGCGTCGGAGAAAATTGCGTTACCTTCAAAGCGGACTTGATTGACCTGGAACCGTGGTCCTTCGAAAATCTCGAAGACGATCTGGCGATCGCCGATTTTACCCCCTTCGACCAGTTCGACCTCAGCCAAGAGGAACCCATTCTCCTCGTAGAGTCGACGGATTGACTCCAGCGAAGATCGAGCCCGGATCATATCCGCACGGGAGGCGTCCTTAAGTCCCGTGATCTCCGCAAGCTTTCCATCCCGGATCGAGTGGTTCCCTCGGAACTCGACCGACTCAATCGTTGGCATCTCCTGGACCTTAATCACCAAGATGATCCGCTCGCCGTCCTCCGCATCGCGGAAGGTCGCACCGACGTGCGAGAAGAGTTTCATCTGATGGAGTGCCCGGAAGTCGGCATCGACGAGATCCGGATCGAGCGGCCGACCCGGACGCGTCCGGAGCTTTGCCCGGATCCGCGCATCGCTGACCGTTTCATTTCCCTCGATCACCACCTCGGCGACGGTTCTTCCATACGGGTTGGCGTCATCGAAACCCAGGGAGCCAATCGCCCCGAGGAAGATAAACCCCAGCAATGGCCAAATGCGTTGGCGATCTCGAGGCCGTCTGAGGGTCGTGTTCGACTTCATCAGATCTTCCGATCCTTCAATTCGACATGCGCACATAGGCTTGCGATCCCTGGCGTTCTAACCGACCGTAGGCCGGTACGGCAATGGGACTGGAGCCGGTGGATCGGACATGCCGATCGACACACTGCAGCTATCAACGGTGACTCCGAAGCGACCCAAGAGAACGGCAAAAGGAGATGAGTAGCCGCACACATCTCGACTCGGAGATGTGCTGGTGTGGGGTCGAACGGCGTCGGCACGGAAGGACCTCGAACACTCTCGACTCCAGTTTGGCGACCACGCTTGGGGTGCCGTATCCTGTCGAGTGATCGAAGGTCGATCTGTTACCGGGGCTTGTACCCGACTCTTCTCAGACTGGCAAGCCCACATCTGAGCCCTTGATCGGGTGAGGGCCAGGGACCATCTGCGCAAAGAATAAGGACCCGGTCCTGGGGAGTGTTCCCAAGTACCGAGCCCTTTGATCATTCCGATACCTTACGGTCGCTTACTTAGCAGTTGGCGATTAGTTGACATAGTCGCTGAAGTCGTTCGGCATTTGTTTGTAAAAAGGTGACATTGTTTCACCAGCGGGCGTGATCAGGCGAGCATACACCGAGCCATCGATCGTCGTCCGCATCGTACGAACCGAGCCATCGGCAAACGTCGTAATAACGACACCCGGATGCTTCGAGTTGAGGAATGGGTGGCCGCCTTCCTCAGAGACGAGTGAGCCGTCATTGATTGCTTCGTTGGTTCCTGACAGACTTGCAAAGATCCAAGAGGGGCCCGTTTCGAAGACATTCTCATCGTTCGGCCGTGGTGAGAGGTTATCATTGTCTGAGCATGAGCTTGATGCCATCGGGCCAGTACAGACATTATCGGATGCCATGAAGGCGACGAAGTTTGGATGCGCCGTGGCCCAGTTTGTTTCGGGTGCACCGTTGGCATAGGGGCTTCCTACCGAATACCCAGCTAGGAAATTCTCGGAAAGCATGATTGTTGCACTCATCCCGTCCGCGACGCCACTGACGGAAGTCCGGTGATCCCAGGGAAGGTTTCCTCGAAGGCTGCCTGGCCACATTAAGCCGGTTTTCCTCGCGTCGGTCGGTGACCAGTTAATCAAGCCGGAGACATCAGTTCCTAGTGGTTCCGTACCGGTTTGTTGCCAACCGTTGGGGCTTCTCCAATAGCGATTGAAGCCCGAATTAACTACATAGGAGAGGTTGCCTTGATTGAGGACCGTTGTATCGTCATTGGGGCAAGTCAGGATCGCGATATCGGTTGAGGTAATGGTCAGGTTGTTCGTGAAATTGAAGGGACGCTGAGTATCGTAGTAAACGAGGGAGCGATTGAAGTCATTGTAGAGGTTCTGTTGCTCGATGTAGGGAAGGATCTCAACCACCCAGCTGAATAGTGGGCCGACATCGTTGAGATTACCGTCCGTCCCTGCCGGTGTGATCAGCGAGAGGTTGTTCAACTCGTACTGGGCGACAGGAGTTGCCTCTGACCAGAGGACAGAACCTTCACCGGTCCGGGAATTCACCGTGGCCGGCTCGCCCCAGACAACGGAGTTGGGGAATCGGCCGTTTTGGGAATTGATGAACTGGGAAATCCCGATGCCGATGTTGCGCTGGTTGTTCGAGCAATCGGTCCGCCGGGCTGCTTCGCGAGCAGCGTTGATCGCGGGAAGAAGGAGTCCGACCAGAACGCCGATGATCGCGATGACCACCAGCAATTCAATCAGAGTAAAGCCAGTTCGCCGTTGTCGAGTTGACATGGCAGCACCTTTGCCTTTCGTTCGGTGAGAAATGGGGGTTATCGCGATTCGGTTAACGAGACGATCAGCCAGGAAAGAACGAAGATCCGAGACAAGAGCGTCCCCAGATCTTCGAAGAAAACGCATTTAAGACGATCGGCGGGCCGCCTAACTTAAGAGCTCAAGAGAGACTCTATGGGACTCAGACGGCTGACACGACCGGTGAGTTCCATCACTCGATTCGTTTACTGTACAGAATCATGTCACGATAATCACTGGGGTTTACAGGGGCATACCCAATGGCCCGTGACCGATCAACCACGTAGAACATCCGGAAACGTCGATTCGTTCCGGTCCCAGTTCCGACCTCGCGGCCGAGTGTTGCGGGGATGAAGCTGCCACGGTCTTCCTCTTCGGTGACCTCGAAGAACCCAACCGTCAGCCAGACGGCGAACTGCTGGGTCCGGACCGTGGTCAAGTTCATCAACCGCTGCATCAGTTCTGAGCGGTAGTACGGGTGACGCCTCATGTCCTGCTCCGGCTCAATGGCCGCAGATGATGCATCACCACCACCGAGATGGCTCACTGAGGCGGGTAGCGGGCTTCCCGCTGTTGCACCGGCAAACAAGTTGGTCGATTGCGCGGTGAAACCTGACATCGGGCGAATTCCAGGGTTTTGATTGAGAGAGTTGCTATCAAATACCGGATCGTAACCCGTAGTCACGTTGATACTTGCGTTTGAGTTCCCCGACTCGTCGTTATCCGGGATTTGGAATAAGCGACGAGGTGGGATCGACGGGATTTCAGGAGGACGATTCACCGTCGGATCTAATCCCAAGCCAGGATTTAGATAGAAAGTGCTCGGATCGCCAGGGACAGGTTCGTAAAACTCACCATCCCGCAGGAACGGGTTCATGACGCTGGCTTTCTTCCAAGCCATTGGAGCATAGAGCGGCGCGGTTACGTCGACTGTGCCATCACCGTTCGGCGGCGCGATGCTCGCTGGACGCATTAGGGTGCTATTGATGTTCCAGTGCGACAAGGATCGATACGGCAGGTCGCGCGACGGTCGAGGGAACACAAACCCCGCACCGTCATCAAATGGGGTCCCCGCCGGACCATCACCGTAGGCGAAGAGATACCCAGAACCCCCGTGTCGCTGCTTGAGGAAGTCGCTAAACGACCTCTTCATATAGGACCACGCGAAGTCAAACTCGCTAGGATCGACCGCGAGTTGATTCGTATCGAGCCCTGTGCTCGGATCGATGGCAGTGAACGTAGTGAACCCCTTGGTGGTCGGATTTGCCAGCGTTTGCATATCAAAGCCGGCGTTCGGTGCCCCGAGGAGGTCGACCTGTGTCACGATACCGGGAGATTCAGCATCGTTTACGATCATGCTGTCGGGATTCACGGAAGCGGCGTCCAACAAGCGAGGCTCATCGAGGAGACCGAAGAAGACTTCTTCATCGATGATCAAGTTAAGGTTCAAGAGCCCTGGTCGTCGTGCTTCACGATACCAGTCGAAATTGACCCCCTGAGCAACGGGGCCGACGGCACCGATTACAGGTGAAGGTACCTCGAAGAATTCAAACATCCGGTGCCAACCTGCACTCGAAGGACCACCGACCTTGAACGGCGTGGGTTGTCCGAATCCGAGGAGGTCTCCCGGATCGACGATGGCGTCGGGGTCGGATAGTTGCGGATCAAGAGGTGCGTTTGGATTGAAGAGGTACGACGATCGATAGTGGAACTCGTCGGCGAGATACGGATAGGTCCGGACCTGATCGTGTGCGTAAGCGTCCGAGATCCCACTGATGTTTTCATCCAGATCATCTGTGTCATGATCAAGTACGGTGTCAAGATTGTAGGGGAGCATCGAGAATGCGCCGAGTTGCTCCGGCTCAGGATCGCTGTCCGTACTTGCCGGCGTTGGGGGAGCAGCCGCTGGATCATCAACAGGAAGCTCAAGGAACCGCTTTGTGAAGAGTCCAGGCGGCGATGCGGGCACCAGCGCCAGCTCCGCGACACTCATAAAGTCTCGATCGTTAAAGACCAGGTAATCCCAGGCTTCATTCGGGTTGCCGTCGACGTCGCGATTGCGTCCACCAATCGTCTCTTTGATTTCGACTGTCGTGGGGACGCCATCATCGTTGTAAGGAGCGATGGGGTCGTCCGCGTCAAAGTCAACGGTGGTCTTGTAAAATGCTTCAGCATTATTCTGACGAGTCGATGGTCTTGCCTGGGTAGAGTACCCATAGATGTAGAGTGGATTGTTTGGGGATTCGGGGTCCGGAACGATCTGTCCGCCCCGATAGGGTTGTGAGCGTGCAATCGAATAAATCGACTGTGAGGGAGGCGTTTGCCGATCATCGGCAAAGAGATCGTCGGGTTCCTCCTCATCAGGTGATGGATCAACCGATCTTCCAGTACCATCCGAGCGGCTGATTGGGAACCGGATGGAATCTACCACAACCATCGGGTTGTAGACTGCGAGGTTCTCCCGAGCATCGGGAGGAGCTAAGGGGTTCGCAGGACGTCGGAGATAGAGCCAGTAGTAATGGCCTTCGTTGGTGGATTTACGATCGTTCTCCGCCGCGATGTCTGGAATCAAGTCCCAATTGGTTTCAAAGTTTGTTTCCAGATCACCTTCATTAGGGAAGCCGTCTTGGAGGTCGTCGAGGTTAGCTGGAACGCCCCCTTCAAACTTGATTCCGCCGAAGACGTGATAGCTTGGATCATTGGCGTTGTTGCCACCAGGTCCATTGATTGCCTCGATTGGGTCAGCGAGTCGTTTGTTGTTATAGCTTTGCCGCCTTCGATTGAAGGTTGAGGTATCAACGGCCCTCCCGTTTGCCAATACGACTGGAGTCCGTTGGTCGAGGTTCTCGTTATCTACACCATCGCCATCATTATCAACGGTGAGTGGTGCTCCCGTTTCATCATCAGGGATCATCGGGGGGACAACAACCCCCGAAGTCCTTGGGATCTGCCCAGTGATTGGATCCGGACGTACATAGACAGGATGGAAGTTGGGATACTCATCGATTCCTAACTCCGCTCCACCCGAATCCATGGGCACGACTGCATCCTCGCGGAGGAGAACGAAATCCCAGCCTTCCATGTCTAGGTTCGATGCAGATCCGTCATCACCTGGTTGCGTTAACATATTGACAACTTCGACGTAGAGACGAGTTGCCAAAGCGTTGCGGTCTTCTTCACCAGCTCGGTCTGGGTCAGAGTAGTTGAACTGGAAGCCAAGGACCTCGTTAATTGCTACGGGCTGGTATTCCATACCGTAGTGGACAAGTGGCCCTGCGGTGGCAAACGAAGGGTCATTAGTCCCATCGGCTCGAAGTGCTAAGTGGATCGACGGAGGAAGATGAACGTCGTTGGCGGTGTCGTACCGCGCTGGTTGATGTCCAACATCAGGATTCTGCCAAACCGTGATGGCGTTGTCGGGATCACGGAAGTCGATGATGTTGACGATGTATTGCCCAAGTTTAGCCAACTCATGAGGTGTATCAACGGCATGCGGTGGCAGGATCTGCTTGATTTGTTGATATGTCTCGGAGATCCACTTGAGGCGGACCGGTTCTTGTGGGCTGTAATTGTGTGGGAAGGGATGGTTCAGGTTAATCCGACGCCCATTAGCCGCCACACTGAAATCTCGGAAGAATGGCGTCCCTGTGTTGTTCCCTGGTGACCGAGAATTAATGTGTGGCGCTGCGGGAGCTAGGGGATTAAAGACACCAAGGTTGCTCGGCACTCCCGCACGATTGAGCAAGTCCAGCGGATTATCGTGAGCATAGGAATACTGCGTCCAATCCCAGACTCCCGTGGAGAATAGCCGCCGGCGTTTCTGGCTATCTGGTGACTCAACGAAGCTGATTCGAGCCAAGTCGGCGAGGCGGCTCGTGAGGCTAGAACCATCAATATCATCACGACGGTAGAGCCATTCCAGGTCTTGAAGTCCGAATGGTTCGTCGAGATCGTCGGGATAGTACAGGTTCATTTCGTTGGGGTCGTTGTACAGTAAGCCACCATAGGGAAAGCGATTACCGAGTGTCTGATTGTATACTCCGAACTCGTCGGGATATGTGTTGCTTCCTTGATCGGGAATCGACGCAAACGAATTAGAGTTAGCGGTGAAGGTTCCGAAATAGCGTCGAGTCCCTGAACTAGGATCGTCTCCATACAGGTTATCGGGAGTGGCCGTAACGCCTGGATCATTCGTGACATTCCACGGAAGCGCCGCCATATGGGTTGAATTACCTGCAGCAGACGCAGGATTCCACCAGGACACATAACCGTGGAATAGGTTGTGAACGGACTCTTCCAGGGGATAATCAGGAAGAGCTTCTGTCCCATTATTCTGGATGAGCCGGACCACCCCATTATTGTTCACGAGATCGGTGTCGAGTGGGATTCCGGGTGGTCGGAAATAGTGGAAGAAACCGACTCGACCACGGTGGTCGGGGCCGATATCAAACGGTAAGCCAGCGACTTGGTCACTGATCGAGTCGAAGCGGTACACACGACCGTTGCCAGTTGGGTCAACCGGAGTCACAAACCGTCGCATCCGCTCGGAAGGGAGAATTGGGAAGAAGAGGTCGTCACGAAGATCAGAAGGGAGATTAAGTCCAGTGGAACCAACTCCAGCGACCTCAGGGCCGGTGATTCCGGTCCGTGAAGGGAAGAAGTCGTGTGCGTCACTGTTGTCGTCAATCCCATCGACCAAGTATTGCGACTGGGCGAAGGGTGAACGCCCTGGCGCTGCTGGAGTCGGCACAACTGCGGCACCTGTGGTGCCTGACTGAGGCACAATCACCGTACTGAAGTTCATGCCACGATCCACCGGATTCCGGGCGTCGATCAGCGTTGCATCGTCGATAACACTCGGAGCCACCAGTCCCACCATTTCAGTCGGGATGGCGTCGGGTTCACCCCAGCGTCCTGCGACTGGGGCCGTAAACCGATCAATTCCATTCGACGCGTTTAGGACGTCAGAGCGTTGTGGGAGAAAGTTGCCTGCTGCGTCAAAGACAGCATCCACCACATTATTCGGGAACGGGATGGCTTCACCGTCAACCAAGACAACGTTGCGTTCCCCGGGTTGGGGGTTTTGATTGAGGTCAACATACGTATTCGGATTCGGAAGCCGCGTGCCAGTCAGGAGATTCCGGAGCTGGGTCAGGCTCACTGAGACTCCCGAATTATCGAACTGACCGTCAGGGAGGGTCCGAGCAATCGCCCCTTGATTCACTACAAGCGGGCTCGCGTTCTGCAGCGCGAACCGCGGGTTGATCTCACTCGGAGAATAGCCAAGGTGCGACGCATGATCGAACAAGGGCACCTTGGTGTCGTCGATGGCGGTCGCGGGATCGTCGATCCCTGCAAATCGTTGGTTAAGATTACCGACGGTGTTGAGCGGGAGTCGACCGTTCAGACCGACGACCATGAATGAGAAGAGAGGCTTGTACCGTCTGCCATCAGAGCCAGTAATCGTCTTGTGACCGAGGTCGAGCCAGACGGAGTCGCTAAGACCGTCGCCGTCATTATCAACGTCGTACTCAATTCGTCCTGTTGCAGGATCAGGTTCGAGGCTTCCGAGTCCTGAATCCGGGTGATCAACCCCTCGGGGCCGGAGGATCTTTGAAGCCCCTGCGATCGCTCGTGCAAGCTCAGTGGGGTCGGTAAGAGGACCACTTGGATTCCGGAGTTGCGCCTCGCTATATACCCAATCCTCAGCAGCTACGATCCCCGGACGGTGGAATGACGGCAGCATGACATCACCGTCCGCACTTTGAAGCGCGAGGAACCAGTTCTCAAGATCGGCGGCGTCGTAGTCCTCGTCCATGTCGAACAACGAGTCGACGTCGAAGGGTGCCAGGGTGAGGGGGAGTGTTTGGTCAAAGAGGGTTCCATTAATCCGGAAGTTCGCAAACTGAGCAGCACGACGATTCCCAGGTGCATTGAAGTTACTCAACCGTACATCAGTAAAGTGATCAAGCGCCTCCATACCGGCACCGTTGTGCGCGTTCCGAAACCGACCATCAAGAATGAAGTAGTCGTCCTCGAGGATGCCGGTGGTGTTGTCGATGGCACGCCTCGGGGTGTTGAGTATTGCGGAGTTGACGACCGGGTCACCTAACCCACCAATCAGGTCAAATCGAAATACTTGGACTCCCCCCCGAGTCACAAGATCAAAGTCGGCTACACGGAAAGTCTGTGAGCCCTGGATCGTGCGTCCAGTAGATGGGTCAACCGTTGGTGCAAGGATGAACGTCCAATTGATAAAGTTTAAACCGACGTAGCTAGGGATATTCGATGTGACCAAATATTCTTCAGGGAAGACGTTGGCGGGTGAAACTTTCCGTGCTTCAATGATCTGAGCCCGCGAGCCATCGGGGTTAAACTGGTGAAATCCATTGGTGAAGGCGTCCCGTCCGTAAAGGTCACGTTTCAAATCATGACCATAGAGAGCAGACATCGGGTCATCTGTACCGTTGAGGAGTTGCTCGATTCCGAACACGAGAAAGTCGTCGGTTTGGGGCTGATCGAGCTTTTCACCGAAGACAATTGCCCCGGAACGCGCCTGTCCGCTAAAGGTGGCGAATGAAACGCCGATTACCGCCAATAGTCCTAGCATGGAAAGCACTAGGATTAAGACAACACCGCGGCGGCGTGCGGTCTGCCATCGGCCTCGTCGCACAAACATAAGAGGGTACCTCGATCATGGGACAGAGACAGGACCTACGGTGATTTGGCAGCACTGACTTGAGAGGGTGGCCGTCAAACAGTTGCTAAAACTGGCGACACCAAGAAAGGTCCTGTCGTTAGGTCCTGTCGTTGAGTTGATGTGAACGGAAAAGGGTGCGTTTCAAAGCTTGTTCGTGAAATCCTGACGGACGGTGACTTGTCGCATCCTGGTACCGTCAGGTGATGCCAACCTGATGGTGATCTCGATCCCGTGCAACGGTTGAGGATACGGTGGCGGGTACGATGGGTGTACTGGTCGCTTTGAGAACCCTGACGAGGTGTCAGCAAGTGGTCCAGCCTGGAAGGGATTGACGGGCTGTAACGGCGCGAATGCGTAGTCCGTCGACCAACTATCCCAGACGCGCTGCAACCGCACGATGCTGGAATTATTATCTCCGAGTTCCCAGAGCTGTCCGAATGCCTGTTGAGCTTGGTAATCGAACCGGTTGTCGGTCGTCCTTGGTGGGATGGTCCCATCGTGTCCGAAGGTCAATTCCTCATCAGGGGCTAACGCTCGGATCGCCCCTGCCGGATTTCGATATCCAAGGTCAAAGTAACGCGGGGTGACGTTGATATTATCGAATGACGAATAATAAGAGGCCCTAGTGTCAAGTACTTTGATATCAAAGCTCCGGACATTAGTTGCGATCAAATCGTCTTGCCAGGAAGCACCCGGAGGTGGCACCAAAGTATTGTTGACGTTCCCGGTGTTGTTGCTCCATGTTCTCGGTAGTGGTGGGAACGTCAACCACTCTTCATTACTTCCGGCTTGGGCTGGACCGATCCCCCCGTTGACCACGCGATCACGCGAGATCCCGTAGGCTTGCTGTCCCCGTGGGATGTTCTGCATCTGCACATTCAATCGTTTGGTCGGAGCCGTCCAAACGGGGTTCCTCGTCTCGGCCCAAGTGGGGTAGCCCCACCAGTTCCAGAATTCACCAGGGGGGAGAGTCCATTCCGAGGATGGAGAAAGGAGGTTGTCACCAATCTCCAAGGGTGAGTGGTTCAGGAGCAGGTTCGAGGTCGTTGAATTGTCGTCTCGATTGACGTACTGAACGATGGGTCCGCTGTGGATTGAACTAGGATTGAACCAGGGATTCGGTGTATCGAACTTGCCGGGGAAGACGAATGGAAAGGAGAGTCGATCGAGACTAAATTCTCCCGCTCCAAGGACCCCAGCGCGAAGCGGATGGGTAGGGTCGTTGAGGATCGGTGCACCAAAACTATCGACCGCGGTAAAAATCCCGGGGTAGAGCGTCGGGGTGTAGTCTGGGACGCCGTTGTTGTCGACGTCGTCGAAGACCTCATCGAACCCCGCACTACCGTTGCTGTTGACGAAGTAATCATTGACGAACCGTGGCTTGAAGGAGCGATTGTGGCGGTTCGTCAGATCAGAGAGCGTATTGGGAATCGGAGCGAGTCGGTTCGGATCGACTGGGGGTCGAACTGAGACATCATTGGCACCCTGCCAACTTACGTCAACAACACCATCATCGTTGAGGTCAAAACCATCAAACGGCCTAAAACGGTACCAGCCAGTGTTCAGTCCCGTAAGCGGATTCTGGGCTGAGGGATTTATATCCACCGCCAACGTATCACGACGCTCGGGGACCACCAAGAGAACACGGCGGTACAAGTTGGAGTTCCGTTGGAAATAGATGATCTCAGCGACGTCACTCGTGATCGTGACCGGTTCAAACCGTGGTAAGCCCGAAGGGTTGAACCCTCGTGGGAGCATGATCCGCCCGGTGAATGGTTGCCCGATCGGCGCTCTTGATGTAAAGGCAAGGGTGTCGTCCGAGTCTTCGCCTTGGTTGTCAGAGAGAGCATTTTCGGCATATTCGAAGTATCCCAGTCCGTCTGCAGGATCAAGCGGCGGGGTGAATCGAGCCGTCGCGCCATCGAGGTCCTGGCGGAGCGTGGTCTCTAATCGACGCGCAATGGTCGCAAGGTCTTGATCGGTCCGAGCGGTTGTGATGGTCTGAGTCGCCACACTGAAGATCGAGACGATCACCGCCATGATGATCAGCATCAGCGCCAAGGTGACAAGAAGCTCGACGAGCGTGAGCCCCCGACGCTGTCGAGAATGAGGTACTGTGCAGCTCAGACTACGCATCTTCAAGACCCTTTCCTCAAGACTCAAGTGATCGGTCGAAGGCGCAAACGGCTCGTCGTCGATTCGTTGTCAACTGTAGCGAGTTCTGCCGAAGCGGTGATCTGTATCACAAGATGGTCGATTTGATCGCGGTTGTATGGTGGAGGGTGTGATCTCCCCCCACACAAGACTCTAGCGACTGGAGAGTTGGGTGGAGATCACATTGACGACATACTTGCTCACATAGGCGGCCTCGGGGATCGGTGAGGTGGTTCGGCCGCCTGATGCGGGCAAGAGTCTCGTTCGAGACAGTACCGGCGATTCAAGTCGAACAATCGACTGTCGGTGTCCTGCGATTTCGATGTCAGGCTCAGGATGCGTAAAATCTTGAATCCGATACCAGTGGATCCGTTGTGCCGGCGCATTAGCGACGTTCGGACCATACCGAGACGGGAGGAGTCCGGGGTTCCGTTCGTAAGTAACGTCAGCAATGAAGCCGCCACGGACCAAATCGGGATCGGGCAGCGCCGAACTCCAGCGGAGGAGCACACTCCGGCTCGTCGAGGCACCATAGCCTCCCAGAGAAGGATCGGTGGGGTCGACAAAATCGAGTGACGCAGAACGTGCCGTGTAACCCCAAATGGCTTCGACCACTTGACCGTCGTTCGGTATTAAGACGCTCGCGTCGTCTCCAAGGAATGGAGCCTGGAGTGGAAAGAGACTGAAGGGCCGACTATCGAAGATCACGATGTCTGCGTCGTAGAGTGAGTGGTCCCCCGCGGAGGTCTGGCTCGCGGTGACCATCCACGAGAATTTCCAGTCGTTTTGTCGTGCGTAGGCGCCGGGATCAGGGTCAAAGTCGGCGGGAACGAGCGGGCTCCCGTTTTCACCCCCAGCTTCATCATCCTGAAGTACAGGATCGTCTGGGCTCGCCAACATACTGCCGATGGTGTCTGCTGTTGAGAGTACAATTGGCGCATTGTTACCGTACGTCTGCTTAATCGCGTCCGTTACTGATGGAGTTAAATAGGTATGAGACCAGGGGATCGAGGGCACGTAAGGAGCGAAATTGGTGATCCGCTGCAGACCATGGGCGGGTGGTAGTTCACCGTCAGCGCCGCTACGGATCAGACCGATCCCGGACCCAAACCGGCCTTCAGAACCGAGCCCGTTTGATCGAAGGGTTGCGGGAGTGATCAGATCACCCGTCCCTTCAGAATCCGCGTGTACCAACGCGAAGAAGAGCGGGTCGTAAACGACGGGGAGGCCTCGTTGGTGTCGGTTGACGGCTATTCCATTGGTGAAGTCAGGAGTATTCCCTGAGGTGTCAGGATCGTGCGTAAAGGGGCTCACCCAGGAAGGAAATTGAAAAATGACGGCACCGTTGGGACCAGTGACGGCAGTATTGCGGATGGCCGCCCAGTCGGTGTACCAAAGAGCGTTCGGATGAACGAACTTGTCTTGATTCAAGAGATCGAACGAATTGACATCATCGATCGCTGATCCAGCGAGGATCGTTGAGCGTGAGGCGCGTTTGGCGTCGCGGATCCGCATCAAGCCGATTGGAAACAGTGTGGCGACCGAGACCATCCCGACGCCGAGAATCATGATCGAGATCAAGATCTCGGTCAGGGTAATCCCTAATCGACGTCGCGCCATCAGTTGTTGGTTGAAGAGGAACATAGTGCCGTACCTTATTCTCCAGTTTCTTGATGACGGACTGCTTCCAGATAGGGAAGGTTGACTGGCTGCACCGTCCCGTAGTTCTCGTACCCAGAACCAGATGGAAACGTAATCGCTTGCCGGCCGAACAAGGGGATCTCACTGACTGAGACCTTTGCTGAGTTCGGAGAGATCGTGACAAGGCGGTAGTCGCCTTCCAAGACAGTAAGACCACTGTTGTCCATGACGTCATCGGTGTCACGTCGAGGAAAGGGTAATCTCGGATACAGGCTTGGGTCTGGAAGCGGTGCGACGATATCAGCACGATCAGCGATCCAGAGATGGAAATAGGGAAAGGTCTCCGACATCGCCTGGTTGAAGCCGTAGGGTGTCGAGGGGACGACTTGCCCGTTGGGATAGATCAGGAGATCAACAAAACCGGTGACGGGATCGAGCGGAACTCGCGATCTTTCTGCGTTCGGATTTGCTAAGTTATTGAACACCGCTGTGGTGAGATCGATCGCGGCGCCTGCAGGGAGCTCGATGACCCGTGCCCCTTGTGCGACATAAGGGCGTCGGGTAATCGAGTAGGTCGATGCAACTGGTCCTCGGAGTGCTTCTTCCTCATATTCAGACCGAAAGGGATCTTTGGAGTAGACAATCCCACCACTGTTGTTAGGACCATTGGTGTCGACTAACACCATCTCCAAGGGATCGTCAACAAGTCCATTCCCATCGTTGTCGAGCCCGTCAAAACCAGGGTCGATGATACCATCGCCGTTGTTGTCGATCCCATCGAACCCCTCGTCGATGTAGCCATCCTGATCGTTATCGACACCGTCCATCAAAATGAGGAACTCGAAGTTGTTTACTCGTCCGGGGATTGACCGGAAGTATGAAGGTGGGTTGTTCGCTAGGTTGTCGAGATTGGTGTACCGTTCTGGATTCATTACACTACCGTTACTGTCGATGAACGCCGTCATCGGACCAGCGATCCGGTAAGACACGCTTGAGCTGGCAAACCGTAGCGTTTCACCCTGACGGATGTTGTAGTACCAGGAAGTCGGAGTCTCGGGGATCTCTGCTGGCGTACCGTTATTAAGGACGATGGTTTGTACCTTTTGCTCACGGACTTCAATCCGCTGAATGTTCCCGATAGGCGTGTTCGGAAGAAATGCATCGGGCACACCCGTAAAAGTAAACACATCGTTTAAGGCCGTAACCCGCCCGGTGGAGTAATTAGGGAGTGGTTCAAGGGCGATGATCCGCGTGGCAGCAACAACGAAACTATTGAGATCACTCGGATTGTCTGGATCGCCAGGACCAGTGAGGTCGGGATCGGGAATGAGGCGGAGTCCGTGTGGTTGCGAATCACTGATCGCACGGTCACGCGTCAGCGTAACTGCCGCTTGGACGATATTGGCAGCCTCGCTAACCTCACGTTCGCCAAGCGCGACGAGTGCGGTTGGAATGACAGCAGCGCTAACCAAGAGGATGATCGCCATCACTACTAGGAGTTCGGTCAGTGTCAGTCCCCGTCGACGGGGACGAGCGATGTATTGCATCATCGGATCCCCGATACCTTGCTGATGACGTGGTTGGACAAGTCGTCAACTCCCCAGACATTCTGTATAGCATTGTTGATGAACGCGCTGTCGCCAAGCCCTTGATGAAGTTGGACCGCACGACCTGTTCCGGCGGCTTCAAGTCGGAATCCACTTGCACTACCACCATTCCGCGGCAGATTTCGTGGTGACCTCAACGATTGTGGAATTGTTGTCCCGCTCCAGGTGCCAGGATCGAGACGCCCTGCTTGGTTCTCGATAAGGATCAACTCGGCTGCACGGATCCGAACTGCAGCACCATCTCCTGGGTTGTACGCGGAGTATTCCCAACTCACGAGTGGGGCAGGTGGAGCAATCTCTTGAGTGAAACTTTCGGGATCATCGGGATCGCCGACCAGATCGTAGGTGAGTCCATAGTTGCCGACACCGTACTTCTCATCCGGGCCTGCCGAGACAATCAGGAATTTGGAGAAATAAGCCCGCCTCTTGTAGAAATCAGTTCGATCCCAAAGTAGCCCAGTGGGGGGGGCGGTTGGATCAAACTGTACCGCATCCGCCGAAGGGTCGATGAGACTGAAGAAGTGTTGCTGAAAGAGGTTCGCGCGAATACTAATCTGAGATGCGTCGTCGCTGTTATTGCTCTGAATTTGTTGGATTGGTCGGCCCCACCAGGCAGGATCCATCAAGAGTTGGTTGGGGTCAATCGGGTTTTGCTCCCGAGGATCCTGCACACCGTTGTAAAGGGCCCCCCCTTTCTGAAGCGTCCGTGCAGAGGCATAGTCGGAGACGTAGTAGACAGGCCAGCGGTGGAACTGAAGTGGGTTTCCCCAAGCGTCTACAAACTCGAGAAGGCCGTCTCCATCGGTGTCGGCGACTTCGTTCTCGTTAAAGTCGTCGGCGTTGAATGATGTACCCAGTGGTCCGGCACTCTCGATGAGAACTGCATAGAGCATTTCCGATCGCGCTGTGATGTGTGTGTGTCGCGAGAGTCGCAACGCGATCGTTTGATCTCGGGGCAATTGAGTTATTGGGTCGATTGCGTTATCGAAGAGTCCTTCTTGAAGCTCATCAACCAGCCCATCAGCGTCATCATCTACTCCGTTTGTTCCGAGTTGATGGTAACCGAGCTGCCGGTTGATCCCCGCAATTGCTTGATAAGAGGCCCCAAAGATGCCGGTACCGGCGGGGCTCCGAAAGTTAGAGATCCCGGTTGCTGTCGTGGTTCCCTCAACCGTCACAATGCTAGGAGGCGCGACCCCAACACCGAGCGGGAGTGTGTACCTGAAATACTGCCAGCTCGCTGTCGGATAGCTCAGACCGGTGACGGGATCAAGTCTAATCTCATTGGAACGCGGAAATGTGGCGTAGGGTAGTGCACCAAAATTGAGAGGGTATTGGATACTGGCATTGCCCGCTCCCCCAATGACTTCATTAGGATCAATCTGAAGGAAAAAGACGTCGGGTAGTTCGCTCCGGATATAGTCAGCACGAGCGATGACCTGGGCGCGCTCCGGGGAGTCCAAGAGGAACGAGTTCCCCGCGTCATCGTTTACGACAGACCATGACAGGAAGCGATGCCCTCCGGAAATCGGTGGACTCTGAGATTCGAGTGCCTCTAATCGGTCCGAGACTGCGAGGTCGAGTTTCTGGATCAGCGATTGAGTCCCACGCTCACGTGCACGCGAGAGTCCCTCGAAGGCAACGACGAGCAGGAAGGAGGAGATCAACCCAATGATCAAGACCACCATCGCGAGCTCAATCAGTGTGAATCCACTCGTTGTAGAGGATCGGGTTCGTTGCGGTCTCATAGCCTCCCTCGACTCCAGAAAATGGGGGAAGGATATCCCCCCTTTCGTCATGGTGAATCGTCGGATCGCGTTACGCTTGCACGATGTCTTGAGCAGCGAAAGATGGTTGTCGTCGTGGTGCCAGCACCGTTCGCGTTACTGGATGGTGCCTTGTGTAAAGTTCGTGATGTTGTCGAGCTCACGATCTCGTGGATCAGACGGCTGACCAGGGAGAGAATCGAGGTCACTTCGACTGGAGAACTGACCTCCGGTCCCGTACAAGCGATCGCGCCCTGGGGAAAACAACTGGAAGCTTGTCTTGTTCACAAAGCTCGCCGCGGGTGCATTCGAGGGGTTACTTCCATCGAAAGGAACCGAGGTGGTGTAGGGATTAGGCAGCGGCGAAGGAGTGACTCGAAACGACGGACCCGTTCCCGATGGTGCCTTCACTGGGAAGGAGACACCGAATTGCATGAAGACCGGCAAGGGGCCCTCGTCAAGAGTGAAGTTGACGTCGTTGGGGTCATATCCGGAGCCATCGTAGGAGCTGAAGTAAGCATAATAGCGGCCTTCAGTACTTTCTCCGAGCGGGTCGATGAAGCCAGGGATACCATCCAGATCGTCGTCCACCAGTCGGCTGACATCGAACTCGTGAATCGGTGGCGTACGCTCGGGGTCGGCGAATTCAGAAAGGAATGGGTTGAGGGGATTCGTCCCAAATCCAGAGACCCCGACGATGCCCGAGCCGTCGTGAACTGGAATGCCACCCAGAAAGAAGACGAGACACTCATGACCTTCAAGGAGAATTGGCTCCGCTTCAATTGCCCCATTCCCGTTGAAGTCGAAGGTGCTTGAACCCGCGCCTGAGGTTAACTTGACCTTCGGGAACAGTGACTGCATCGTCCGGATCGATCGTTGTGCCAAGGCCGCGTAGGTGATGTCTGTCTCGGCGAGTGCGCGGGCTTGCCCACCGATGCTTTCGTAGGGGAGTCCGTAGTTCATAAAGGCGTTGCCACCGTCGGCGATGCCGAAAAGGTCGGCGGGTGGATTGCTCACGTTATACCCACCGGTCTCGGGCAAGATGATTCGGCTCGGAGGAAAGTCACCGAACTTTTCCTTGAAGCTAGTGAGCGACTGGGTGAGGGTGTTGATTTCGGCGGCCACCCTGGTTTCTTGTGCAGTCCGGTAGGCCCCCCAGATCACAGGGAGGAGTAGGGCCACGAGTATGCCGAGGATGGTGATTACGACCAGCAACTCAATCAAGGTAAAGCCGACCCGCTGGCGTCGAGGGGGGATCATTGTTCGCTGTTCCTCCGGTTGCGGGACCGACCCGGTTTGGTCCGGAATCGTGCCCTACTTGGGTACAAAAGAAATTCTCTGCTGTGACGCAACAGTCATGTGAAAATAAATTTGGCCAGGAACCTGTGCAATGAGTTGCACACGATGATCAATGGCGCAGAGATTCGTCGAGGCACACGACATGAAGAGAAGGGTCAGGCCGATCTGCCGAGAGTAGCTTAGGCGGGCCGGACGAAGGGAAGTGTTGGCGGCCGATAGATTGATCGCAATGTCACACCACCCTGTAGGACTATTAGAGTGTGCTCCCGGCAGGGAAGGTGCACGGGAGCAGCGCGTTTCGTTGGCGAGCCGCAGTTGCCTGTCTTTAGAGTGATATCAACCGGAGAGTTCGCTGATCAGTTTGACCAAAGGCAAGAAGAGGGCGATCACGATGTAACCGATGATCCCCCCAAGAACAACGATCATGATCGGTTCCAGGAGACTCACCAATGACTCGACCGCACGCTCCACTTCTTCATCGTAGTTGTCGGCGATCTTGATCAGCATGCTGTCCAAGTCACCGGTTTCTTCACCGACATCGATCATGTTGACTACGATGTCGTCCACAATCCGTGCTTCTTTAAGCGGCTGGGCGATGGTTTCACCCTCACGGATGGAGTCATAGATCCGCGTGAAGGCCCGTTCGAAGACGGCATTCCCAGAGGTGTCTCGGACAATATTGAGCGATTCCAAGATCGGGACTCCCGACTGGACCAAGGTTCCCAACGTCCGGCAGGTCCGGGATACCGTCGATTTCTCGACGATGGTGCCCATCACTGGAATCAGGAGTTTGACACGGTCGCCAATGTAACGCCCGGTCCGGCTTCGATAGAGCAACTTGACGAAGACCCACCAGGTCGCAGGAACCAAGGGGCCAAGGTACCAGTATTTGACGACCACATTACTGGCCTGGATCAGAATCAGGGTCATCTGTGGGAGGTCGACCCCGAAGTCGTCAAAGATCTTTTCGAATTGGGGGACAATCCAATACATAATGAAGCCAACGATCAAGACGGCGACCATGATCACCACCACGGGGTAGACCATTGCCGACTGGATCTTCGCCTTCAACGACTGGCTCTTCTCTTTAAAGTCAGCCAAACGTTGGAGAATCGCTTCCAAGGCACCGCCGGCTTCGCCTGCCTTGACCATGTTGCAGTACAAACGGTCGAAGCACTTGTGGTGCTTAGCCATTGCCTCGGAGAGAGTCGCTCCACTCTCAATGTCTTCGACTACGTCTTGGAGCGAGTTCTTCAGAACACCCGGCTTGCTCTGCCCCTCCAGAATCCGGAGACTCCGAAGAATCGGGAGTCCTGCGTCTTGGAGAGTGGAGAGCTGTCGTGTAAAGGTGGTTAACTGCTTCTGACCAACTTTACCAATCGTGAAGGACTTTTTCTTCCGACGACCTCCCGGACGTTTTGCGGCTGCTTTCTTGGCACCACCAGGGCCTTTCTTCCCAGCCCGTTCGCTAATCTTGGTAACGAAGTACCCTTTTTGGCGGATCAGCTGTTGGGCTTCTTCCTGGGTAGCGGCATCGATGGTGTCCTTCACCTCCTTGCCGGTGTGGTCCATCGCCTCATACTGATAAGTGGGCATCGCCAGATCCTCGATGGGTGGTGCCTGTGTGTCTGTCCCGACTTCCCAGCCGATCCGGGAACTCGCTTGGACGACATGCGCTGCGGTAACTCTGTAAGAAAGGTACGATCAACCAAGAAGGGTTCCGCTGAGTTGTAAACCGAGTGGTGACTCAATCTTCAGAGATTGTGGCCTTCAAGACTTCTTCGATGGTGCTCTGACCGTCGTGAATCGCTTCGAGCCCCGACTCGCGGAGTGTCTGCATTCCATACTTCCGACAGGCCTCGCGGAAATCATCGAGCGAGGCCTCGGCATTGATCATCTGGCGAAGATGATCGTTCATCAGGACAAGTTCGAAGATCCCCATCCGCCCCTTGTATCCGGTGTTATTGCAGCGGTCACAACCTCGACCGTAATAGAAGGTCTTGGTGGCGGCTTCTTCGGGACTCATCCCGAGTTCCATGCAGAGTTCTTCACTCGGTGTAAATTGAGTCCGACAGCTCTGACAGATCTTTCGGACGAGACGTTGTGCTAAGACACCCTCCACCGTAGCCGTAATCAGGAACGGTGGTACTCCCATGTCGCGGAGCCGCGTCACGGCGGATGGAGCGTCGTTGGTGTGCAGGGTTGTGAAGACGATGTGACCCGTGAGTGAGGCTTGAATCGAGATCTCAGCTGTTTCCAAGTCACGGGTTTCTCCGATGAGGATCTTATCCGGATCCTGTCGAAGAATCGCGCGCAGACAACTCGCGAAGGTCACGCCGATCTCGGCATTGATCGGCACCTGGATCAAGCCGTCGATGTCATACTCGACCGGTTCTTCGGTCGTGATGATCTTGTCTTCGATCGTGTTCAATTCATTGAGTGTGGCGTACAATGTTGTTGTCTTCCCGGAGGAAGTTGGCCCGGTCACCAAGATGATGCCGTTGGGCTTGTGGATCAGCTCACGCCAACGCTTGAGGGTTTCGACCGTCATCCCGATCTTCTCAAGATCAAGCTGGACGACTGAACGGTCGAGAATCCGGAGCACCACCGACTCGCCAAACATCGTCGGCAGGGTAGAGACCCGAATGTCGACCGAGTTTCCTCCGATGTTGAGTTCGATCCGACCGTCTTGAGGAAGTCGACGTTCGGCGATGTCCAGGTTCGACATCACCTTGATTCGGCTCGAGATTGCCGGAGCCAAGTGACGCGGTGGCGGCACGAGTTCGTACAAAACACCATCGACCCGATACCGGAGCTTGTACTCATCTTCGAACGGCTCGAAGTGAATGTCCGAAGCTTTATCCTTAATCGAGAGCAAGAGAACCATGTTCAAGAGCTTACGGACTGGCGCAGCTTCCGCCATTTCCTCGATCGCTTCGAGGTCGATCGTGCTCTCATTCCGATGCTGAAACCGTGAAAGATCTTTGTCGGCTTCGATTGTCTTAATCACTGTATCGAGTGATTCTTGATCGGAGCCGGCGTAGGTTTCCTCGATCTTCGCAAGGACTTCCTCTTCGGCGGCAACCACACCCCGGACTTCGACACCCAAAAAGGAGCGCAGGCTGTCGAGTGTTGCGGGATTCTGCGGCTCAGCCATCGCGACGGTGACCGCCTTATCCCGCTTTCCGATTGCGACGGGGACAACTTTGAAGGCTTCTGCCATCGACTGATTCACCGATTCGATGGCATCGGCGGGAATGGTCATGTCAGCGAGTTTGACCACCTTCATCCCGAGCTGCTCACCGAGCGCTTTGAGGACCTGATCCTCGCGGACAAGCCCCATCCGCACCGCAACTTTGCCGATGAGTTCGTTTTCGGAACGCTTCTGCTCCTCGATCAGCTTCCAGAGGCCATCTTCATCGAGATAGCCCATGTCGACGAGGATGGTGCCGAGACGTCGTGCCATGGTCAGGTCACCTTCGTGCGAAATCGAGGAGTTTGGTCAGGGTTATTGATCAATGAAACACTGATGGATTTGGGCGGAGTCGTTGCAAACCGGTTGACCGGGGGCGGGGCCAATCGGTTCGCAACAGGTTCACTTGGAGAGGTTCCGAGGTCTGGTCAACGCCGTTTGGAGAGGGTCTCTGACTCTTCCTCTTCCGTATCTTCGTCTTCGTCCTCGAAGATCCCCTTCTTAGCGAGCTCGATCCGCTCTCGTAATTCGCTAGGCTTGCGGGCCTTGTAGATTAGGTCCTTTTCCTCAACCAGCCCTTGCTTCCAAAGATTGAAGAGGGACTCGTCAAGCAGCATCATCCCGTGCTTACGCCCGGTCTGAATCGAGGAGTCGATCCGGTAGGTCTTATTTTCCCGGATTAGGTTTGCGATCGCCGATGTCACCACCAGACATTCGTACGCAGCAACGAGACCCTTCGGCTTCCTCGGCAAGAGTGCCTGAGCGAGGATTCCGATGATCGCCACTGAGAGCTGAGTCCGGATCTGATCCTGCTGCTCTTTGGGGAAGACGTCGATGATCCGGTTGACCGTCCCTTCGGCCGAGTTGGTGTGAAGTGTCCCGAAGACGATGTGCCCAGTTTCTGCTGCGGTGATTGCTGCCGAGATGGTTCCGAGGTCCCGCATCTCACCGACGAGAATGACGTCTGGGTCCATCCGAAGCGCCCGTTTAATCGCTTCGGGGAAGTCGGGGACATCGATTCCGATTTCACGTTGGTTAATGAGGGACTTATTATGCTTGTGGTAATACTCGATCGGGTCTTCGATCGTGATGATGTGACGGTCGATGTTGTTATTGAGCCAATTAATCATCGACGCCAGACTCGTTGTCTTTCCCGACCCGGTCGGACCCGTCACGAGAATGAGACCTCGGGGGCGTTGGATGAGTTCCTCCATCACCCAAGGAAGTCCGAGTTGCTCGAAGCTAAGGAATTCGTTCGGGATCCGACGGAGGACGATGCCAACATTGCCACGTTGCTTGAACACAGCGACTCGGAAACGGGCCATGTCTCCAAATGCAAAGCCAAAGTCGGTTCCACCCACTTCTTGCAGTTCTTGCTGGCAACGCTCGGGCGTGATGCTCTTCATCAACGCCACCGTGTCGCTTGGCTCAAGGACTTTTGTTGCGAGTGGTCTCATGTGACCGTGGAGTCGGAGCATTGGCTGGCTACCGACGGTCAGATGGAGATCACTGGCGCGTTGAGTACAAACCGTCTGCAGTAATTTATCAATGAGCAAGGTGCCCATAGGCGTTTCGAACTCCCGCTTAGTAAAAGGACCGCGACATTGACCTGGGATTAGCCAAGCCAATGGTTAGAACTCGAAGCGGTATTGCGTGTTGAAAAAGGCCGCCGAAGAAGCGGGAGTTTTCGAAGGGATATGACCCGGTTGCCCGCGTCACGGCATTATTTCAGTGAAGAAGCGCTGGGATCAAGCGAATACCCCGAGCAACTCAGAAGTTCCTTGGACCGACTCGCGACTCGGCGAGCCCACTGGGAGGTCACGCGTTTGGAGGATGGAGACGGTCCGGAGTCGACCCAAGGAGTGTCGGGGGCTGAAAATGACACCTTGGAAGAGCTGGGACTGAACCGGTTTGCGATTAGCCCTGTGAAACTTCGTGCTGGGTAATCCGGATCACTTCATCGACGGTGGTCACTCCCTTAAGTGCCTTGATCATTCCGTCCTCGAAGAGTGTCCGCATCCCTTGTTTCCGAGCGACTTTACGAATTGCGGTCGTCGATTCTCCCTTAAAGGTCATCTCACGGACCTGGGTCGACATATTCATCAGTTCGTAGATAGCCGTACGTCCTCGATACCCCTTCATGTTGCAGTGGGTGCAGCCTTTTCCGCGCATGAAGTTGGCCTTGGCGGCGATCTCCGGACGAATCCCGAGACTCTTCAAAAGATGCGTCGGGGGCTCCGCTTTCACCCGGCATTTCGGGCAAATTTTCCGGACAAGCCGCTGTGCCATAATCCCAATGATGGAACTCGCAACTAGGAACGGTTGAACACCAATATCGACCAATCGTGTAATAGCACTGGGCGCATCGTTCGTATGCAGTGTACTGAAAACCAAGTGGCCAGTCAGTGAAGCTTGAATCGCAGTGTTTGCGGTCTCTTCGTCACGAATCTCGCCAACGAGGAGAATGTTTGGATTTTGCCGAAGCATCGCGCGGATGATCCGGGCGAACGTCATCCCAATCTTTGCCTTGACCTCGACTTGGTTGATGCCGGGGAGGTAGTACTCGACTGGGTCTTCGGCAGTGATGATCTTGACGTCCGGCCGATTCAACTCGTTCAAGGAGGCGTACAAAGTGGTTGTTTTGCCCGACCCGGTCGGACCGGTCACGAGGAGGATCCCGTTCGGACGTTTGATCAAATTCTGGTAACGACGAAAATCTTCTTCACCGAAGCCGAGGTCCTTAAGGCTGACCTTAATGTTGTCCCGGTCGAGAATCCGCATGACCATCGACTGGCCGTGGTTGGTCGGCAAGACGCTGACCCGAAGGTCGATATCTTTGCCGGCGACATGGGCCTTGATTCGACCGTCTTGGGGGCGCCGTTTTTCGGCGATGTCGATCGAGCCCATGATCTTACAACGACTGATGATCGGTCCGAGAAGCCGTCGGGGAGGGCTTTCGATCTCCTGGCAGATGCCGTCGATCCGATAGCGGATCCGGATCCGGTCGTCAAACGGTTCGATATGGATGTCCGAGGCTCTCATCTGAACCGCTTTTTCGAGGATCAGATTTACCAGTCGAATGACGGGTGCCGTTTCCTCCGCGTCAGCCGCAATCGAGCCACCGCGCCCACCGACATCGTCGGAGTAGTCAATTGCCGTATCGGTGAACTCCTGGAGCATGGTGTCGACTGATTCCGACTCTCCCGAAGATCCTCCGTAGTAACGGTTAATGGCTTCGTTGATCGCTTCCTTAGGTGCTAAGGCGATCCCGATTTCCCGGTTCAAGACGAATCGGAGCTTATCGAGTGTCTCGAAGTCCATCGGGTCGTGCATGATGACCTTGATTTGGTCACCTTCCTGCGAAAGCGGCATCACCACATTCTCACGGGCAATCGACTCGGGCATGAGATCGATCACCGAGGCCGGAATCTCGATTTCGCGGAGATCCACAAAATCGAGCCCGTTCTGTTCCGCCTTGGCCTTGGTGATATCCTCGATCTCTGCATAGCCGAGTCGGACAAGCGACTCCTCAATCGAGTCGCCTGACCTCGAAGCTTCCTCGAGCTGGTCGGGGCCCACGACCCCTCGCTTCATCAGGATCTTCATCCAGTCCTTGGTCTGCTTTGCCATGGTCATCGACTCCAGCAGTTGGACCCCAAGAGAATGGGGTGGTCGTGAAGGGAGCTCTGATCCCGCGATTGCCTCCGAGACCCGATGATAACGAAGTCGACGAGGGGCAAAAGAGGATCGACGGGACGCCACCGAGGTTTGGGTGTGGCCGGTCGGTTATCTTCGCGAATGATTGAGAACTGAGCTGAAGAAGCGTAATCGAGCGCAATCAATACATGTTGGATGGGGGTAACTGAAGTGTAGTTCCCAATTCGTTGTTGGATGAGCGAGTACAAAAGAGGAGGAAAGACCTAACTTTAGGATCTGCCAGCATCAAACGGTCGTTGAGCGACTGGTCAAAGAGGGCTCATGGGTACAGAAGAGGCGTTAGGGTTGGTCCGGGCGAACCTACCCTGACGCCTTTGTTGTGGGAGATACGAGTTTCCCAACCAGAATCAATGAATTGATCAGTCGCCTAGGAGCCCACGGAAGATCCAGGGCCAAACTTTAGGGCTGCCTGTGCTGCCGCCAGTCGCGCGATCGGGACACGGAACGGTGAGCAGGAGACATAGTCGAGCCCGACGCGATGGCAGAAGGCCACACTAGACGGGTCGCCGCCGTGTTCGCCGCAGATCCCGACTTTCAAGCGGCTCAAGTTCTTGCTCTCGCGAGCGCCACGGCCCTTCTGAACGCCCATCTCAACGAGTTGCCCTACGCCAGTTTCATCGAGGGAGGCAAACGGGTCCTCGGGCAAAATCCGCTGTTGGAGATAGTCGGACATGAAGGAACGGATGTCGTCCCGACTAAAGCCGAAGGTCATCTGGGTCAGGTCGTTGGTGCCGAACGAGAAGAAGTCGGCATGCTCGGCGATCGCGTCTGCGGTGAGCGCCGCTCGAGGGATCTCGATCATCGTCCCGATCAAGTAATCGACCTCAGTTCCAGCCTTAGCGATCGTTTCTTTAGCGACCCGATCGGTCAAAGCTCGGAGGATCGCGAGCTCTTCAACGGTCCCGATCAACGGGATCATGATTTCGGGAAGAACTTCGATGCCGCGCTTCTTGACATCGATTGCTGCCTCAATAATCGCCCGAGCTTGCATCTCAGCGATTTCAGGGAATTTGATGGCAAGTCGGCAGCCTCGGAAGCCGAGCATCGGGTTCGATTCATGGAGTTCCTCGACCCGGTGCTTGACCTTGATCGGGTCGATCCCGAGTTCCTTAGCAACAGTTTCTTGGCCCGTCTCGTCGTGCGGGAGGAACTCGTGGAGCGGTGGGTCAAGGAGCCGGATGGTTACGGGGAATCCGGCCATCGCCTCGAAGATACCGATGAAGTCATCGCGTTGGTAGGGTTCGAGACTGTCGAGGGCCTTCCGACGGTCTGCTTCGGTTTCAGCGAGGATCATCTTCCGCATATCGATGATCCGTTGCCCTTCGAAGAACATGTGCTCGGTCCGGCAGAGGCCAATCCCCATCGCGCCGAATTCGCGGGCCTTCGCAGAGTCCTTCGGATTGTCTGCGTTGGTTCGGATCCCCAGGGTCCGGTACGAATCGGCCCACTCCATCAAGACGGCGAAATCACCGGCCATCTTGGGCGGAATCGTGGGGACTTCGCCAATCATGACGTCGCCCGTGGTTCCATTGATCGTCAGGAACTCACCAGCTTTCACGGTCTGTCCGCTCACCGAGATCGTTTCACTACGGAGGTCGATCTTGACGGCGTCACAACCGACGACGCAAGGCTTGCCCCAACCTCGAGCGACGACCGCAGCGTGACTCGACTTACCACCGGTCGAGGTCAAGATCCCGACTGCGGCGTCCATCCCCGCGACGTCTTCTGGGCTGGTTTCTTTGCGAACCAGCAATAGGGGCGTCTTCGGGGAAGCTTCACGGAGTCGGACGGCTTCCTCGGCAGTGAGAACGACTTTACCTGCGGCCCCACCTGGGCTCGCCGCGATTCCACGGGCAACAGGCTTTACATCAGCCGATGGATCAAGTTGGGGCAAGAGAAGGTGGTTCAAACTTTCCGGGTTCACTCGGGCAACGGCAGTCTTCTCGTCGATGAACCCTTCGCGGACCATATCCACCGCGATTTTGACTGCGGCGGTTCCCGTTCGCTTGCCAGTCCGAGTCTGGAGCATGTAGAGCGTACCATCCTCGATGGTAAACTCAATGTCCTGCATCTCCTTGTAGTGCTGCTCAAGTTTGCCCCGGATCTCCATCAGCTCGGCGTAGACCTTGGGCATTACTTCCTGGAGCTTGGAGATCGGCTCCGGTGTCCGGATCCCAGCAACAACGTCTTCCCCTTGGGCGTTGATCAGGTAATCGCCGTAGAAGTCGTTTTCGCCTGTATTCGGGTCTCGCGTGAAAGCAACACCGGTTCCGGAATTTGTTCCGGTGTTTCCGAACGCCATCGCTTGAACGTTGACGGCTGTACCCTTGAGCCCGTGAATCTTTTCAATCCGTCGGTATTCGAGGGCTTTCTTACCGTTCCAGCTTCGGAAGACAGCGATGATCGCTTTCCAAAGCTGATCCATCGGATCTTGGGGGAAGTCTTCGCCAACGCTCTCCTTGTAAACAGCCTTATACTGGGCAACGAGTTCCTTAAGATCATCAGCGCTAAGCTCGGTGTCTTGCACAACCCCTTTTGATTGCTTTAGTGCTTCCAGTTTGTGCTCGAAAAGGTCGTGATCGATCTCCATGACAACAGAACCGAACATGTCGATGAGACGTCGGTAACCGTCGAAGGCAAACCGAGGATTCCCGGTCTTTTTGGCGAGCCCTTCGGTCGAGACATCGGTGAGACCGAGGTTCAAGATCGTGTTCATCATCCCCGGCATTGAAACCGCGGCGCCGGATCGAACACTGACAAGGAGCGGATTCTCGGGATCGCCGAGCTTCTTGCCCGATTCTTGCTCGATCTTGGCGAGGGCGTCCTTGACTTCGGGAGTGAGTTCGTCAGGAAGCTTCTCGCCATTCTGGTAGTAAAGGTCGCAGACTTCGGTCGTGATCGTAAAACCAGGTGGCACGGGGATACCGATTGAGCTCATCTCGGCAAGGTTGGCCCCCTTGCCGCCGAGCAGTTCCTTCATCTTGGCCGTTCCCTCGGCAGTTCCCCCTCCGAATGAATAAACATGTTTCTGCGCGACAGGCATTGGCGGACTCGGCTCCCCGGAGCGTAGTGGTGGAAATCACGATGGGCTGGACCTGGCCCACGAGTCGAGCGCAAGTCTCAGCGTCTGAGGTCGAAACAAACGTAAGTCCATGCGATTAAAAGGGTAATCGCATGAATGCTCCGCTGTCAAGTCGCTGCTCACCGTGAGGCCAAAGTTCGGTTCCTACGGCCCGTTACGGTCATTACGATCCTCAGGGACCGTGGTCGGGACGATTGCCCCATCACGATAAATCCCAATCGTCGTTCCTTCGGCCAGGAACGAGATTCCTTGGTTACGCTCGCGCCCGATCATCAACGCTTCGATCTGAGGTGGGCTTACCGACGACTCCGCGACCCACTCCACGAGAAAGTTGGCCCCAGAGCCGCCAACTAAATCACGCTCTCGGACCAAGGTCTCAGCAGTACCGAGCGCCGCGATCTTGAAAACCTGCTCATCGGGAAGGGAACGGACGATTGTTCCTTCTGTGTCTACAAATTTTAGTTTGGTAATGTAAATCGGTGTTGCAAGATCGGTGTTACGTATGCTCAGCGTGATTGAGAGTGGAACGGGTTCTTTCCCGGGTTCGACATGAACTACCGAATAGGATGAGACATAAACTCTCCGACCGACAGTCGGTTGCAGTGCACTAGTGGGATCGGATTCCGACACAGCGCCGGTCAAGGTTAATCGATCGATCCCTGGCCTCGGTGATTGCTCACGAGAGCCTTGACACGAGGTGAGGAAGCAGAGAACGCTCACGAGAGGGCAGAGATAAAGCAGAGTTGAACGTTTTTTCATGACTAATTGCAAATGATGACGTCTTTGAAAGAAGAAGGCCCGTCTCGCAGATCGCTTGATCCGTGATACGGGCCTTTGAAGTAAGGAGTTGAGCTAGGGGGCCGATCGTTTAATCAGAAGCGTGTTGGTTGCTCAATGGAGCGAGCGGTTGTCGATCAGCCGACCGCGTTTGCTTCTTCTTGAGCCTTCTTGATGATCTCTTCCTGGAGCCGTCCCGGGACGCGTTGGTACTTGTGGAATTCCATGCTGAAGGAGCCCTTACCCTGCGTCATCGACCGGAGTTCGTTGGAGTAGCCGAACATCTCCGAGAGGGGGACTTCCGCGTAGATCACGACGAAACCTTCGCGAGTTTCCGTGTTCGAGATGATCCCTCGCTTCGAAGAGACCTGGCCCGAAACCGGCCCTTGGAACTCGATCGGGCACTCGACCTCAACCTTCATGATTGGTTCAAGCAACGACGGGTCTGCCTTCCGGAAGGTTTCGCGGAAGGCGTCGAAGCCGCAGAGTTCGAACGCCATTGCAGAGGAGTCGACGTCGTGGTAAGCGCCGTCGTGGAGTTCCATCTTGACGCCGATCACTTCGTAACCAGCGACAGGACCTTTGGCGAGGGCACGCCGGAAGCCCTTCTCGATCGAGGGAATGTACTCACTCGGGATTCGACCACCAGTGACCATGTTCACGAACTCGAAGGTCTCTTCCGCATCATCCGCAAGGGGAACGAGCTTTCCGACGACCTTACCGAACTGGCCTGAACCACCGGTCTGCTTCTTGTGAGTGTAGCTATATTCAACCTCTTTGGATGGGGCCTCACGATAGCTCACCTTCGGCTGACCAATGGTACAGTCAACGTTGTATTCCCGACGGATCCGCTCCACATAGATCTCAAGGTGAAGCTCACCCATTCCGGAAATAATCGTCTCGTTCGTTTCGTGGTCGACATGGACGCGGAAGGTCGGATCTTCGCGCATGAACCGGTTCAAGGCCTTCGAGAGTTTGTCGTAGTCGGCTCGCTTGTTCGGGTTGATCGAGAGGTCGATCACCGGATCGGCGGCATAAATACTCTCCAGCGAGTAGTTGATCCCTTCACCACAGAATGTATCCCCGGTGGCGCAATCGATCCCCATCACCGCGACAATATCGCCGGGGCCTGCAGCATCAATATCTTCCCGGTCATCGGAGTGAACTCGAAGGATCCGGCTAATCCGGGCCTTCTTGTTCGTCCGCGAATTGATGTAAAACTCCCCTTTTTTGAGAGTTCCTTGATACGTTCGCATGTAAGTGACTTGACCAAACTTTTCTTCAACGAGCTTGAACGCCATCGCTACCAGTGGCTTGTCAGGATCGGGCGCAAGTTCGGTCAGACTCTGCTCGTCAAGGTTGTCGATCGCCTTCACCTGCCGATCCAGGGGACTTGGCAGGAAGCGATTGATGGCGTCCATTAGCGGTTGAACGCCCTTATTCTTGTAAGCCGAGCCGAGCAAGACCGGGGCCACTTGTTGCGCGAGGGTGGCATCACGGATGATCTTTAAGATCAGATCCATTTCCGGCTCCTCTTCTTCAAGGAGCATGGTCATCAGCTCATCCGAGTAGAGCGAAAGCGCCTCAAGCATCCCTTGGCGACGCTGTTTGGCTTGCTCTTCGAGGTCAGCGGGAATTGCCTCGCGACGGACGTCATCACCTTTCTCACCATCGAAATAGACGGCCTCCATCGTTAAGAGGTCGACCACTCCTTCGAAGGCGGATTCGATCCCGATCGGAATCTGTAAGGGGACCGCAGTAAGACCAAGCTTCTGCTCGACCATCGAGATCACGTTTTGCGGGTTTGCCCCAGTTCGGTCCATCTTGTTCACGAAGACGATCCGAGGGACGCCATACCGCTTCATCTGTCGGTCGACAGTTAAGGTCTGGGACTGGACGCCTTCAACTGCGGTGACCACCAAGACGGCGCCATCGAGGACACGGAGCGACCGTTCCACTTCGACGGTGAAGTCGACGTGGCCCGGGGTGTCGATGATATTGATCTTGTGATCGTTCCAAGCAACGGTCGTTGCGGCAGACGTGATGGTGATCCCGCGCTCTTTCTCGAGCTCCATGTGGTCCATCTTGGCGCCGTCACCGCCGCCACGGACGTCTTCGATCTTGTGGATCTTCCCTGAGTAATACAAGATCCGCTCGGTAAGGGTGGTTTTCCCCGAATCGATGTGTGCCGAGATCCCGATGTTACGGACGTCGCGGAGGTTATCCATGAGCCGATCACGCCTTGTCGACGGGCAAGCGAATCCGTCGAGCCAATGGGTTGGTAAGGGTTGGATAAGCAACCTGAGTGATCAACGCTTACTCAGATTGACCAAGTATCGAACGAGCCGAAGAAATCAAGGATAGATTGGATTTCTTCAACCAAAATTATAGGTGTGAAGCTTAATCGTTGCATGATGTTTGTGAGAACGCTTTGTGAAGGAGCATGAGTGATGATAAACCGAGAGCGAAGACCGGTCAAGTTTGCTCCAGATCGTTACTTACGCCCATTCCTAATCGGGGTCGTTCGATGCCCAAGAGATTCGACCCTATTCGGATTTAGACATCACGCGGAATCCAACAGTGGAGACCTCGGAGGCTTCATGATTCATTGATCGGGAATTCATCATGCCCTAGGGTCGTCATAGACTTTACGTAGGCCCTGGGACAATACTCCTAGCTTCGCAACGCAGTGCTCATCAAAAAGTGAGGTGGGAGTAAATTCTGCCCAATATTTCGGAGACCGTACCGAATTTGACTCAGAATCATAAAAAGGGTATCGTGCTCTGACACATGTCCTAGCACGGAGGCACCCTGCGGATTCTTTCTAATTTGTGTGGTGGTCCACTTTGCTCGCTCTTCTGAGGAGTTTGGCATGGAGACGCGGAAAACGGACTCGTCGCGTCCGAACCAGGAGGGGAAGAGTCGACCTCAGTCCTTTTGTTTAGGTCTAAGGGTATTCGTCCCCGGATGGTCCCAGTGGGCGCTCGGTGAGCGGAGTCGAGCGCGGGTCTTGGGTGGGACATTTGTGGTGAGTCTGGCGGTCGGACTCTTCGCTTGGGGGTCTATTCCTGGGCTCTTAATTCTCCTCTTCGCGATTCTTACCCATATTACGTCGGTAGCGCAAGCAACGCACGTCTCGGCGTTCCCGGGGTTTGGAATCGGAGCGCGGTGGTTTGCGAGTAGCTTTGGGATTGGTCTCGTGGGGTACGGTCCTCTTCTCGTCGCGGCCAGCCATTTCGCCATGCCGGTGCAAGAAGAAGGAATCGGTTACCTTGTGAACCGCTGTGCATTTGAGTCCAACAAACCGAGCGCTGGCGACTTGGTCTGGGTTGAGACTTCGCAGAAAAATCAGCGATCACGTACGATTGCCGTTGTCATTGCGACGGAAGGGGATTGGGTCGAATATCGCCAGCAGTTAATCCGGGTGAACGGAGAGCCTCGGCTTGATGTTGCAAGTGCGCCTCTTATTTGGATGAGCTTTGAGGTTCCTCCTGGAGAACTCGTCATCGCTGATGCCCAACCAGAGTCCTTGGGCGATTCAGTCACGCAAGTCGCCTCGATTCAATCAATCCAGGTCGTTCCTGTCGAGGCAGGACTGGGTCGCGCATGGGCCCGGACCTACCCTGTTTGGTCACGTCGCCTTTTTGATTAACAACTAGAACGACCGCTCCCTCTCAATCCGAGGGTGAATCAGGTGGTTGCGAATCGAATCAGGCGTTGACGGATGGCACCCTGGCGGTTGGCGTCAGTGTGCTGCTTGGCAAATTCTAAGAGCTCTCCGACGATCTTGGTCTGGCCGATGAACGGATACTTGAGTCGTTTGAGATTCTCGGAACCCCAGGCCTTCATGTCGTCGAGAAACCGCAGCTTATGGGCGAATTTGTCATTCA
>CAZEAN010000042.1:40405-47251 GCA_964510225.1 uncultured Isosphaeraceae bacterium
CGTCGACAAACTGGACCCCTCGATCGAACTTTTGCTGAAGCTGGGGCAAGCTCTCATCCATAAACGTCGAACTGTTCATCGGATTGTTGAAGTGCTTCGCGAGCAGGTCTGAGTCTTCGAAGAGAGAGAGGAAGTGCATCTTATCGCCGCAGATCCCACTGTTGAGCGTCAACACAGCCAGCGCGGGGACGGACTGAACATGCTTTCGATACCACCGCGCAAACTTCGTTGGGTTTTTATGGAGTGCGTGCTCGTCGTCGCGGTTCTGCCACTGTGACCGAGCCTCGGTGAAGGTCTGCCGCATTCCGAGGATCTCCATGATCCTCATCACCAAGAGCGTGATCTTTTGAAAGGCGGTCACGATGAGGTCATAGAACGTCCGGGCGATCGTTCCCATCCCCGCAGCCACCACATTGACCCCATACTGGATCGCAATGTCACCGATCCCCTTGAGCGCTTGAACGAGTCCCTCCCCCATACTCTGATTCATCCCTTTGTGAATCGCGTTGACGATCGTTGATGGATGACCGCTAAGCACTTGAACATCTTTACCCAGGGACCAAGAGCGAACACGTGCCACTGCTTGATCAACGACCTTGATGACCCCTTTGGCGAGGTTCAAGCCGCCCGCGATGAACGAGACTGCGTTCTTGTAAAGCTCCCGAGCCAGGATACTAATTGCTCCTTGGACAGCACTCTCCAGGAAGATTTCCCAGCCTTTAACCGTGGTAAACTTCTGCGCAAGACCCCGTCCGACTTTCTTTGCGAAGTTCACGAAGCCCGTCCGAAGTCCTAAGAGTTGGGAATGCTCATCCTTTCCATAGATTGCGTCTTCAGACTGCGTGCCCGTCCCTCGAACCAGTGGATCTTTGATCAAGCTCTTCGTACCCATTGCGGCGCCAGAGACGAAGATCAAATCGTTGTCGGCGATCGATTTCGCACCCGAACTCAAGTGCTTTGGATGGAGCAGGTTGACATTCACTCCGTGAGCGTCCATGGGAGCGGCAAAGGTCAAGGCAGGAACGGAGATGTCGATCAGGGTCCCGATCAGCGAAGATGTGAGGTTCAGTGGAAGGTCAATGTGTCCAAAGAGGTAGATGACCCCGAGTCGCGTTTTTTCGAGTTCCGCTTCCATGAACTCGGGGACCGGATCGATCCGGTCTGGATGGCCTTCAAGCTGCGCGGTTAACTCAGAGACGGCTTTATCCCAATTCCGACGGTCTTTCCTCCAGGCGTCGGGATCGTTTATCCCGCTCATCTGGCGTTTTTCGAGCTTCCATGCATCAAGGGAAAGTTTGACTCGTTGTTTGAGCTGTTCTCGCTTGTTCTGGTTAGTCTCACGTTCGAAGGCTCGCAAGGCACTATCGACGGCCTGAAGGTTAGTACCTCGTCGTCCGATTGTGATCCGGGTTCGCTTCTTCCACTCGTTGTAACCAATTAAATCCGCCATAGATCACTCCCCATCCTTCCTGGTCCGCTTTCCACCAGACCTTGCGCAGCCCTCTCATTCACTTCCCTGAGTTCCTCAGCTTCCAAACTGAACAGTCGATCATGAGTAGAAAGCGAGGTCATCTGTCGTTGAGGAACCCTCAACCTTATTGTACAGTCGCCGCGAACCGTCGTGACCCGACACTCTCAGTGTTTAAGGTTGAGAGTGTCGGGTTACTTTTGAAGATCGGGTATCAACCTACCATTCATCGCTTAGGCGAAGTCAGCATGCGAGGATTAGTTGTTCCGTTGAATCGGTTCTGATGAGCCGGATTCTGAGCGGCTCATCAATTCTGAGTTGAGCATCAATAAAAGAAACACAAGCGTGGTAAGCCTGCATGTACTTGCGACGGCGGTGGTCATTCTCGACCCCTAATTCAAATCCGAACGCTTTGTAGCGTCCCGAAATGGCATCTCGAGGAATGGTATCCCACAATTCTGAGAAATCAGGTTGATAGCAGATCGAGTCGGTGGGGTAAAGACCGAAATACTTCCCTAGAGCAAGGAACGGGACGTGTGGCTTCTGAATGCCGAGCGCAATGAAGAACGGTTTATCGCCGAAAGACTTCTGCTCTCACCATCTGACGACTTGGCGGACATTGTTACCGTCCTCGTGCTGAAAATCCTCCAGCCCACTTCTCCCGAACCCGGGAGGTGTCTGGGCATTCAGGAGAGCGGCGATCTCGTTGCGAAGCGTTCTCCATTTGGCGCGGTTTGGAGCAGGGTCAACCGAGCCGATTTCCGCCTCGAACCTTTTCTTTGCCTCGGTGACGATCGGCAGTTCGTCATTCTCAAAACGGTAGTATTCGTTCCACGCAACTTTACCTGGTTCCCGTCGAGGCGAATGAAAGATTTTTCCCACACTCGCAGTCCAATAGCGTTCCTGCTTGAAGAATTAGTGTATTGAGATTGAGTCTGGACGAGTGTTCCGGATGTCAGCCGTATTATCGAGGATGTCCGTCACCTCGGGATAGAGACCGTGAAGAAAAGACGCTCTTGTGAGACCACAAACGGGGTACTGACAGAACGCATGGAAGAAGGTCATGCTTTCAGCCGCGCGTGCAGGAAGTGTAGGCGTCTGAATCCGTTCGTAACCAGCCGGGGAGACATGTGTGTTCAGATTATTACAAACGATAAAAGGGACGTTCCTTCTACGTCTCGCATCCGGCTATTTATTCGATGACTCTGTGTACGGCAAGTACTTGGGTGTTGGACTGTAGTTACCCTCACCTTTTTCCCAGTGGTAAGATTCTCCCTCAATGACGAGGTCTCGACGTGGGTTGAGATTCTGGACGGGTTCGACGAAAGTAAGAGGAGCGTATTGCCTTAGTTCTTCCTTCTTCGAGGTGTAGTCGGGGTTCGTGGCGAGGTTGTACCACTCGTTCGGATCATTCTGTAAATCGTACAGCTCTTCGCCATCCTCGCCGTATCGAATATAGCGCCAATCACGATTGATCACCGCATATTCGCCTGGATTCATGTGCGGTAGAAAGATATTCCGATCTTGTGCTGATGTGGGGTCGGCGAGAGTCTCCGCGAGCGATTCACCTTCCAAATGCTGATCCGGTGTTGGCATTCCGCAAAGGTCGACCAACGTTGGGTACATGTCAATGAGGCTAACAGTGACGTCAGACTTTTTGCCCTGAGCAACACCAGGTCCAGCCCAGATGAAGGGGACATTCGAAGTCCGCTCCCAAAGTGTATGCTTGCCCCAGTCCCCCTTTTCACCATGGTGGTATCCGTGATCACTCCAGAGCACCACGATGGTATTGTCAGCATAGAGGCTCGATTCGAGGGCATCGAGAACACGTCCCATCATGGCGTCGGCATAGCTGATGCAAGCGAGGTATCCATGAATCGCGTCGTCGACAGCACCCAAATCCTCGAGCTTCTGATGGATCCTTGACCTCGCGGTCTTGATTTTTTTGATCTTTGATGGAAGGTCTTCGAGATCATCAGCTTTATAGGGCGGTAATGTAATCTGATCAGGTTTGTAGAGATCGAAGTATTTCTGAGGGCAGTAATTGGGAAAGTGGGGTGCGTAGATCCCAACACCAAGGAAGAACGGTTGATCATGCTTTTCCTTAAGCTTCTCAACGGCCCAGTTGATCCGGATCGTATCCGCCATCTCCTCTTCTCGGTCGTTGGGAATGGCTGCCCATTCCAGAAAGAGTCCGCCAGTAATCTCTTGACCTTCATTGTAGACGCTGTTGGGGAATGGATCGGGGAACGGCGTTCCTTTACTCCAGGAGTCTAGCGGCCACCCTCCTTCACGCTGGCTCTGGTTTCGTAGGAAGAACTCGTCCCAGCCACGGAGATCAATCGCACCCGCAGGATGGTGAAACAACTTGCCGGCTCCAAAGGTCGCGTAACCGGCTTTTGCAAAACTGACCTGGAGTGGGTCGATCTCAGGGTGATCGACGAAGTAATTCGCAGTCCGATAGCAGCCCGTGGTTGATGCATACTGTCCAGTGAAGATTGCGGCACGGCTTGGAGCACAGAATACTCCTGCTGTGTGTGCGTTTGTAAACACAACACCGCGAGCGGCGAGCCGGTCGAAGTTTGGTGTGATCGCTCGAGGCGTTGTTTCCAAACACCCGATCCAGTCGTTCATGTCATCGACAGCGAGGAACAACACATTGGGTTGTGTTTGTGCCGTCGCTTGATTGAGACTGAAGAGTAGGAAAACAATGAGGGCAACTCTAAATTTCATTTCGGCTCCGAGGTCCGTAAGAGGCTGGGTTCTATGGCTCGGGGCGATCGACTCGGCAATTCGCCTCGAAGGAGTCGCCCACCTTCACCACAGAGCCAGAGATAGTGATCACTGGGTAGTCCTTCGAACGTCTGAAAGGTGGACGCTCCGACCGGCGGTTCGCTGGTGCATTTGAAGATCGCCGTCCCCTCATCAATCTCGTCGAACATGGCGATGTAGGCAGCTTGGTTGCCGGCCATCGTCGTCGCCACGAATTGACGCCAGAGGAACCTCCCACCCTCGCGTGGAATCCCTGCGAGCGGTTTACCCTGAAGGTTTTGCCAACTGAAGCCCGGCCAGAGTACAGGGAGATATCCGATCTTCTCTTTCTCAGTCCATTCGAGGTCATCCCGCTGGTGTTCCATGAGTCTTTCCGCTTGGGGCTGTCCGTTCCGGTAACGTCCTACGGACCAGGGGCTGATGACGTCCGCGAGCTTGAGGACGGAGTGGAGTTTGGGATCGGCGGTGGCGTCACGCTTCTGTTCGCGCCAAAAGTAGGGGACACCGAGCATAATGCTCATACCACCCCACTCAGGATTGTTCTTAAGGAGACGGATGAACCATTCCGTCTTCTCTAGTCCGTAGGCCCGATCGTCGCTGAAGCCAACACCCCAAATGGCGACAAGTGGTTTGCCGTGCAAATGTAGATAGGCCGAGTCGTTGGGGTCGGTCCCCAATTGCATCCTCCGCCGGAGTTCCTTCCAGTCCTCTGCGAGTCGATCAAAGTCTTCATCACACATACCGGAGAGGTCGTACATCAAGACCCAAGAGCGGCTGTGTCGGATCGCTGCATCACGGCATAACACAAGTTTCCGATTCTCGAATTTGAGACTCCGGTAGTCCTGACGCTCTTTAGCACCGTGTACTCCGAATCGCTGCACAAATGCGCCGTCGATGCCGTACCCGGCCATCCAAGAAAAATGTCGGTCTACGGTTTTGGGATGAATCGAACTAAAGACGTAAGCAGTCCGCCCATCCTCGTATCGAAAGTTAGTCGGGAAGCGTTCATCCGGGTCGAAATCGGAGAGGTCGGGCCAGAGATCAATGGTGCAATTGCCGGGCTCGAACGATCGGCCTTTCTTGTAATGGTTGAATCCTAAGCCAGAACCATCGCCTTCAGCCCGAAACCATCCTTGATAGCCCGTGACAACACGACCTGAAAGCCCCTCTGGTTTGCTCAATCGCGCTTCCGAGGGAGCTGCGGCTGTCCTGAGTTCAGCATAGGCCTCACTACGGGAGACATTCGGGTCAATGGAGAGAGACGGTCGGTCTTGCGATCCAAAGATGGTCAGGAAGAGGAGTGTGAGGGGGAGTATTGGCATTCCATTAATTCCCAGTGCCAACTGATTCATTGCTCCGGATCAACGACGTCGCCTTGTCTTTTTTCTGGTCTTTTCGTTATTAACTTTATTGTAGCGGGTTGGTAACGTTGCTACCCACTGGGTCACCTTGCGGGATAACCTGTCGACCACTTCTGGCTCTTCAGCGGCGAGATCCTGACTTTCAGAAGGATCAATGGCGAGATTGTAAAGTTCAACCCCGTTTCCGCGCCTCGGGTTGAGGTGGAGTTTCCAATTGCCGGCTCGGATCGATGGGCCACTCGCTGGTGAGCTTGTCTTCCAGAAAAGTGCCTTAGTCCGTTCCCGTGTGGCACCGAGCCAGATATCGGAAACATCTTCTCCATCAAGGTCAGGGGGTAGGTCATCAATCCCCGCAATCCGACACAACGTGGGTAGCCAGTCAATTCCAGAAATCACATTACGTTCATCGACGTAGTTTTCCTTTACATGACCCGGCCATCGAATAATAAACGGTGATCGGACACCACCCTCATATTGCTCATGCTTGCCTCCTCGAAGCTCTCCGGCGTATCCCAACATATTTGCCGAAAACTCCTTGGCCTCCTTCTTTGCTCCCAACAGGACAGGAGCAGGGCCGTGGTCGCTCGAGAAGACTATGATGGTGTTCTTCCGGAGCCCAAGTTCGTCGACGGTGTCGAGGAGTCGTTTTACATTCTGATCAATCGACCAGACATCAGCCATATACTCGCGCATCGAGGCATTGAGCTCTCCTCCAATGCTCAGGCATTCGTCGAACTTCTGTTGCATTGCCGGAGAAAAGTCAGATCGATCCACAATGACTTCTTCGAACTTCTCAACAAGTGCGGGATGGGTGTTGACGGGATAATGCGTTGCGTGTCCCCAAACGTTGACATACAACGGTTGGTCAGCATTTGTCTTGATGAATTGGATTGCGGCATCGAATAGGCTTGCATCCCGGCCTCGAGGATCACCTTTGGCACTCCCACTTTGGTACTCATCAATCCCATAGACGTTTTCAGTCTCGGGTCCGATGTGCCATTTGCCGAAGTGCCCCGTACGATACCCTCGCTTCTTTAGCAGATCCGTCACCGTGATCCGATCACCGAATCCATAGCCCGCTGGGTATTCCTGATAGCGAGCCGGATAAAGGCCGGTCATCAATCCCGTTCTGCTCGGACAACAGGTAACGCCTGTCACGTAGAATTGCGTGAATCGAGTCCCTTCCGCCGCGAGTTGGTCCAGCGCTGGTGTTTGAGCATAGGGGTGTCCGTAGCATGAAAGATC